>JARRQA010000011.1:0-20721 GCA_037382325.1 Robiginitalea sp.
ATAGCTGCCAAAGCCCTGCCCCGGATTCCCTATCCCTGAATTCACCGGAAGGAACCCATCAGATCGATATATACCTCGATGCCCGTGGCCGGCCGGGGTATCAGGTATTTCGGAATGGAACGCCCGTGATCGACAGTTCGGGTCTGGGCTTTGAATTTAAAGATCAACCCCCGCTCATCAATGGGTTGCGGTGGATGGAGAGCAGTGTCCTCCCGGAAGATGAGACCTGGGAGATGCCCTGGGGGGAACAGCGAGAGGTACGAAACCGCTACAACGCTGCCCGAGTTGTTCTGGAGGAAGAACAGGCTCCCGGACGAAAACTGATCCTCCATTTCCGGGCCTATGAGGACGGGGTGGCCTTCCGGTATGAATTCCCAGAGCAGCCCGGTACAGACACCCTTTTTATCACAGAGGAACTAACCGAATTCCAATTGACGGGAGATCATATGACCTGGTGGATCCCCGGTGACTGGGATATTTACGAACACCTTTACAATACGACCCGGGTTTCAGAAATCGATGCATTGTCCAAAAGGGAACATCCAAACCTGGCCGCTACCTACATTCCCGAAAATGCCGTTAACACTCCTGTGACCATGCGCACGGATGAGGGACTCCACCTGAGTTTCCATGAAGCCAACCTAACGGATTATGCCGGGATGACCCTTAAAGTAGATCGCGACAACCTGAAACTCAGCAGTGGCCTGGTAGGCTCAGACCGGTACGACTACAAAGTGAGGCGTGCGCTGCCTTTTACCACTCCGTGGCGGACCATGCAGATTGCCGAGCGGGCGGGGGGCCTGATCGAGTCCCGGTTAATTGAAAACCTCAATGAACCGAATAAACTGGGGGATGTTTCCTGGTTCACCCCTATGAAATACGTCGGTATCTGGTGGGAAATGCACCTGAATATCGCGACCTGGGACTACGGGATGACCCGGGATGAAAACGGCCTGTGGGCAGATACAGGAAAAGCCCACGGCAAGCACGGAGCCACCACAGAAAACACCAAGCGGTATATTGATTTTGCCGCTGACAACAACATAAAAGGGGTCCTGGTTGAAGGCTGGAATACCGGTTGGGAACATTGGATAGGCTTTGAGGACCGCGAAGGGGTTTTCGATTTTGTAACACCCTATCCCGATTACGATATTGAAGCCCTCGCAGACTACGGCCGGCAAAAAGGTGTGGAGATCATCATGCACCACGAGACTTCCGCTGCCCCCAGAACCTATGAACAGCAATTGGACACCGCCTATTCCCTCATGAGGGACCTTGGCATACACTCGGTGAAGACCGGTTATGTGGGTAAGATCATCCCTAAGGGGGAATACCACCACGGACAGTGGATGGTAAACCATTATCGCAAGGTACTTGAAACCGCCGCCGAGTACGAGGTGGCGATCAACGCCCACGAACCTATCAAGGCCACGGGACTCAGAAGGACCTATCCCAATGCCATTTCGAGAGAAGGGCTTCGGGGCCAGGAATTCAATGCCTGGGCAATAGAAGGGGGAAATCCCCCTGAGCACCTCCCTATTGTAGCCTTTACACGCATGCTGGCCGGCCCCATCGATTTCACCCCGGGAGTCTTCGACATCGGCCTGCAGCAGAAACCCGAAAATCAGGTAAACACCACCCTGGCCCATCAACTGGCGCTCTATGTGGTGATTTACAGCCCGATCCAGATGGCGTGCGACCTGCCTGAGAACTATGAGGGGCAACCCGCCTTTCAATTTATCCGGGATGTGGGCGTGGATTGGGAACAATCCAGAGTCCTCAATGGAGAAGTTGGGGATTTTGTAACCATTGTTTTCAGCCGCTATCTACAGGGATCATCCTGAGGCTCATTACCGGGATAATCCAACGGCCGTTGTGATCGAAGAGCAAACGGTAAACAGCAGCACCAAACTCCGCTTCCGCCTTGCCGCGGGTGGCGGACTGGCCATCAGCCTTATGAAGGAATAGGCCTTACCAGCGGTCCAGCCCGAGGAGTTTTCGTCCAAGGCCGGAAAGCCGGGCTCTCTCGTATCGGGTTTGTTCCCAATTCCTGGGATCCCCGGGGAAGGCATATCCTTCGGGGGCTACCCGGTTTTTCCAGGAGTGAACGCGCCATTGGAGGAGGGTCTCATTTTCCGGTTCTGCCGGCATCATAGAGATGTACTGGGCGATACGCACCTTGTCCTTTGACAGATTCGGCCTGATCCCGTGTGGGAGCAGGCTGTTGAAAATGAGCAGGTCCCCTGCCCGCAGTTTGACCTTTACCAGTTTGTCCTCCAAACCACTGATGTCCGGCTGGAAGTGGTCCCGGTCTTCCGGTTGTGTTTTTTTCCATGTTTCGTAATTCCGATAAAGCCATGGAATGCATTGAAACCCTCCCATCCTTGGGTCGGTCTGGTCTGCAAGGGCAAGCACCCCCTGTACATTCTGGGGTTTCGTCTCGGGATCGTAATCCCAGTGGATGAATCCCTTTTGCTCATAACCCGGACGTGAGGGAAAATTGAGGTTTGCCCGGTCAATGGTTACCCAGAGCTCCTCCGTCCCCCAGATATCCACAAAGGCCTCGTAAATCTTCCGGGCCTGGCGGTTGTCCCAAAGTTGCTGGGTGTTATAGACTTCAACCATCCCGGTACCAGCCAGTTCCTTCATTTTCATTTCGGCCCTCGGAGCTGTATACCAGGTAGTGGGGTCCTCCGGATCCTTCTCCTCGAATTCCCAGAGGAAAGCTGCGGTTTTGGCTGCCTGCTCCGGGGGAATGGCCTCTTTGATTATGACAAACCCTTCCTGGACCCAGTGCTCCCAATCCGCCTCACTGAGGGCGAGAAGTTCCTTATTCACAGAACGGTCATTCAACATCTTCTTGCTGCTGGTTGCAGTAGAGGGGTTACCGGGTATTTCCTGATGGGCCTTATTGCCCATTTCTATTTTGGAAGAATCCTTCATAATCTGGTCTTTTACGATCCTTTAAGGTACTAAATTTCAGGGATTCAGATGGATCTCCAAAGGAAAAACAGGTTGACGCACGGACTGGCGGGAAACAGGCATATAGCCCTGTCCAAATTCGTTCTCACTTATTTTCAGGTCCCGGAAAAAGGCTATAAATGACTACTTTTGAGGAAAATCAACGCGGTGAAGGAACAACCGAAATTCGCTGTATTGGGTGGAGGAAGCTGGGGTACTGCCCTGGTTAAAATGCTGTGTGAAAACCTTGACGAAGTACACTGGTACATGCGGAATACCGAAGCCCTCGAGTACCTCAAGGAACACGGGCACAACCCCAATTATCTGAGTTCGGTAACTTTTGACCTTTCACAACTGCGGCTGACAGATAATATTGACCAGGCGGCCTCAGCTGCAGATATCCTGATCTTTGCCATCCCCTCGGCTTTCCTGGAAAAAGAACTTAAACGCCTGACGGTTTCCCTGCGGGAGAAGACGATTTTCTCTGCCATCAAGGGTATCGTGCCGGAAAGCGGTAAGATCGTCGGAGAGCAATTCCACGACTTGTACGACATCCCCTTTCAACAGATCGGGGTAATCACCGGTCCCTGCCACGCAGAGGAAGTGGCCCTGGAACGCCTTTCCTACCTCACCATTGCCTGTGCAAACAAGGCACGGGCAAAAAAGGTGGCAGCAGCCCTTAGCAGTTCCTACATCAAAACCAAGGTGAGCAAAGACATCATAGGGACGGAATATGCGGCCATGCTGAAGAACATCTATGCCATTGCCGCCGGGATTGCCCACGGTCTCGGCTATGGGGACAACTTTCAGTCCGTCCTGATGAGCAATGCCATTCGTGAGATGAAACGTTATACCAAGCGCTTGTATAACATCGACAGAAACATTAACCATTCGGCCTATCTGGGGGACCTGCTGGTAACCGGCTATTCCACCTTCAGCCGGAACCGGATGTTTGGCAACATGATCGGAAAGGGATATACGGTGAAAAGCGCCATGATGGAAATGAATATGGTTGCCGAGGGCTATTACGCCGTGGAGAGCGCTTTCAAAATAAAGGAAGGCTTCGAAAAAAAGGTTAAAACCCCCATCATCGATGCTGTCTACCACGTTCTCTACAAAAACGAAAATCCCAAAAAGGTCTTCACGGACCTCGCTGACCAGATCAGCTGACGGAATTTACGTTTTCATTCCAGGTTTCAGGCCGTTTCCAGGCTAAAAGAACTGTGGCGCTCCAGCTGGATTTCCAATTCGGCTTTCCAGGCCGCCTTGGAGTTGGTTCCGGCCTTAAGCTTTTTGGCGCACTCGTCGATTACCCTCTTCTGGTACTTTCGTACGGAATGAATATCGAAATACAGGCGTCCGGTTCTCCGGATCAGAAAATCCATGGGGTTTTGTATCATTTCGTGCTCCAACCCGAAATGCAATTCTGCTTTCATAAGCCTCCAGCAGGCATCCGGGTCTTTCAACTTCCGGTAGTTTTCAAGAATTATTTCGGTTTGCCGGCCGTAATTCGTTACAAGGTACCAGGCGTCATAGGGCTGAAACCCTTCCGAAGTCAGATCTTCCGAAACCTCATCGATGTACTTTTGAACCTGTTTGGAGGTATCAAAATCACTTCCGCATAAGGGGATCTGATCTGTACGGCATTCCGGGAGCTCAATTTCATGGTCTTCTTCCATCTTCCCGGCGATTCGGTTGACGACCCTTTCGGCCATTTTCCGGTACCCAGTGAGCTTCCCCCCTGCAATACTGATCAGCCCCGAATCCGAGACGAATATCTCGTCTTTTCTGGAAAGTTCGGAGGTAGATTTTCCTTCCTCATGGATAAGCGGCCTCAGCCCGGCCCAGGACGATTCGATGTCAGACATTTCCAACTCGATGGAGGGAAACATATTATTGACTGCGGAGATCAGGTATATCGCATCGGCGAGGTCTGTGCGCACATCATCCTTGTCAGAATTGTAGTTGGTATCCGTCGTACCGACATAGGTGATCCTGCCCCTTGGGATGGCGAAGATCATCCGCCCATCCGGGACATCAAAGTAAACAGACTGTTTCACCGGCAACTTCTCATAAGGAAACACCAGGTGTACCCCTTTGGTGAGATGGAGTCGCTTGCCTTTCTTGCTGTGGTTAATACTCCTTAGCTCGTCTACCCAGGGGCCCGCAGCACTGATCACATAGCGGGAGGTCACTTCAAATGACTTTCCCCCGATCAGGTCTGTTGCCACCACCCCGGAGACCCTGCCTTCGCCATCATAGCGAAAATCGGTCACCTCCGAATAATTAAGGGCCCTGGCCCCGAACTGCAGGCTGGTTTTAATGTTTTCAATGGTCAGCCGGGAATCATCTGTCCGGTATTCGGCATAATATCCGGCACCTTTGAGAAGCTTTTTGGGCAGGAGGGGCTCCTTCTTGAGGGCCTCTTTCTTCTCCAGCATCTGCCGCTTGTCATCACCGGTAACCTGGGCGAGAATATCATACACCTTAAGCCCGATGGAGGTTAGCCATTTTCCGTAAGACCCCCCTTCGATAAGGGGCAGCAGCATTTTTTCAGGAAGCACCAGGTGCGGAGCCAGTTTGTGTACAATCGCCCGTTCTGACCCCACCTCCTTCACCAGCCAGAAATCAAACTGCTTCAGGTACCGAAGCCCTCCATGGATGAGCTTGGTGGATTTACTGCTGGTACCGGAGGCGAAATCGCCTTTCTCCAGGAGCGCCACCTTCAGCCCGCGGGAAGCTGCATCCAGAGCAATCCCCGCTCCGGTTATTCCCCCACCGATGACCAGAATGTCAAAGGATTCCGAAGTTAATGCCTTGAGGTCTTCAGACCTGTCAAGGGCAGAAAAAGGGCGCGGCTGTTCCATAGCAAATTTCTGTTTTTACCAAAAATAAGGGATCAGGGGGTGGCTGTCAAACCCCCGCGGTTATGAAAAGGCTAAGAACTTCCGGATTTATCCCCGGTTTGTTCCGGTGTCTTTCGGTCAAAGGTATACTCGCGTTCCACGCGACAAATCCGTATGGTGTAGGATTCATACCAGTACTTCTGTCCCATTTCCTGTGCGAGTTTGTGCCGCGCCTGCGCTTTCCAGGCTGCTATGCTTTTCAGAGAGTCCCAGTAACTCACCGTAATCCCGATATCCTCCCTGGCGTGATCAACCCCCAGAAATCCGGGCTGCGAACGGGCCAACTCCATCATTTCGGCAGCCATCAGGGCATAAGGCTCCTCGTCCAGAAGGGTTCTGCTGGAAGTGAAGACCACCGCATAATAGGGGGTTTCGGGTTTCATCAGAGGTATTCCTTCTCCGTAAAATAGGATACAATCGCCTCCTTCATCAGTACTGTCTGCTCTCCGGCCTTAAGCGGCGGAAGCGACTCCAGCAACCGATAATGCGGCCACCCCTCTTCGTCAAAGCAATCAAATTCATAATATCCATATGGCTCGAGCAGCCGGCATATGGCGATATGCATCAGGTTAATTTTTTCATCTTTTTTGAAGGATCGCTGCAATTGCCCCAGCTCCTGTACGCCAATCAGGTAAATAATGGCATCCAGGTCCAGGGGAGCCCCATCCGCAAATTGCCTGGACAATTTTTCGGTAAGTACTTCCCATCGTTCTTTCAGTAGTGGGTCCCTCGACATACTTTTAAAAGGATTTGGAACGCCATAGCGAAGTCCCAAAGGTACAAATCAATGCGCTATCTTTGTTAAAAACAGGGAATGGGAATATTGGATATCATCCTCGGGGTCCTGTTGGCATATGGGCTTTTCAGAGGACTTAAGAATGGATTTTTCGTGGAAATTGCTTCTGTAATCGCCCTGATCGCAGGCATCTACGGGGCCATCCATTTTTCCTATCTCACATCGGATTACCTGAGCGAGCGCCTGGACTGGGATCCGACCTACATCAAAATCACCGCCTTTATCATCACCTTTATAGGCATCGTGGTGGTTGTGCACCTGCTTGGAAAATTCCTGACACGCGTGGCGGATTTCGCCATGCTCGGATTACTGAACCGCATCGCCGGTGGGATCTTCGGGCTCGTTAAGGTGGCTGTCATCCTCGGGGCACTGCTGATTTTCCTTGAACGGGCCAACCTCCCGCTCCACTGGGTAGAGCCGGCAACCTTTGAAGAATCCGTTTTATACGGCCCCTTGAAAGAAACGGGTGCCTTTGTGTTTTCAAGCATCTTAGAAGCTGAATCATCGGATTATCCGTAACTTCAGATGCGTTTGTCCGAATTAAAGGTCCTTTTGCCCTAAAAAGGAGTTTGCAGCCCAACTTTCTAAATATTCCGTATTTTGCATCTCTCCGATGGCTTCTGTCAATTAATCGAAAAAAGGACCACGGAGAACGATTATCTGTCCAATACTCATTAATATTGGCATGATGCCCTTGGGCAGAAAAAGACTCCCCAAGTCTTACATAACGTGAAGTGACCTGCTTGCAATCAGATCATATATCTATGAATTTGCGGCACGCGCTTTTAGTTTTGACTGTAATTTTCAGTTTTTCCTGTACCAAGGAATCCCCGGAAAAGGAATACGCCCTTGTAGCTCATAAGGTTCCCGGAATTGAGAACGAATTGCTCGATATGGTGAACCAGCACCGAGCTTCCATGGGGCAAAAAGCGCTTTCCTTTAGTGAAGTCGCCTATAAGTATGCCAGTTCGCACACGGATTATATGATAGAAAAAGGCACTATCAGCCACGATAATTTTAACAACAGAGCTTCCTTAATTTCAAGAGAAGAAAATGCGATGGCAGTCTCTGAAAATCTGGCTAAGGGCTACAAAACTGCAAAGAAGGCCCTTGATGGATGGCTCTCCAGTGAATCCCACCGCAAAACCGTGGAAGGCAACTATTCACATACCGCTATCAGTGTGAAAAGGGACGCAAAAGGAACCCTGTACTTCGTCCAACTCTTCTATCTGAAATAAAAGCTCCCAAAAACGCCCCTTTGCCTGATTAAGACAAGGCTGGGCATTTTCGTATCTTTAGGTCCTTATAATTGAAATCAGGCCCTATGAAGATTACCCCCCCTTTTAACCTTGCAGAATGGATCGATGCCCACCGGGAGGAATTAAAACCCCCCGTGGGAAACAGGAACCTGTACAGGGAGGCTGAGGATTATATTGTCATGATTGTAGCGGGACCCAATGCGCGCAAGGATTACCATTATAATGAAACCGAAGAATTGTTTTACCAGCTTGAAGGGAGTATCGAAATCCACGTACAGGAAGACGGGAAGAAAAGGACGCTCACCCTTGGGCCTGGCGACATGTACCTGCACCCTGCAAAAGTTCCGCACTCCCCGGTAAGGCACCCCGATTCTATCGGCCTGGTCGTCGAACGGCGGCGGGATCACCTGAACCTCAGGGATGGCCTGCTCTGGTATTGTGACAACTGCAATCACAAACTGTATGAAGTCTACTTCACCCTGAACGACATCGAAAAGGATTTCCTCCCCCATTTCGAGGCCTTTTACAACTCGGTGGAATTGCGGACATGCGACCACTGTGGGACGGTTATGGAGGCCGATGAGCGTTTCACCAAATCACCCGGCGATTGATTTTCAACCCGCTTCCGGATTGGACTTTCGGGACTTTCGAATGTGTTTCTCTTCCAGCTGCCCACAGCATGAATCCATGCCCTTACAGGAACCTGGAGATGAGGAGTTACCATCCCATGTAGACTCCTAAAAGTTTCACCCCGGTATACCTCTTTCCGTCCAGAGATTTCGTAATTTTGTAGGAATTCTAACAAAATAGATTTAAATCGTTATAAAATGGCTGAAGTGGCACTTGGTTTTGGAATTGAAGAAGCTTTAAAAGCGCTCGGGATACAAGAAGTAAATCCGGGTTCTTCAACGGGAGAAAATTGTTTTGCAAAGGGCGAAATCCTCGAGTCGGTATCGCCGGTGGACGGGGCCCTTATTGCAAAGGTGCAAACGACTACCCGGGAAGATTTTGAGAAAGTAATCGAAACAGCCACTGAAGCGTTCAAAGTATGGCGCGCGGTCCCTGCTCCAAAGCGAGGTGAGATAATCCGCCAGTTCGGGGAGCGACTCCGGGAACTGAAAGAACCCCTGGGAAAACTGGTTTCCTATGAAATGGGGAAATCCTATCAGGAAGGCCTTGGGGAAGTACAGGAGATGATCGATATCTGTGATTTTGCCGTGGGCCTTTCCCGTCAGCTACACGGGTTTACCATGCATTCAGAACGTCCGAAGCACCGGATGTACGAGCAATACCACCCCCTGGGTATTGTGGGAATTATCTCTGCCTTTAATTTCCCGGTGGCCGTATGGAGCTGGAACACCGCTCTGGCCTGGGCCTGTGGGGATGTCTGTGTATGGAAACCTTCTGAAAAGGCCCCCCTGTGCGGAGTAGCCTGCCAACATATTGCAGCGGAAGTGTTCCGGAAAAATGGAATGCCTGAAGGTATTTCCTGCCTGATTAACGGAGATTACCGCGTTGGGGAATTCATGACGCATGACGAGAGGATTCCACTTATATCCGCCACAGGTTCCATCAGAATGGGAAAAATCGTGGCCCAGGCAGTGGGTGCCCGGCTTGGGAAAACCCTTCTTGAACTCGGTGGAAACAACGCTATAATCGTTACCCCGGACGCCGATATAAAGATGACCGTGATCGGCGCGGTTTTCGGAGCGGTGGGTACCTGTGGACAGCGGTGTACTTCCACCCGGCGATTGATTATTCACGAATCCATTTACGATGAGGTCCGTGATGCCCTGGTCAGCGCCTACGACCAGTTGAGCATTGGAAACCCACTTGACGAAAACAACCACGTAGGACCGCTGATCGACAGGGATGCGGTAGCCATGTACCAGGATGCTCTCAATAAAGTTGTGGAAGAGGGAGGACGCCTCATCGTTCCCGGCGGTGTCCTGGACGGACCCGGTTTTGAGAGTGGCTGCTATGTAAAGCCCGCAATTGCAGAAGCTCAGAACCACTTCGAGATTGTACAGCACGAGACCTTTGCTCCCATCCTGTACCTGCTGAAATACAGCGATGGGGTGGAAAATGCCATTGCCCTCCAAAACGGAGTGCGCCAGGGACTCTCTTCGGCCATTATGACCAATAATTTGCGGGAAGCGGAAACATTCCTTTCTGCGGCGGGCAGCGACTGCGGTATCGCCAATGTGAATATCGGGACTTCCGGGGCTGAAATAGGAGGCGCCTTCGGAGGGGAAAAAGAAACCGGAGGCGGCCGGGAATCCGGCTCAGACGCATGGAAGATTTACATGCGCCGGCAGACCAATACCATTAATTACAGTACAGAGCTTCCCCTGGCACAAGGCATCAAATTCGACCTGTAGACAGGATTCGTACTGAGCAGTGCCCCATAGAATTACAGGAGAGGAGCTTATATAGAAAAGAAAAATCCGCCATAGCAGCTTAGCGGGCTATTGGCGGATTTTCAAACTAACCAAACTAATCCAAAATAAAACCCACTCAAATGGGAATCCTGCAGAAGTACAGGATATTACTGGATGTAAAAAGAACCCATCAGAGGTTTATGTAAAGGTCCCAAATAGAAATTTTTTCACAACGTCAAATGTATAACCTGCATTTATAATTGTATGGTTGGCAAAAAGCCTGGAAACAAAAACCATCAAGTAAGGTGCCAGTCAGCCGGAAAACACGGTGCACCACAGAGAAAACGGATAATTTTCGGGAAATTTTAATACCTTGTCTTCAGGGACTTTCCGGAACTTATTCCTTTTCCAAAGACCTTAGGGAAAAGGACTTCCGAAGCACGCCCCTTTTCTTATAAAACCGACTATGAGCGCAGATAACATGAACCTTTTGTACTGGATCATTCCGATGTTATCCGGCATCCTGTGTGGGATTATCGGGTATATCTGGGGAAGAGGCCCGCTGGGCTCTTCCTCTCTTCGAAGTGAACTGGAGATCGTCAATTCCTCCAACGAAAAACTGAAAGCCGACCTGGATTCCTGCATGGAAAGGCTGGCGGTTGCCCGTGCGCGCAACGTATCCCATGTTGTCCCTTTTGATCCCAAAGCCGCCCAGGTGGCACTGGGCAAAAAAGTCCTGCAGGATGACCTGACCATCATTGAAGGGATCGGACCAAAAATCGAGGGGCTTTTCCATAACTTTCAGATCAAGTCCTGGAAAGCACTTTCAGAAATTTCAGTAGACAAGTGCCAGGAAGTGCTCGATTCCGGAGGAGAGCACTATCAGGTCCACGACCCTGCCTCATGGCCTATGCAGGCCCGAATGGCCTATGAAGGCAGGTGGCGCGAACTTGCAAGGTGGCAGAAGGAACACTACCACGGCAGGATCTGAAACCAACCTTAAACAGTGGATCCTTCCGATTAGTTGCGTCCTTGCTCTCCGGGGTAATACAGATGTACGGGCCGGCTCTGCCAAACTTTTTTACTGCCGACTTCCAGAACAGAAAGGGGGCCTTTGAAAGCGGCTCCCGTATCCACGTTCCAAACATTTGCCGCTTTGTATGGGGTTTGTTGTCCAAGCCTGGTAACGGGGGTGTGGCCTATAAAGATTTCGGTGTACAACTTCAGCCTGGCAGGGTAATGGGGATCTTCGGGTTTTAACCCAGGGTTCAGGGAAAGGGCGGTCTCCCAAAGCGTTCTGTCCCAGTAAAAATTTTTGGCATAATATTCCTGTTGCACCCCTTTTTGACTGGTAAACCCTGCATGCAGGAACAAACGATTAGCCGAATCCCTGTAGTAATTCTCCAGGGATTCCAGAAAGCGGACATGGGCCCTGCGCGTGGCCTGGCCGATCCCGGCGTAGGACTTCCGGGTTGCCTCACCTCCGGATTGCAGCCAAAGCGGGTTGTAGGCGCCTTCCCGTAGCCACTGCAGACAAAGGTCATCGTGATTCCCCCTTAGAAAAAGGCAGGTTTTGTGCTTCTGCAGGGAGATCAGGAAATCAATGGTTTCGGCCGCATCACTCCATCCGTCCACATAGTCGCCGAGAAAGATCAACAGGTCCTCCGGCCTCGGATTTACCTTTTGGAGGACCTCCTTTAGTGCCCGAAGCCCGCTGTGAATATCTCCAATGACGAATTGATTCATGTTCCTGTTAAGCTATTGCCCTGCCGCATCCCTTAAAAACGATCCCCCAGGGGTATTCCGGATCCCGGATCCGGCAATGATGCCAAGGTACAATCGCCCTGGCATTCTCGAAAAGGGAAAGGGGAATAATCTCTCAATTTTTGGTTTAAACGCCGTTTTCTGTTTACTTTTCACTTTCCTAAAAAGGCGCATACCAGGCGCCGGCTTGCCAAACGGGTGATGGTAATAAAACCTGAGAGGAAAAGGGACAGACCAGTATATCCGAAAAGATGAAAAAGGTATTCTGTATCGGGGAATTGCTTATCGACTTCGTAGCCGAGAACCAGGGGAATGACCTGAGCAAAGCCACCGTATTCACTAAAAAGGCCGGGGGAGCTCCGGCTAATGTCGCCTGTGCGATTGCCCGGTTGGGAGGAAAGAGCTCCTTTATAGGATGCCTAGGGGAGGACCCCTTCGGTAATTTTTTGCTGGACGTTTTAGAAGAAAACAAGGTGGATACCACCTATTTGCAACGCTCAGACACCTTTACAACCCTCGCATTTGTATCCATATCTGAAGATGGCGAACGCGATTTCGTGTTCAGCCGTGGTGCCGACCGGGAATTGAAATACCTCCCGAAAGTCAAAGCGGACCTCAGGAACAATATGCTCCACCTCGGTGCCGCGACCGCCCTGCTGGGAGGACCCCTTGAATCGGCTTACGGGCATTATTTTTTCGATGGCCTCACAGAGAAGGCCTTTATCAGCTTTGATCCGAACTTCCGGCACGACCTGTGGAAAAAAAGGGAAGCAGACTTTGTTAAAAAAAGCCTGCCCTTTATAGAAAAATCGCACCTGTGTAAGTTTTCGCTGGAAGAGGCCGAGCTACTCAGCGGGCACAAGGAGCTGGAAAAGGCCTGCGAAGTATTCCATAAGATGGGGACCAAGGCCATCGTGATCACCCTGGGAAGTGAGGGCACCTTCCTGAGCACCCCCTCCCGTCAGGGAATCATCCCGAGCATCGGGGTGACTGCCGTGGACACCACCGGTGCGGGAGATGCCTTTATCGGCTGCCTGCTTCACCTGCTTTCAAGCCTGGAAGATCCGGCAAAAATTACGGACAACTACGACCTGCTTTCGGAAATGGTCCGTACTTCGAACGCGGCAGGTGCCCTCACAACCACGCAGTTTGGCGCCATCCCTTCCCTCCCAGACCAACATCAACTCAAGGCCTCACTTCAATGAATCAGGCCGCCATACATCGCGCCCTTCAGGGCAGTATGGACAGGGACCTCACGGCTGCGGAGTTAGAACGCCTTTTCGAAAAAAGGCTGGCGACCAACTTTACCCTTCTGCAGCAACTTTTCTTTTCCCTCTATCCGGAGGCTGAACACCGTAAAACCTTCTTTCGGTTACAGGATCAGCTGTACACCCTTTTCAGGAAGCGTTCCCGTGAATTAAAACTGCAGGACCTCAGGCGACTGGAGGAAGAGAACTGGTACCAGTCTGAGAAATGGGTCGGGATGCAGCTCTACGTGGACCGCTTCAGCGGCAGCCTGAAAGGGCTGGAAAAAAAGCTGCCTTATTTTGAAAACCTGGGGGTGAATTTTCTCCACCTGATGCCGATCAACAAACGGCCAAAAGGCCCAAATGACGGGGGGTATGCTGTCAACAGCTATACGGAGGTAGACCCGGCCTTCGGCGATGATCAGGATTTGCTCCACCTCACATCCAGGTTTCGGGAAAAAGGGATCTGTCTTATGCTGGATTTCGTGGTTAACCACACCTCGGATGAATTCCCGTGGGCAAAACAGGCCAGGGAAGGCGACGCGGAGTTTCAGGCCTACTACTACACCTATCCGGACAGAAGCATTCCGGACCAGTTCGAGGAGAGCCTCCCGGAAGTCTTTCCTGAAACAGCCCCGGGAAATTTTACTTTCATTCCGGAAATGGACCGGTGGGTCATGACGGTCTTCAACACGTACCAGTGGGATCTGAATTACACCAACCCGGGCGTATTCCTTTCGATGCTGGAGAACCTGGTCCATCTGGCGAACAAAGGCGTGGATGTCGTTCGATTTGATGCCCTGGCATTCCTCTGGAAAAAGATAGGGACCAATTCCCAGAACCTTCCGGAAGCCCACAGGCTGGTATCATTGTTCCGGTTGTGCCTGCAGGTAGTGGCCCCGGGTGTTGTCATTCTGGCGGAAGCCATTGTAGCCCCGGATGAAATTGTGAAGTATTTCGGAGAAAACACCATGGAGGGCAACGAATGCGAGATCGCTTACAATGCGACATTCATGGCATGCCTGTGGAATTCAGTAGCCACCAAAAAAACACGTTTGCTGAATCGAAGCCTCCGGTTTTTACCCCCCAAGCCGGAATCGTGTACCTGGATCAACTATATCCGCTGCCATGACGACATCGGGCTCGGTTTTGACGACGCCCATATCGCAGCCCTTGGCTGGGACCCTGGCATGCACCGCCGGTTCCTGTTGGATTATTTCTGCCAGCGCCTGGACTGGTCCCCCGCCAAAGGGGCCGTTTTCATGTACAACCCCCTGACCGGGGACGGGCGTATTACCGGCAGCACAGCTTCCCTGCTTGGACTGGAGAAGGCCCTGGAAGAGAAGGATTTGGAAGGTGTTCGCGATGCCATTTCGAAAATACTGCTGCTCTACGGGATAGTCTTTGCCTCCCCGGGGATCCCCCTGGTTTATGCCGGAGATGAAATCGGGATGCTCAACGACTACTCCTATTCCCGTGACCCCGATAAATCGGATGACAGCCGATGGATAAACCGTCCCATACACGATTGGGAAACGGTCTCACAACTCGGGAGAAAAAAATCACCCGCTTCGCAGATCTACCTTGGAATCCAAAAGTTTGTTCGCCTGCGAAAGCAGCTTCCCGTCCTGGCGGATCGCGCAAACACCCTTCTTCACGATTCGGGCAATGAACATCTTTTCGTTTTCGAAAGGCGTTCCGACGGGGCCGACAGCCTTTTGATCGTCGCTAATTTCGATGCCAACCCCCAGGTCCTGAACGCTTCCTGGCTTTCAAATCTCGGGTATGTCAATAAAGGAAAATACAGGAACCTGATCGACGGGGTGTCCAAAGATATGCGAAGCGGCCTGATGGAACTGTCTCCCTTTGAACTCCTCTGGCTTGCAAAGGTCTGAATCAGTTATAACGTACCTTTCGGAGAATCCTGAGGGCTTCTTTCAGGGATTGATACGCAAGGGGGTCTTTTTTCTTAAGCCATGAGCGGGCTTCCTGCATCAGCTCCCCGGCTTCTTCAAAACCGTTCAGATAACAAATCAGTGAAGTGGCGGGAAACCGCCTTAGATCGGCTTTTTCGGAAGGATTTAACCCCAGGCCTTTCCGGATTTTCTTAAAAAGCGCCTTGTTGGTATTTAGGATATGGTGGAGGGTCTTCCGGTCGTACTGGGGCGGTTCAAAGATAAGCTCACCCAGGATCTGGTAGGTGCCATTATCTGCAAACCGGATCGAAACCTCCTCCAAAGGGTAATAGCGCTTCTGATCCCCAAGTCCCAGA
This sequence comes from Robiginitalea sp., assembly GCA_037382325.1. Lineage (GTDB taxonomy): Bacteria > Bacteroidota > Bacteroidia > Flavobacteriales > Flavobacteriaceae > Robiginitalea. The sequence goes on from JARRQA010000011.1 coordinate 15,587, forward strand.
TAGACATATTCGGTGATGTTAAAAGAATCCGAATCATAAGAAATGGAAACCTCATCCAGGGTGGAATAAAACAGTTTCACCTGCTCGTTGATCAGTTCTATATCCACCCGCGAAAAGTATTCGGTGTCCTTTACCTTTTTCTGGTTCCCCGCCCAGCAAACGACAAATTGTTCCTTGAAAACCTTGTAGGAACTGAAAAGGTCTTTATGGCGGTTGTTGAGGAAGTCGATCACCCCGTCCAGGGTCAGTTCAATGTTGTTTCGTGCGTGTTTCTCAACTTGCCGGACCGCCTCTGAATTCGTGTCCGACAGGGCAATGTCGAAATTCCTGGGCATGCTGATACTCCCTTCCCGGAAGAAAACGGCACCTCCGTAATATTTCCAGATATTTCGGCGGAGGGCACAGACCTTCCCTGAAGAGGTGATCGTAACCAGGCCGACCACCTTCCCTTCCGGGAGGTGCGGGAACAAAACGTTTTCGTAGGATATAAGGGGTGGATTTTCAAGGTAGGCATTGACCAGGTTCTGGATCTTGCTGTCGTCAAAGAAATCCACGCCTATGATCTCATTGTCCTCATCTTCCACCCCGATGACCATGTAGGACCGATTTTTGGGATTGCTGTTGGCAAGGGCGCAGACATGCTTGAGGAATTTGGCCTTTCCTTCCCGTTGACCGATGTCGATAAAACGCTTTTTGTCATAAAAACTGTTCTCGTCATTATGAGCCAGCAGGTTTTTTATCAACAGTCTTTTATTGATCATGTGGATTTCCGCACTATGGTACTGCTGGCCTGATCTGTTGGCATTACCACCAGGTCTGCAATATTTACATGCCGGGGCCGGCTGATAACGAAATAGATGATCTCGGCGATATCTTCAGGCTTTAGGGGCTGGTATCCCCGGTATACGCCCTCGGCCCGCTCGGTGTCCCCTTTGAAACGAACCTCACTGAATTCTGTTTCCACCAAGCCTGGGTTCACCGCCCCCACGCGGACCCCGTACTCGTTCAGATCAATCCTGAGGGCCTGATTAATCGCATCCACAGCGAATTTACTGGCACAATAGACATTCCCCTTGGGATATACTTCCTTGCCCGCTGTTGAACCGATGTTGATGATGTGGCCGCGTCCATCCTTGAGGAGGGAGGGCAGCAGCGCCTTGGTTATGTACAACAGCCCTTTTACATTGATGTCGATCATGGCATCCCAGTCATCCAGGCTACCCTGGTCTATAGGGTCCAGGCCATGGGCATTCCCGGCATTGTTAATCAGGATGTCTATTTCCCTGAAAGCGGCGGGAAGAGACTCAACTGCCTGCAAAACCGCCTCCCGGTCCCTGACATCAAAACAAAGGGTATGTACCTTATCTCCCCATTGCTCCTTAAAGGCTGCAAGGCGTTCCTCCCGCCGGCCACAGGCCACGATACGGTATCCCTTACCCGCCAGCAACAGCGCGGTTGCCTGCCCAATGCCACTACTCGCTCCGGTGATAAAAACAGTTCTTTCCATAAGTTGGTTTTTAAGGTACTTTATGTCCCTGGCTGGCCACCAGCATGGCAAACCAGTCCTCGAGTTCCAATTCGATCGCAAGGGCCTGTTGGGACTCCTTCAGGCGCTCGGGTCGGGTGGTCCCGACCACGGGGTGAATTCCCGCCGGGTGCCTAAGCAACCATGCCAGAAGGAGCTGTGTTTCTGAGGCGTCGTATTTCTCACACAGGGAGGTCATGGAATTCCGTATCCTTTCAATACGGGCACCGGAATCCCGGTAATATCCCCCCAAAGGGCTCCATGCCATGGCCATCCTTCCGCCAATTATACAATCATCCAGCGTGCCGTCCCAAAGGGCTTTTTCCATGGTAAGCGAACACTCAAACTGGTGGGCTTCCACAGGGACTGCGGATTCAATCAGGCGGATCTGGGAGGGGGTGAAATTAGATACCCCAAAGGCCCGAACCTTTCCCGAATCCCTCAGGGCGGTAAAAGCAGCCGCTACTTCTTCCGGATCCATAAGGGGGCTTGGGCGATGCAACAGCAGCAGATCGAGATAATCGGTTTTCAGATGCCTCAGGGATGCGGTTGCAGAATGCAGGATATAGTCCGCCCCATACTCATAATGCTTTACGCGAACCGGTCGTGCCTCGGAAACATACTGAATTCCACATTTACTGATCAATTGTACGGATTCCCTTGGGATTCCACTTTCCGAAAAGGCCTTGCCGAAGTCCGCCTCGGTCGTATAACCTCCATAAATATCTGCGTGGTCAAAGGTGGTGATACCTAAGGCGAGGCAGTCGTTCATCAGCCGTGCCATTTGAGCAGTGGAAAGTCGCCTTCCTCCCTGTCCCCAGGTCATGGTTCCCGCAATTATTCTCGAGCAATTAAAGTGGTTGTTCATACCCGGTGAAAATAGGAAGAAAATCCCTTAAAAGCATCATAAAACTGGGGGGTTTGCGGTATTTTTAACCAATCATTAACAGGCAGTCACTAAATAAATTTTCAATTTGCGAGGTGCAATTGACCAACGATTTGAAAAACAATTACTAAACCCTTTTTAATGGAAGAAACCAGGACGGTTGATATCAGCGCTGTAAACGAAAAAATTTCCGAGGAGAGCGCCTTCATAGACTTGCTTGTACATGATCGACCGGTTGCTCATCGGATTGCTCGGTCGCGGCCATATCCTCCTTGAAGGGGTTCCGGGGCTCGCCAAGACCCTGGCGATCAACACCCTTTCCCGGGCAGTGAAAGGCAGCTTCTCCAGGATACAGTTCACCCCGGATTTATTGCCAGCCGATGTTATAGGAACCCTTATTTACAACATCAAGGAAAACGATTTTTCCATCAAGAAAGGCCCGATTTTCGCAAATTTCATTCTGGCAGATGAAATCAACCGGGCCCCTGCCAAGGTGCAGTCCGCCCTTCTCGAAGCCATGCAGGAACGACAGGTGACCATCGGGGACGAGACCTTCCCCCTGGACGAACCCTTCCTGGTTATGGCCACCCAGAACCCGGTCGAACAGGAAGGCACCTACCCCCTCCCGGAGGCACAGGTGGACCGGTTCATGCTCAAGACCGTCATTGATTATCCCAAGATGACGGAGGAGCAACTGATCATGCGTCAGAATCTGCTGGGGAGCATCCCCGAAATACGGCCTGTGGTGAGCCTGAAACAAATCCTTCGGGCGCAGCAGGTAGTTCGGGAAGTCTACATGGATGAGAAAATCGAAAAGTATATCCTGGATATCGTCTTCGCGACCCGGTATCCCGAGAAATACAACTTGTCCGGGCTCAAACCTCTCATCAGCTTTGGGGCTTCCCCGAGGGGTAGTATCAACATGGCCAGCGCTGCCAAATGCTATGCGTTTATCAAGCGCAGGGGGTACGTGGTTCCCGAGGATGTCCGCGCCGTGGTGCACGATGTGCTCCGTCACAGGATCGGGATCACCTACGAGGCAGAGGCCGAGAATGTCACCTCCGAGGAAATCATCAACCGGATCGTAAACGAGATAGAGGTACCATAGGGGTTCCACCCGGGTTTCTGAAATGCCGCCGCCTGGCTTCAGGCTGAAATCACCCGTGAACTGTCATGGATACTAAAGAACTTTTAAAGAAAGTCCGAAAGATCGAGATAAAGACGCGACGTCTTTCCGATCACATCTTTGGTGGGGAATACCATTCTACCTTCAAGGGCAGGGGAATGACTTTCAGCGAAGTGCGGCAATACCAGTACGGGGATGATGTAAGAAGCATTGACTGGAATGTGACGGCCCGTTACAATGAACCCTTCGTAAAAGTGTTCGAGGAAGAGCGGGAACTCACCATGATGCTGATGGTTGACGTGAGTGGTTCCGAATTTTTCGGCACGGTAGACCGGTTTAAACGCATTGTGCTTACAGAGATATCCGCCACCCTGGCTTTTTCTGCCCTCCAGAACAACGACAAGGTCGGGCTCATTTTGTTTTCGGGCGAGGTTGAATTGTTTATCCCCCCCAAGAAAGGGAAAAGCCACGTCCTCAGGATCATCCGGGAATTGCTTGAATTTGAGCCTCAAAGCCATCAGACGGATATTTCCGGCGCGCTAAAGTTCCTCTCCAACGTATTGAAGAAAAAATCGATTGTTTTCGTCCTTTCGGATTTCATGGCGGCAGATTACGAACACAATCTCCGGATTACCGGACGGAAGCACGACCTGACAGGCATCAGGGTTTTCGACCCGATGGAAGAGCAGCTTCCTGATCTGGGGGTAGTTTCGATGAAGGATGCTGAAACCGGGAAGATCCGGTGGGTGAATACCCACTCTCGAAAGGTGCGTGAAGCCTATTCCAGTTACTACAACCAACAGGTAGGCTATTTCCGGGATACGTTTACTCGTGCCGGGTGTGGACAGCTTGATTGCAGGGTGGACGAAAGCTATGTGAGGAAGTTGTTGGGATATTTTAAACGAAGAACCTAGATGTTAAACAGGGGTGATTATAGTTGGATGTGTCCACCTGCAGGCAGATGCCTGAGAGTTCTGGCCTTTATCATGGCCCTCCCTGCCCTTGCCTTTGCCCAGGAGTCACCCATGATATCTTCGGACGTGGATACAGCTTCCATCCGAATCGGGGAACAAATCCACTGGACGGTAGCGGTGGAGGTGGACACCACCGCCCTGGTAATATTTCCGGAGGGGCAGACCTTTTCTCCCCTGGAAACCGTGGAGGCGTTTAAAACGGATACTACCCGAAAAAACAACCGGATGCTCCTGCAGAAGACCTACGCCCTCACACAATTTGATTCGGGGGCGTACCTGCTCCCCACCCAGCGCATCGATATTGACGGCCGGGGGTATTTCACGGATTCCCTGCTGGTTTCTGTCGCTACGGTACCCGTGGATACCGTCAACCAGAAAATGTACGACATAAAACCTATGATGGAGGTTGAGGCCAACCGCTTTGGATGGCTCAAATGGCTGGGGTTGGGATTGCTGGGACTCCTGCTGTTGGGCGGAGCGCTTTACTGGTTTGTGTTTCGGAAAAAACCGCTTTCCGAGGAGGCTCAGGAAGCCCTGTTGCCCCCTTATGAACGGGCGCTAAAAGAACTGAAGCGCCTCGAGACCTCGAGATATCTCATCCAGGATGAGTACAAACAATACTAC
>JARRQA010000012.1:0-26819 GCA_037382325.1 Robiginitalea sp.
ATAGCGTTGCTGCCGCTCCCTGGCAAAGGTTACGGAAAACCCCATCCAGAGGCCCACGATACTTTTACACAGAAGTTCGCCGGAAGCTGGGGAATCCTTTAGCCAGGTGGCCCCTGCAAAGAGCAATACCCCTGCCCAGGCCAGCATTCTGGTAGCACCGATGCCCCAGCGTTGCGGAATGGTCCGTAAGTGCGGAGGATCCAGATGCATGTCCCTGATTTCAAAAGGAAGCATCAACAGGGAAACCCATAACAACCGCTGAAAGGTCTCCACCCACAAATCCCAGTCTCCGGCCCCCGGGGATCCCCAGACCGGGATCCACAGGCTCGCAAGGGTCCAGACCAAGGCGACCAATACAACCTTCAACACCCCGCGACTTCGAAGGTTTCGAAGTCCTGGCATTACAGGGACCGCATACAGCGCCGTAATCCCGCCGCAAACCAGCAGCAGGACCCAGACATGGGGTGGCAGGTAGCTCAGGTGATAAAACGCGACTACCAGACATAACAGGCTTATGAGCACCAGGGCGGAAACGCCACCCGGTACCCGGTAGGAATGTTTTCCGGGTTCCAGCCCGTACTTGATGCCATTGTAGCCGGCAATGCTTCCGAAGAACAGGGCCAGCAGGTAATGGTGGGAAACCTCCATTCCGAAGACCAGGCCGGTGAAAGCCACCATGGAAATCAGGGCCAGGGAAACGTGTATACTCGCCTTGATGTACCACCCAAAAACCATCCGGAACAGGTGCATTCAGCAAAGGTAGCCAAAGTGTTGATAAGCCGGCTTTTCGGTTAAAAAGTTTCCTTTTCAAACCACAGCAAAAACCGAGGGAATCAAGGAAATAATAGTTAATTTTGTGCACCTTAAAACGCAATAAAATTGCTATGAATACAGATCAGTTTGCATCACGGCACCTGGGCATCCGTCCCCAGGACCTCCCCCACATGCTCAAAACCATCGGCGCAGAAAGTCTGGACCAACTTATCGAACAAACCGTACCGGACGATATCCGCCTTGAAAAGCCCATGGACCTGGACCCGCCCATGTCGGAATACGAATTCCTGGAACATATCCGTTCCCTTGCCGATGAAAACAAGATCTTCAAATCCTATATCGGGATGGGGTATCACGCCTGTATAACCCCTTCGGTTATCAAGAGAAATATCCTGGAAAACCCCGGCTGGTATACAGCCTATACCCCTTACCAGGCTGAGATTGCCCAGGGTCGCCTGGAGGCACTGCTCAATTTCCAGACCATGGTAAGCGACCTTACGGGCATGGAGCTCGCCAATGCCTCACTGCTGGATGAGAGCACGGCAGCAGCAGAGGCCATGACAATGCTATTTGATCTCAGGAGCCGGGATCAGAAAAAGCGGGATTGTGTGAAATTCTTCGTTTCCCGGGATATCCTGCCCCAAAACCTCGCGTTGCTGGAAACCCGGTCCGAACCACTGGGGATCGAACTGGTGGTGGGAGATCCGCTCGCACCGGAGATCGACGCCACCTTCTACGGAGCCCTGCTGCAGTATCCCGGCATGGAAGGACAAATAGCAGATTGCTCTGAATTTATTTTGAAAGCGCACGCGCTCGATATGAAGGTTGCCGTTGCCGCGGACCTCATGAGCCTGTGCCTGCTGACCCCTCCCGGGGAGATGGGTGCGGATGTTGTGGTGGGCACCACCCAGCGATTTGGAATCCCCCTGGGGTACGGGGGGCCTCATGCGGCCTATTTTGCGACCCGTGAAGACTACAAAAGACATATCCCCGGGCGCATCATCGGCCTAAGCAAAGACATGAACGGAAAACCGGCTATGCGAATGGCATTGCAGACCCGGGAACAACATATCAAGCGGGACAAAGCCACCTCCAACATCTGTACCGCCCAGGTGCTCCTGGCGGTTATGGCAGGAGCCTATGCCGTCTATCACGGGCCGGAAGGCCTGAAAAAGATTGCAGGGCGCATCCACCAGGCCACCGTCACCCTGGCCGAGGGACTGAATGCCCTGGGTATCCCGGTGAAACACCATAATTTTTTCGACACCCTGAGCCTGGATTTCCCGGGGGAAAAGGTGAAGTCACTGGCAGAGGAAGCCGGAATCAATTTTTACTATCCGAAGCCCGGGCAGGTGCTTCTATCCTTGAACGAGACCACTACCCTGACGGACGTATGCGACATCCTGCAGGTTTTTGCCAAGGCCCTTGGCAAGACGGCGGTCCTGCCCGATTCCTGGAGCAGTAAATCCGCCCTGCCCGGGTCCCTGGTGCGAAAAACCACTTTTATGGATCAGGAAGTGTTCAACCGGTACCACTCGGAAACGGAGTTGATGCGCTACCTGAAAAAACTGGAACGCAGGGACCTGGCGCTTAACCATTCGATGATTTCGCTTGGATCCTGCACCATGAAACTGAATGCAGCTACCCAAATGCTGCCCCTGAGCATGCCGCAATGGAGCAATATCCACCCTTTTGTCCCCGTGGATCAGGCTTCGGGATACCAGAAAATGTTACATAAACTGGAGGAATATCTCACCGAAATCACCGGGTTTGCAGCTACTTCCCTGCAGCCGAATTCCGGTGCACAGGGAGAATATTCGGGCCTGATGCTGATTCGCGCCTATCACGAATCCCGTGGTGAGGGGCACCGCAATGTCTGTATCATTCCGGCATCGGCCCACGGTACCAACCCTGCATCCGCTGTCATGGCCGGGATGAAAGTAGTCGTCACCAAAACCGACGAAAAGGGAAATATCGACGTGGCCGAGCTTCAGGCCAAGGTTGAGGCCCATAGCGAGAACCTGGCAGCCCTGATGGTAACTTACCCGTCCACACACGGGGTATTTGAATCCTCCATCCGTAAAGTCACCGAACTAATTCACCAGCACGGAGGGCAGGTCTATATGGACGGGGCCAATATGAATGCCCAGGTAGGGCTGACAAACCCTGCGAGGATCGGAGCCGATGTCTGCCACCTGAACCTCCACAAAACCTTTGCCATCCCCCACGGTGGGGGAGGTCCCGGGGTAGGTCCTATTTGTGTGGCACCACAGCTGGTCGATTTTCTCCCGGGCAACCCCATCGTGAAAACCGGTGGAGAGAAGGCGATCCCGGCGATCTCGGCAGCTCCCTGGGGAAGTGCCATGGTTTGTCTTATTTCCTACGCCTATATCCGCATGCTCGGATCGGAAGGGTTAACGGAAGCAACCCGGATTGCCATTCTGAACGCGAACTATCTGAAGGAACGCCTGGAAGCTGGCTATCCAATCCTGTATACCGGGGAAATGGGCCGTGCTGCCCACGAGATGATCATCGATTGCCGCCCGTTCAAAAAACACGGTGTAGAGGTTAGTGATATTGCCAAAAGGTTGATGGATTACGGCTTCCATGCCCCCACCGTTTCCTTCCCGGTCGCCGGCACTATGATGATAGAACCCACGGAAAGTGAAGGCCTGGAAGAACTCGACCGTTTTTGTGAAGCCCTCCTTTCCATTCGTCAGGAAATCGAAGAATCCACGGAAGAAATGCCCAACCAGCTGTTGAAAAATGCCCCGCATACTGTGGAAATGGTTACCGCAGATACCTGGCATTACCCGTACAGCAGACAGCAGGCTGCCTTCCCCCTGCCCTACGTTTCGGAAAACAAATTCTGGCCGAGCGTGCGTCGGGTGGATGATGCCTACGGGGACCGCAACCTCATCTGTACCTGCGATCCCATTGAGGCATATGCGCGGAATCAGCTGAGTAATAATTCGGGCCCTCACTACAGGGTGGGGGCCTTTAAATTGTAACATGTACGCACATTATCCGGAGAAAAGATACCGCCTGACCCTTGAATTTCTGCGAAAGCACATCGAAACCGGGGAAGCAATCCTGGACCTGGGGGTGCCAAACCCGTTTTCGGAAATTATGAAAGAAGCGGGGTATCAGGTTGCAAACACCGCCGGGGAAGACCTGGACCTGGATCTGGAAACCGTGCGACAAACAGAGGCCGAAGTAGTCACTGCCTTTGAAATCCTGGAACACCTTGTGGCCCCTTTCAATGTATTAAAGGCCATTCCCGGAACGAAATTACTGGCCAGTGTCCCTTTAAAATTATGGTTCGCCCGGGCATACCGCTCCAAAACCGATCCCTGGGACCGGCATTTTCACGAGTTTGAAGACTGGCAGTTTGACTGGTTGCTGGAAAAAGCCGGATGGCAGGTAAAGGACCGCCTGCAGTGGGCACATCCTGTTGGAAAAATCGGGTTCCGTCCGCTCCTAAGGCGATTTACGCCCAGGTACTACCTGGTTTACGCAGAGCGCACATCCTGAAGGGTTCCCTTATCTTTAATCCTAATTTGCGGCCAATGAGTTCCCAGGAAGTAAGGATATTGATCATCATGCCCGTGCACAACGAGGCTGCGCACCTTCGGTCCTGTCTGGAATCTTTTGTCGGGCAATCCCGGCCCCCTGACATCCTTAACCTGGTGGATGACCACAGTACCGATGACACGGCAGAAATAGTCCGGGAATACACGTCAAAGCATCCTTGGATCCGGCTTAAAACCCGCAAATCTTCCCCCCGTCGCCGGCCCGTATCCAAAGTGGTTGAGGCTTTTATGGCCGGACTGCCAGAGGACTGGGAACGCTTTGACTATATCGGGAAATTCGACGGGGATATCATCCTGCCGCCGGATTATTTTGAAAAAATTCTGGAATCCTATGCTTCAGCGCCAAATCTGGGCATGTGTTCCGGCCTGCTATACATAGAAAAAAAGGGGGATTGGACCTATGAACCCATTGCAGACAAATCTCATATCCGGGGACCCGTTAAATTTTACAGCAGGGAATGCTACAAAGCTATCAGTGGTCTTCGCCCCTCCATAGGCTGGGATGTGGCTGACGTCCTGCTTGCCCGGTTTTACGGATTTCAGATAAAAACACGACCCGACCTGATCGTGAAACACCTCAGACCTACCGGGAGCGGGTATTCGGCTCATAATGCGCGGTTACAGGGGATGGCGCTCTACAACCTTCGATATGGCTGGTTTCTCAGCGGGATCGCAGTCGCTAAAATGGCCCTGACGAGAAAAAAACTTTTTCTCCCGTGGCATGCCGGGGTGGCCTATATAAAGGCCTATGTGAGCGGAAAATCCCGAATGCTCACCCGGGAGCAGGGCCGTTTCGCCCGAAAATGGCGTTGGAAGGGGATATACAACCGACTATTTAAGGGCCTCTGAGACAGGTAACCCGGTGGCACCGTTCGGATAGGCCGTCCCTAAGAGAACGGCCAGGGTCGGTGCAATATCCCTGATGTGGGTCCTGCGGGTTGAACTCCCTTTTTGAATGCCCTTGCCAAACGGTATTCCACATCTGATAGGCCGTGTAAACCTCCTGAATATCTTCATACCCTAACAACTCGGAGGCAAGGGTTTCCTGTACTTCCCTGGGAGACAGGTCGAGGCTGCGCAGGACCTGGTGATCCAGAAAAATCTGGGAGTTGGAAAATGCCCTTACAATACCGGTATTCCCATAGCGAAACTGCACAAAATCCCTGAATTTCTTTCCGATCTCCCCCGTATTCTGATACCCCGCCGGGATTTTGAGGTCCTGCAGATAGGCGGGAACCTGACCGGCCCCGTGGTCTGCCGTCAGGAAGACAGTGTACTCGCCCTCCCCGACGTTTTCATCCAGGTATTCCAGGAGGCGGGTGAGGTCCTGATCCAGGCGCAGGTAGGTATCCTGCACCTCCTTGGAATTGACCCCGAATTTGTGTCCGACATAATCGGTGCTTGAAAAACTAATGGCAAGAAAATCCGGGATAATATCGACCCCCAATTCTTCGGATGCGATGGCCTGCAGGGCAAAATCCAATGTGAGACTGTTTCCATATGGGGTTGACCTCAGGATGTCGAATTTTCCGTTCTCCTCCCAAAGAGCAGGAAGATCATGAGGGAACACAGGGGCAGACTCGCCTCGAAAAAGACCTTCATATGGCACATCGTCCAGACCACTTTCCGCATAGGTATTGATCCCGCGCAGGGTATTCCAGGGGGTCCGGTAGCGTTCTGCTGCCTCTGACTCATTGAAGGCTACTACCCAGTCCGGGAGGGAATCCATATAGTAGGAACTGCTGATCCAGTTCCCCGTTTCCCCTCCCTCATACCAGTACGCCGCATTGGCCAGGTGTCCGCCAGGCAAAACGGCCCCCCGGTCTTTGAGGGCGACGGCAATGACTCTGGAACGCCGCTGGTGGTGCAACCGAAGTTGATCGGTTATGGTGGTTACCTGCAGGCGGTGCGGGGAGTGTTTCCCGGCTTCTGAGCTCGTACCCACGGAGGTCTGCGTCGTATCTCCCACACAGTAGACCTGTTTTCCTGTTTCCTTGTCAAACCAACTGTTCCCAATGATGCCATGACGCGACGGGGTGGTGCCTGAGTAGACCGAAGCATGCCCGGGACCCGTGCTGGTGGGGGCATAATTGAAATGATGGTCACGGCAATTGAAACCTTCCCTTACCAGACGTTTAAATCCCCCTTCCCCAAACTGGTTCCAGAAACGCGTCAGATAATCGAACCGCATCTGGTCCACCATGATCCCGACCATCAGTCTCGGAGGATCCTCGAAAGTGGGTGCCACAGGACCTGGTGTACTTTCCCGTATGGTCACCTGGGCAGAGACGGCAAGGGAGAAAATCAGGGAGATTGCCAGCAACCATCCCCGACACGGAAGATTTTTGGAATTCATACGAAGTGCTTTGTTTCCAAAATTACGCATTAAAGCAAATGGGCAAAGCCCGTAAGGTTAAATGAACTTGAATATTCTTATTTTTACCTCAACAAGGGCAAAGCCATCTGAATGAACTACCTTTCCGCTATCGGAAGTTATGCCATCATGGTCCGCGAGGTTTTTAAAAAACCCACCAAATGGACCATAATGAAATCCCTGATCCTCAAGGAAATAGACGAGTTGATCTACGGATCCATGGGCATTATCATTTTTATTTCCTTCTTTATAGGAGGGGTGGTTGCCATTCAAACCGCACTGAATATCAGCAGTCCCCTAATCCCAAGAAACCTCATCGGCTTTGCCACCCGGCAATCGGTGATCCTGGAATTCGCCCCAACCTTTACCTCCATCATCATGGCGGGAAAAGTGGGTTCTTACATTACTTCCAGTATCGGGACAATGCGGGTTACCGAACAAATCGATGCCCTGGAAGTGATGGGGGTAAACTCCCTGAACTACCTCGTCTTCCCTAAAATAATCGCCATGCTTTTTTACCCATTCGTAGTGGCAATTGCCATGTATGTCGGAATCTTTGGCGGCTGGATTGCAGGCGTATTCGGAGGGTTCAGTTCCAGCGCGGATTTTGTGGAAGGCCTGCAGTTGGATTTTATACCCTTTCACGTCACCTACTCTTTTATTAAATCCATCGTTTTTGCCTTTATCATCGCAACGGTGCCATCCTACCATGGCTATTATATGAAGGGGGGCGCCCTTGAGGTAGGTAAAGCGGCCACGGTCTCCTTTGTCTGGACCAGTGTGGTGATCATAATACTGAACTATATCCTTACCCAATTAATGCTCGGCTAAAGATGATCGAAGTAAAAGACCTCCATAAATCTTTTGACGGTACCCCGGTCCTGAAGGGAATCAGTACCGTATTCGAGCGGGGCAAGACAAATCTGATCATTGGCCAGAGTGGATCCGGAAAGACCGTATTCATGAAATGCCTCCTCGGGCTTATCACCCCTGAAAAAGGGACCATCAGTTATGAAGGGAGGGTCTACTCGGAGCTAAGCCCAGAAGAACAACGGGACCTCAGGCAGGAAATGGGAATGGTCTTCCAGGGAAGTGCCCTTTTTGACTCTATGACCGTGGAGGGAAATGTGATGTTTCCCCTGGACATGTTCACCAAACAATCCCGGGCCGAGATGCAGGACCGGGTGGATTTTGTGCTGGAACGGGTAAACCTGAAGGACGCGCACAAAAAGTACCCCGCGGAGATTTCCGGAGGGATGCAAAAGCGCGTCGCCATTGCGAGGGCCATTGTAATGAACCCGAAATACCTTTTCTGCGATGAGCCCAACTCCGGGCTGGACCCCAGAACGGCCATTATCATCGACAACCTCATTCAGGAAATCACCCGGGAATACGACATCACCACGGTAATCAACACCCACGACATGAATTCAGTCATGGAGATCGGGGAAAAAATCGTCTTCCTGCAACATGGGGTCAAGGAATGGGAGGGCAGTCATCAGGATATTTTCCGCACCGACAACGAGGCAGTAAGCAATTTTGTCTATTCCTCGGACCTGTTTAAGAAAGTGCGGCAGATGTATCTGGAAGAAAAGTCCTAGCTCCCCGCCTCCCGCACCTGTAACCGATCATTCTTAAGGCGTATCCGAAGCCAGTCAGAGAGTTTTTTGAACGCCTCCTGCCGGTTTTGCTCGGAAATTCCTTCCTTCCACCGGACCTCGAAGACGGGAATCGTATCGGTCTTGCTGAAATCGGTTTGAAGGGTGTAGGCAAACCCAAACCCTGCCAGCCCGTCGTAATTCGCCCGTGCTTCAGCGGTAATATCCTCAAAGGGGATCATCCCTTCCGCAAGGCTGCTTACCTGGGAAAGCTCTTCTTCCAGCAGTTTGATCCGACGATCCTTGTCGAGGAGTTCAGCCTTTTTGGATTCGTAGAGTTCATTCACATACCGGAACTGCGTTTGCATGTCATCACTCCCGCCCTGTACGATCCTGAGTTCTGTATCCCTGAGCTCAGAATATTTTTGTTTCTGGGAATTCCAGGTCTGCACGACATTCTCGGGAATACGTTCATCTCCTATGACGACTAATTCAATGGCAGAGTCCCCCTCCGGGTCGTAGTCGATCTGAGTGAGATTGTCCATATACCGGCCGTTTTCCCGGAACTGATACATTTCGACCGTTTCATTGAGCAGCTGCCGCGCCTGGTTTCGGAACCTGGATTCCTTTAAAACCTTGTAAAAGGTGTACCCGGCCGGAACCATCACCAGGATGGCCACCAGATACGCGATGCGGGAAGTAAACTGCCTTTTCTTTGAATCCGCATAGCGAACCATCGGAAACCGCAGGATCTTTAATACCACGAAGGTCGCCAGGGCGATAAAAATAGTGTTGATCGTAAAAAGGTACATGGCCCCCCAGGCGTATTCCCAGTTTCGGATGGCCAGCCCGAAACCAACCGTGCACAGGGGCGGCATCAGGGCAGTAGCTATGGCGACCCCGAAAATGACAGTGGCAATAGTCCCTTTCTTGGCCCGGGCAATCACCAGGGCCAGCCCGCCAAAAAAAGCGATGAGTACGTCCCGGATATCAGGCGCTGTGCGCGCAAGCAACTCTGAAGACTCGTCCTGTATAGGAAAAAAATTAAAAAAGAGGAAGGCCGTGAGCACGCTCAGCCCTACCATGACCGTGAAATTCTTCAGGGAACGCCTCAGCGTAAAAATGTCGTTGATGGCTATCGACATCCCAATACCTAGGATCGGGCCCATAAGGGGGGAAATAAGCATGGCTCCAATGACCACTGCTGTCGAATTTGCATTCAACCCTACCGAGGCGATGAAAATGGAACAGACAAGGATCCACGCGGTATGCCCCTTGAACGAAATATCCGCTTCAATGGCTTCCCGGGTAGCCTTCTTGTCCGTGTTGCGCCGGATATTCAGCCAGTCCTTCAGGAAGTTGTTAATACTGCCGAGCAGGCCCCTGAAATCCTTTTTTACCTCTTCGCGCTTCTCCTGGGTTTCCTGATCGGCCTTTTCCTGTGCCCTTTTCTCGAATTGCTTCTCCCGCTCTTCCTCCGGGTTCGGGCCTCTCTGATCTGTTGGTTCCATAATCCTAGATAAAGTCTTCTCCGAATTCCTGCTTAACGCGGGCAACCCACTGTTTAATCTCCTGTTCCCGTGCCTTTGGAAGAATAAGAAGGGCCTTCTCGCTATCGACCACGATATAATCCTTCAAACCCTCCATGACCGCAATTTTACCCCGGGGAAGACGGATGGTATTCCCCTGGCAAGCTTCCATCAAAATTCCACCCTGTACCCGGGCGTTATCGGAAGCATCCTTCTCCATCTTTTCGTAGAGAGATCCCCAGGTACCCAGGTCATTCCAGTCAAAGTGAGCTGGCAAAACAAATACAGAATCCGACTGTTCCAAGATAGCATAATCTATAGAGATGTTTTCAGCTTTCGGGTAGTTCGCCTCAATAAAAGCAGCTTCTTCAGGGGTATTGTACACCTCCAGGCCATTTTCAAAGAGGCTGTACTGCATGGGCTGATATTGCCTGAATGCCTCTGCGATGGCTGAGGCGCTCCACATAAAGATGCCCGCATTCCAAAGGAAGTTCCCCTGACTGAGAAAACTGCGGGCTGTTTCGTAATCGGGCTTCTCCCTGAACTGACGCACTTTCTTGAGGCCCTCAGAATCCCGCTCCCCAAGGTTGTATTCGATATACCCAAAGCCCGTATTAGGGAAACTGGGCTGAATCCCCAGCGTACATAAAACGGGAGCCTTGCTGCAGGCTTCAAAACAGCGAAGCACATCGGACTCAAAGGCTCCCTCATCTTCGATCCAGTGGTCACTGGGGGCCACTACCATCAGCGCATCGGGATTCATTTTTCGGATTTTCAGGGCCGCATACAGGATGCAGGGTGCCGTATTGCGCATGGCGGGTTCCGCAACCACCTGGCTGGCTTTTATTTCCGGAAGTTGTTCGAGTACCAGGTCCTGATACCGGGCATTGGTAAGGATCAGAATCTGATCGGAGGGTACAAATCGGGAAAGCCTCCCGAAGGTTTTTTGGAGCAGTGAAGACCCCGAACCCAGCATATCGTGAAATTGTTTCGGATATTCGGTGGTACTGACAGGCCAAAAACGGGACCCGACCCCTCCGGCCATGATAACTGCGTAGTGATTTTTGTTCAAGGTTTAAGGTTCAAGGTTCAAGGTTCAAGGTTCAAGGTTCAAGGTTCAAGGTTCAAGGTTCAAAATAGCCCTTTCTTCTCTTTTATGGACTTGGTGGATAAAAAAGTTCATTAAATCTCACAAACCCTCACCGCCTACTACTGCCAACGGCCACTACTACTGGCCACTGCAATACTACTCCTCCCCCAACCACTCTACTTCCGCCTGTGGTTGAAAAAGGTACAATTTTCCCGTGTTGAGTTCCACACATTGGTAGCGTTTTATTTTTTTCGGGCCCTTTCGGAAAATCCGCCCGTTGTACAACCGGAAACAACTTCCCTCAGGAAGCTCAAATACGTATTGCTTCTCCCTGGGGCGGGGATCATACTCCCTGAGCGCAAGGGAGAGGGCCGTGTCCGTGCTGCTGCTGGCCCTTGGATTCTTAAAATGCCTGGCGAGCAGGGGCAGGAGTTGGGGCGGGAAAATCTCAGGTCTCAGAAAAGGAAGCATCAGGTGTTGGAACGTCCGCTTCCATTCCACCCCATGGGGTTTGATCCTCCTTCCGAAGCGTTCAAAAGCCATCAGGTGGGCAAGTTCGTGTACAAGGGTGATCAGAAACCGGTATCGGTTGGCCATGGCATTTACCGTAATCTGATGGCTGCCGTCGGGAAGCGTCCGGTAATCCCCGTGGCGGGTAACCCGTTCATCCACAATTTTCAGGTGCACCCCGCAGGACCGTATCAGCTCCAAACAGGGGGCAACTGCGCGTTCCGGCAAATAGCGTTCGAGTACAGAACCCATAAAACAAAATTAGGAAAATAACTGAACCCTGTTCAGGGGGTTGAATTACTGACGGGCAGGACCTTCCCGTTGAAGTACTTCTGCCCGGTCCGGGAAAATTCCATGATGAAGGAAGCCATGTCGCCTGCCGTAACAGGGGCCTTGTAGCCCGGAAAAGCCGCCTCGAGCATTTCGGTTTGAACGGCTCCCAGGGCGAGCGCATTAAAAGCAGGACCGATATCCTTATATTCTTCGGCAAGCAATTCTGCCAGGGTTATCGCAGCCCCTTTACTGGAGCTGTAGGCAGCAAGGCCGGGGAATTTTGCACTTCCCTGTACTCCTCCCATGGAACTGACGATCACTACATGGCCACCAGAACCCATAAAAGGGACGAGCGCCCTGCTTAAAGCCGCCACCCCAAAAACATTTACCTCATAAACGGTGCGGAATTCGGAGATCGTGGTTTCCCCAAAAGGCTTGTTCAGGAGAAGGCCTGCATTGTGGATGAGGATGTCCAGCGCCCCCCACTGATCCCTGACCCAGCCCGCAACCTTTTCGATCTGCTGCGGATCAGTTATGTCAAAGGGCCATGCCGTGACGCGGTCCAATTGAAGTTCCTGAACCGGTTTGTCATTCCGCGAAAGCGCTAACACCTCATGCCCTGCCGCAGCAAATTGCCTGACCAGTTCAAATCCGATACCCCTGCTCGTTCCGGTGATGACAATCCTGCTCATGTTATTTCAAAGTGATTTCACGCTGTTCTGAATTGGCGATCCCACGGATGGCAGGGATCACACGGTTCACGAGGTTGGCCATATGGCTGAAATCCATTCGTGAGGGTTCATCCCCCGGCTGATGGTAAAAGGCGTAGTTCTCGAAGTCAAAAGTGGAAAAGGTATGTGAGGGCACTTTGAATTCCTCATAAAAAGCGTAGTTATCTGACCGCTGGAAAAGGTTGTATTCGCTGGCCGTCGGCAGGAAGCCCACCAGGTCTTCTCCCCCGTACCCATTACAAATTGCCGCCAGGTTGGATTTATCATAACCTGTCAAATACATCAGATAGGACCTCCCCATGGGGACCCCGGTCATTTCAAAATTCAACATGGTATAAAGATCGATTCCCTCTTCCCTGAGAACCCTCGCCAGATGCCTGGAACCAAGCAACCCACGTTCCTCCGCACTGAAAAAGGCAAAGATGAGGCTGCGCCGGGGAGTCGTATGCCCCCCAAAATACCGGGCCAGTTCGAGGACGGTGGAAGTCCCGGATGCATTGTCATTGGCACCATTGGCAATTCCATCCCCATTTTTTCCGGGCAGGACCCCGATATGATCGTAATGTGCCCCGATCACGATATATTCATCTTTCAGTTCCGGATCGGAGCCCTCCAGGACCCCAACAATATTGTATGCGACCTCCTTTGTATTGGTAAGGGTGTCCCGGTAGGTTTTGAAATACGGACGGATTCCATACTGTTCCAAATGCTCCTCCAGAAAAAGGGCCGCCATCTCAATCCCTTCAGAGCCAGTATCCCTTCCTTTCAACTCATCTGATGCCAGGATGTTCATGGCAATTCCCATCCCCGTGGAATCGCTGAAAACAAGCGGGGCCGCCAAAGCCGTTTTACCGGTAACGGATTGCCCCTTACTTGAACTGCTCTCTGACCCGGAGTTTCTCAGAGCTCCGCAGGAAGTGAACAACACTCCCAGCATTCCGGCAATCAGGAAGGACCTGTAGCCCCTAAATGAAAAAGGGAAATTTTTACTTACCTCTTGTAAGATGGGCACCATCAGGCCAGCATGGTTACAGGGTGTTCCAGGTAAGCCCGCAAAGTTTGCAGGAACTGGGCTCCTGTGGCACCGTCCACAGTCCTGTGGTCACAGGCCAGGGTCAGTTTCATCGTATGGCCCACCTGAATCTGCCCGTCCCTGACAACAGGTTTTTCAACAATGGCACCAACAGACAAAATAGCCGAATTAGGCTGGTTTATAATGGAGGTGAATTCCTGGATTCCGAACATCCCCAGGTTCGAAACGGTAAAGGTGCTCCCTTCCATTTCAGCAGGGGCAATTTTCTTGTTGCGTGCCTTGCCGGCCAGATCCTTCACAGCCGCACCGATCTGGGTGAGACTCATCTGGTCGGTAAACTTGAGCACGGGGACTACCAGGCCTTCTTCCACTGCCACCGCAACGCCTACATGGATGTGACTGTTGTATCGGGTGGTGTCATTGTTCCAACTGGTGTTGACCTGAGGGTGTTTCCTGAGTGCCATCGCACAGGCCTTGACGACCATGTCGTTAAAGGACACCTTCACATCGGGCAATTCGTTTATACTGGCACGTGAAGCCATGGCGTGCTCCATATCGACCTCGATGGTCAGGTAATAATGGGGGGCCGTGAACTTAGATTCGGCCAGGCGCTTGGCGATGACCTTCCGCATTTGGGAATTCTTGACCTCCTCTGCATGTTCTTCCCCTGCGGGCACGAAAGGCATGGCCGTGCCACCGGCAGGTTCGGCCGCGGCCTTCTCGGGTGCCGCTGGTTTCGCCGAAGGGGTGTAATTTTCGATATCCCTTTTAATAATCCGGCCATTATCGCCACTACCCTGAACCTCGCTGAGGTCAATGCCCTTCTCCTCTGCCATCCTGCGGGCCAGGGGAGATACAAAAATACGTCCGCCATCAGTTCCGGTGCTTCCTGATGAAGCAGGAGCTTCCGGTTTTTCGGGTTCTGCCTGGCCGGGTTCCTCTTCTTTGGTTTCTTCTTTGGCAGCAGGAGCCTTGGAGGCGCCCGCATTCAATACCGCAGACACATCCGTTCCCTCAGGGCCTATGATGGCGAGAACCTCATCCACAGGAGCCGACTCTCCTTCCTGAATCCCTATGTAAAGGAGGGTTCCTGAGTAAAACGATTCAAATTCCATGGTGGCCTTGTCGGTTTCTATTTCCGCAAGGATATCTCCTTCCTCTACCGTATCCCCAACTTTCTTCAGCCAGGAGGCCACAGTACCTTCCTCCATGGTATCGCTCAGGCGGGGCATCGTTACAATTTCGACCCCTTCCGGAACTTCAGCAGTGCCTGATTCTGAGGCCTTGGTTGCCGGTTCGGCCTGGGTTTCCTGAGGTTTTTCCGGTTCCGCAGGACTATCAGCAGCTGCCCCACCCTCGAGAAGGCCGGAGATATCTTCCCCTTTCTCCCCGATAATTGCCAGCATGGCATCTACCGGAGCCCCTTCTCCTTCGGGGATTCCGATATGCAGGAGGGTTCCCTCATGGAAGGATTCGAATTCCATGGTAGCCTTGTCGGTCTCTATTTCCGCAAGGATATCCCCTTCCTCTATAGTATCCCCCTCTTTCTTGAGCCATTTTGCCACGGTACCTTCTTCCATGGTATCGCTCAATCGGGGCATGGTAATTATCTCAGCCATCTGACTAGTTGTTATAATTTATGTTGCAGGAAAGGATAGTCCTCCTGCTCGTAAACGACATCGTACATTTGTTCTTTAGGCGGATAAGGCGATTCTTCGGCGAATTTTTCACATTCCTTCACCCGGTTCTTCACCCGGCTGTCGATCTCCTTGAGTTCCTCTTCTGTCGCGTATTTCTTTTCCAAAATCACCTCCCGTACCTTAGTGATCGGGTCGATCTTTTTATATTCCTCCACTTCGTCTTTGGTCCTGTAGTGCTGTGCGTCTGACATGGAATGCCCGCGGTACCGGTAGGTTTTCGCTTCCAAAAAGGTAGGCCCTCCCCCCTTTCGGGCGCGTTCGATGGCCTTGTTAACCTCCTTGGCTACGGCTACAGGATCCATTCCGTCCATCGGGCCACAGGGCATCTCGTAACCCAGGCCCAGTTTCCAGATATCTGTGGTATGGGCAGTCCTGGCGACCGAAGTACCCATGGCGTACCCGTTGTTCTCACAAATGAAAACCACCGGTAACTGCCAGAGCATGGCCAGGTTGAAAGCCTCGTGGAGACTGCCCTGACGGACCGCTCCGTCTCCCATATAACACAGGGTTACAGAATCCCGTTTGAAATACTTGTCCGCAAAGGCAAGGCCCGCCCCCAGAGGAATCTGCCCTCCTACGATCCCATGACCTCCGTAAAAATTAAATTCCTTGGAAAAAATATGCATGGAACCTCCCATGCCCTTAGAAGTCCCGGTAACCTTGCCAAAGAGCTCTGCCATCACGCGTTTGGGATCTTCTCCCATGCCAATTGGCTGCACGTGGTTCCGGTAGGCCGTGATCATCCGGTCCTTTCCGAGTTCCATGGCGTGAAGGGACCCTGCAAGCACGGCCTCCTGTCCGTTATACAGGTGGAGGAAACCCCGGACCTTTTGCTGTATGTAAACGGCGGCGAGTTTGTCCTCAAACTTTCGCCAGAAGAGCATCTCCTCGTACCAATTCAGATATACTTCTTTTGTTATTTTTTTCATGAAGGCCTGTTTACTGTCAGAATCCACATTGGAAAAGGCTCCTATTGCGCCGGTTTCCCCGGTGGTGAAGAGCAAAAATACACATTAAATCATTCCCGGAAAAAAATTGGAACCCAAAGACCTGTAAGGGGCGGAATACGAAAATCATCAGGATAAAAAACTCCCGTCGAAGCCCAGGGGTAAAAGGGATGCCACGGAGGGACATTCATAGACAATACCTTTCTCTCCCTGCATGAGAATACGTATTGGTTGGCCCTGCCGGGTCTCGTATTCAAGCATGGATTGCCGGCAGTTGCCGCATGGGGCAGCGGGGATTTTGAGGCTGGCTACCCTCCCGGTGGCGGTAATGGCAATACTTTTTATGCGGGCATCCGGGTATCGGGCGCCCGCCTGGAAAACAGCTACCCGTTCGGCACAGAGTCCTGAAGGGAAGGACGCATTCTCCTGATTGCTTCCAATAACGATCTCCCCCGATTCCAGCAAGAGAGCCGCCCCAACCTTAAATCCCGAGTACGGGGCTTAGGCCCCTTCCTGCGCCTGCCGGGCCTTATGCAACAATCCGAGATCTTCCGGGGAAAGCTCCTGTTCGGATCCGTATATGATCAGATCAAACCCTACGTGTCTTTTTTCCACACTTAAAGATACGTGAATTGGGTGAATCCATATTTAAAAGAAAAAACCTGCTCTGGGCAGGTTTCTTTCGTTTTCGAATTCGCAGGGATCAGTCGTTATAGTATTGTTCCCCAAAGTTGAAGGTTAGGGAGAACCGCAGCGTATTTTCCAGGGGGTTTCGCACCTGAGCGGTCGAAAATAGGTAGGACAAATCAATCTGGGCATTGTTGTAGCGGAACCCCGCACCAAGGCTCAAGAATTTCCGGAATCCCTTTTCTTCGCTTTCGTTGAAGTAACCAGCCCGAATCATAAAAGCCTCCCTGAACACGTATTCGGCCCCGAGGGCCCAGGTGATCTCCTTCAGCTCCTCACTGAAACCGTCAGGGGCATCGCCGAAAGACTTGAACATCCCCTCAAACCAGCCAATCTTTTGGTATTCCTCATTATCGATGGCATCAATTTCACCATCCCCGTTAAAATCCTGAGGAGTGGGGACCAGTAGCTTGTTGAATTCGGTACGAAGGGACAGCACATTATCGAAATCGAAAATAAAATCAAAACCGCCACCAAGGCCAAGATTAGTTGGAATGAAGTTTTCCTGACCTGCCGCATCATACCGGATTTTGGGTCCGATATTGGAGACATTGAATCCCCAGACCCACCTTCCGTCAAAACTATTATAGGCTTTCTCCCTGCCGCGGTAGTACCCACCCACATCCACGGCGAAGGTATTTCCATCCTGAACGGCATTGCCCAGTTGTGGGATTTCCAGATTGGAACTGATAAAACGTCCGGTAATTCCCATAGAAAACTCCTCACTCAGCTTCAGGGCATAGGATCCGTCAATGGCCAGTTCATTGGGCTTCACCAGGACTCCTTCTTCAATAAAGGAATTCCTGAGTTCAATTTCACCGAGGGTGAAGTAGCGGAGGGAAAAGGCAAAGGCGCTTCGTTCGTTGATTTTATTGAAATAGCTTCCATTGAGCAAGGCAATGTCAGTAATGATACTCTCCAGATATGGGGTATAGCTGATCCCTATCCCGGATTTGCGCTCTGCAAAGGCATATTTAGCCTGGTTCCACTGCTGGGCAAAAACATCAGTGGAACTGGCAACCCCGATATCCCCCATGGCAGACGACCGTGCATCTGCAGCAATGGTCAGAAAGGGTACGGCCGTGGTAATCACGCGTTCCCCACTCTGGGCAACGACCGTTGCCGAAATCAACATGAGAAGGATAAGACTTAATTTTTTCATTGTGCTGGTGTATATGTATAAGGCATCGCCAAAGGACAGTGCCGCCCATACCCCTGCGGGTATCCTACATATTGATTGGTAACGGCATTTTAAAAATTATCTTGTGTAAGGTAATCAGATTTCGACAAGTTCAACCCGTTATTCATTCAAGCCTCCTGTAGAAGCTGTCATTAGCGGGTTTATTGCGGCACCTGAGGCATCCTGCAGCCCTTTAACCCAAAGATAGGAAATACTGGCGGCCCTGGGATTTAAAATTCCCGATCCACTATACTAGATTTCCGAAATACCCGTTATGAATGCAAACCTGCCCGTTCTGGATCTGACCAGCGGGACACAGTTTTTGACAAGTACATAAAATATTATGGGTTTTTGCCCGTTTAATTAGCCGAATAGCAACAATTTTTGAACCGACTGAAGGCCTTCCGGGCCTGATCTGAAACCTAAGTCCCAAATACAGATGAAACAAACACGTATCAGCGCATTCGTAACGGCAGCCCTTGTGATTGGCTCCCTGAGCCTGCAAAGTTGCAAAAAGTCCTCGGGGTCTAAAGACATATCCAGGGCAACCGGATGGAAAATAAATGCCAAGGAAGGTGGTTTTCAATACAATTCCGACTTTAAGGAACAGGAAACGGCCCCCGGGCTTGTGTTCATTGAGGGAGGTACCTTCACCAAAGGGAAGGTACAGGATGACGTTATGCACGATTGGAACAACACCCCCACCACCCAGCACGTACAGTCTTTCTACATGGATGAAACCGAGGTCACCAATGTGATGTACCTCGAGTATCTCGATTACCTGAAAAAGGTCTATCCCCCGGAAGACCCGAATTACACCAATATCTATGTCGGGGCGCTGCCCGACACCCTGGTCTGGAGGAACCGTCTGGGCTATAACGAAACCATGACCAACAACTACCTGAGGCACCCCGCCTATGCGGAATACCCGGTAGTGGGTGTGAACTGGGTGCAGGCCACCCAATTTGCCGAATGGCGAACCGACCGGGTAAACGAGGCAATGCTGGAGCGCGAAGGCTATCTGGCTGAAGATGTAAAATACCGGGCTATGAATGGAGAAATCGGGGGAGCGTTCAGTACGGAATCCTACCTGAACAACCCGAAATCTGTGTACGGTGGCCAGATCGATACACTGGTGGGCAAGAAGCAAAAAGATTCCGTCCCTGTATTCGCTTCAAGAAGCACCGGTGTCATCATGCCTGCCTACCGCCTG
This sequence comes from Robiginitalea sp., assembly GCA_037382325.1. Taxonomy (GTDB): domain Bacteria; phylum Bacteroidota; class Bacteroidia; order Flavobacteriales; family Flavobacteriaceae; genus Robiginitalea. The sequence continues at coordinate 19,233 of JARRQA010000012.1, forward strand.
CCCACGGAAACCGAATGGGAATACGCTGCCCAGGCCCTTGTTGGGACCCGTGAGTACAACAATTATCGGGGTCGTAAGAAGTATCCCTGGGAAGGGGACTACACCCGGAATGGCCAGCGTGTGGGTCGCGGAGACCAGCTGGCGAACTTCAAGCAGGGCAAAGGGGATTACGGCGGAATTGCCGGATGGTCGGATGACCGCGCGGATATCACCGCTCCCGTAAAAACCTATAAGCCGAATGACCACGGCCTTTACGATATGGCCGGTAACGTGGCCGAATGGGTGGCCGATGTGTACCGCCCGATCGTGGACGATGAAATAAGCGACTTCAATTACTACCGGGGTAACATATTTATGAAGAAAGCCATAGCCGATGATGGTAAGGTAAAAGTATTGCCCGAGGGAGAAATCGTGTATGACACCCTCCCGAATGGTAAGATTGTGGCCGTAAACCTCCCCGGGGAAGTGGAAATGGTACCCGTGGATGAGGAAGACACCTACCTGCGGACCAACTTCTCCAAAAGTGACAACCGCGGATACAGGGATGGAGACCCAGGATCCTCCCGTTTCTTTGATCGCTTCAGCGATGAGGAAGATGAGCAGGACCGGATGTACAACTCCCCGAAGCACCGCGTGGAAAGGGATGAAGAAGGAAATCTTATCCGGGAATACGACAAGAGCAACCACCGTACCACCCTGATCAATGACGAGGTGAGGGTTTACAAAGGAGGCTCCTGGAGAGACCGGGCCTACTGGCTGGATCCGGCCCAGCGCAGGTACCTGCCGCAATACATGGCAACCGACTATATCGGCTTCCGCTGCGCAATGTCCAGAGTGGGATCCAAATCCAAAGGAAAGAACAAGACAGTACGCGGGAAAAAAGTGAGAAAATAAAATCCGCAATGCTGTTAGAAAGCCCTGACTTTTCGGTCAGGGCTTTTTATATTTACCCCATGAGTATTGAAGAGATCTACCAGCTGGTCCTGAAGCACCCCAGGGTTTGCACGGACAGCCGCCACATTATTCCAGACAGTCTCTTCTTCGCCCTGAAAGGCCCGAATTTCAACGGGAACGCCTACGCCACAGAGGCCCTTGAAAAGGGGGCTGCCTATGCCGTTGTGGATGAAGCGGAATTTGCAGAGACCGGCCGGCACCTCCTTGTAGGGGATGCCCTTAAATGCCTGCAGGACCTGGGCACCCACCACCGACGCCAGTCCGGGGCTGTCATCATCGCCCTTACCGGGAGCAATGGTAAAACCACTACCAAGGAACTCATATCCCGCGTCCTGAATCGAAAATACAATACCCTGAGTACAAAGGGCAACCTGAACAACCATATGGGGGTGCCCCTGACCCTGCTCAGACTTAGTGCGGACACGGAAATAGCTGTGATCGAAATGGGGGCCAACCACCAGGGTGAAATAGGCTTTCTCTCCAGGCTGGCAGAGCCCGATTACGGTTACATTACAAATTTTGGCAAGGCACATCTGGAAGGCTTCGGGGGCGTGGAAGGGGTTATTAAGGGAAAAAGTGAACTGTACGATTACCTTCTTGGCGCGGGGAAGCACGTTTTCTTCAATGCCGATGATCCGGTTCAGCAGGAAAAATTAAACGGGTACGGCAAGAAAATCGGTTTCAGCACCTCGGATCCGGAATTTTACCACATCGAAAACCTCGGGGCCTTCCCTTATGTCAAATTGCGGGTTGAGGACCTTACCATTGAAACACAAATTAGCGGGGCCTATAATTTCCCCAATTGTGCCATCGCTGTTTTAATAGGAAAAAACTTCAACGTTCCCCTATCGGATGTAAAGGAAGCCCTGGAAGGATATGTCCCGGAGAACAACCGTTCCCAGTTGGTTCAAAAGAAAGACCTGGAAATCATCCTGGATGCCTATAATGCCAACCCACGCAGCATGGATGTTGCCCTCCGGCACCTGGCCGGTATGAGCTTGGCCTATCCCTGGGGATTGACACCCTTTACCTGGTGGGCGAAGCCTTTTCCCGGACGCGGTCAAAGGCAAAGCAATTCAGGACCTTTGAGGAACTGCTGGCCTTTCTTAAAGCCGAACCCATTGAAGGCCCTGCCACTTTGTTGATCAAGGCTTCCCGGGGGATGGCGCTGGAACGGGTGCTGGATTACCTGTAAGGGCCTTGTGATAACAGGACCCGTTTCAATTTTAAGCGGGCCCCTTTTTTAAAAGGGTAATTTTTCCGATCTTGCGACGCCTTAAGGGATATTAGCTCAGTTGGTTTAGAGCGCTGTCTTGACAGGGCAGAGGTCACTGGTTCGAATCCAGTATATCCCACATCAAGCAGGAAATCCGCAACCTTAGGTTGTGGTTTTTTTGTTTTAAAAGGTTTGGAGTTTACTCCAAAACCTGGAAAAACAAAAATAGCGGATTCACTAACCAGTGAATCCGGATTTTCTATTTGCAGAAGCGGGATCCATCTGGATCATGCCGCAGGCATAATCCAATGGTAGTTCCCACAAAACATCCCGGATAACTGATGGAAGTCCCTAATCATTGCCCATAACAGCCTTCGGAAGGAAAACCCAAAACGCTGCAGCCAGCATTTGCAGGCCGGGGTTTTCTATTTGCAGTCGTGGAATGCCCCTGGATCGCTTAGCAGGAGTAATTCAGGCCACTTGTGCGGTGCAGGGTTCCTGCAAAATTCAAAGTATCCACTGGCTCTTTATCCAAAGTTTGGCCCTCCTTTTTACAACGGGGTGCGCCCAGGACACGCCGCCGGAGCAATACTCCTAATTTCAACTTTCGCTGGCACAGGACCGGGCAAGACGAAGCCACTCATAAATCACCTGAGCCAGTATTGAGCATTGACGGGGAATTTGTGGAATACTTCCGGAACTGATTGTTACTTTCAGCCTGGCTGGGGAACTTAGCAATCGGGAGGGCGGGAGGGGCCCTCGAGCAGGATCCTTTTGAAATTAAAAAACCTATCCCTTCACATCCTCACAAACCAGGTCCACCTCCGGAATCTATTTTTTTACCGGTTTTGAGGCAAGATAGCGGAACCCGAATCACCTGGATATTCGTTAAAATTTCCGATTAAATACCGCATACTGATCTGGGTCATTTGAATCGCTCAATGCATATCCTAATTTCGGGTTCATGAACTGATTGTCTAACCTAAAATCCTTGTCATGACCTTAGTTAAATTTAAAAGAAGACCTTTCGGAAACCTGATGACTCAGGACTTCTTCGATTTGGAAAATTTCTTTGATGACAGAATGTGGAATAAAGGGCTTATGAATGCGGATTTCTGGAATGGTAAAACCGCAGAACCTGCCTTGAATATCAAGGAGACTGACGACCATTTCGAAATCGAATTAGCCGCGCCCGGATTTTCCAAGAAAGACTTCAATGTAACTATTGAAGATGGATGCCTGAACATCACCGCTGAGAAAAAGCACACAGAGGTGGAAAAAGAGGATGAGTATACCCGCAGGGAATTTAATTACGAAGCCTTTGAAAGATCTCTGATGCTTCCTGAATCCGTTAAGGAGGAAGAAATCAAAGCGAAATACAACGATGGCATTCTTAGTTTCAATGTGATGAAAAAAGAAGAAGCCAAGAAGAGGCCTCCGAAAGTTATTGAAGTTGGCTGATTAAGCCCTTCAATTATCAAAATCCCGGCATTGCAAATATTCGATGTCCATAAGTGCTGCAATGCCGGGATTTTTTATGCCTCTTTGGAGGTGGGCAAATCGGAAGAAGCTGCCTTGATTTGTTCCCTGGCTTCCCGGTAACCAAGCTCGAAGATCGTATCCAGATCTTTTTCAATGAAAGTACTGTATTTACGGAGTTTTTTCGGATATACCACCATATCACATAGCTCGAATTTTTGAATGGACTCCTGAGCGGTCTTCAGTTTCAGAACCCTTTCCACCACCGTAATTGAATTCTTGATATCGGACTTTGCCACCTCTTCAAAGGGATTTACATAGACCCCTATGAGGTAGTCGGAATCCTCCCTGAGCAAGTCCGCGGGAAAATTGTTAAGTACTCCCCCATCCACATAATAGCCATCCCCAATTTCAACAGGAGCGAAAATTCCGGGAAAAGCAGCCGATGCAAGTAGCGGCCTTACCAAAGGTCCTTCCTCAAAGACCTGCAGTTTTCCATTTAGGATATTGGTAGCGGTCACCTTAAGGGGGATCTTCAGGGAATTGAAATCATCCACCGGAAGAAAGTTGCCGAAGCTTTCATAAAAGTTGTCAGGATCCAGCCATCCAGGCTTTCCAAAGGCGTAATTCCCAATACTGAAAAGCTGAAGTCCCTTAAAAAAATCCAGCATCTCCGCGGTGGAAAGGCCACTGGCATACAGGGCACCCACCACTGCCCCTGCACTGGTACCCGCAATCGCATCCGGGGTAATGCCGGCCTCCTCCATTGCCCTGATCACTCCGATATGGGCTATGCCCCGATACCCTCCACCTGATAGAATCAGACCTGTTTTCATAGGTTTTTTTATTTAAATTAGGTAGCCGCGAAGATGTCGCCCTGTGTTTCCTAATATGATCATTGTCATATAAATGCATTTGTCCCACTCCTAACTTTATATGATTCAGGATGACATTTCCCGGGAGCTGCTAAAGGCGTATCTCAGAACTTTCAGATCAGTGGCATAACCTCTGAGCCACCAAGGTACGAACTTCAGTGTTTTCAGCAAGACAGGCAACCCCCGGCAGGCATTCGGAAAATACAGTGCATGAATCAAATTGGGTTACATACCGACTTCCTAAATGCCCTCATGGCAAACAGCAGGGATGCTTGCCTGCTGATAGACCAGAATTTGATCATTAGAAATTCCAACCAGGCGGCGGCCGATCTGTTCGGGTTCGATACGGACAATCCTATTGCCCGTTCATTGAGTGATTTTATCACGGAAGGGATTCCCGAGGATGGCTTTCCGCAAAAGGAACCCGCATGCCTTAAAGGTCTGTGCCGGATGGGCGGGAGAAAGGAATTTCCGCTTCACATAAGCTCCTATCCAATCGGTGAAGGAAACACCACCCTGCTGCTGCACCTGCCCGAAGGCGTGAGAAAAGAAAATCCAACGGCCTTGCTACGGGAGGAAAAGATCAAGACCGAGGCATTGCTCATGGCTGTTCCCGATGCGATCTTCATACAGGACGACAAGGGAAATTTCCTGGATTATTACCCCGCCCTTTACACGATATTTATCCCAGTGCGCCAGCCGGTGAAAAACCGGCATATGTCCGCATTTTTACCACCGGACGTGCTAAAGCTATTTGAGGATGCTTTTGCCAGAATCCGCAGCGAAAATCAACCGGCATACTTCGAATTCAGCATTTCAGGGGTACAGAAAAGCTTTTACGAGGCAAGGATGGTTCCGATGAACAATCACAGGATCCTCACCATCCTCAGGGATGTGAGTGACCGTGTGAGGAACGAGCACGCCCTGAAAGATGGCAAAAGACAACTCCGTAACTATCTCGATTCTGCGGCCTCCATGTTTGTGGTCCTCAGGCCCAACTACACCATTGCCCTGGCCAACCAAAAGGTTTGCGAAGTTCTCGGATATCCCATGACGAAACTGCTGAATAAGAATTGGCTGACCTTCCTCGGGAGCCCTTCAGAACGAAAACGACTCAGACTCCTCTTTGACCGGACCTTAAAAGGAAAAAGCGAGCTGACCGATTCTTTTGAGACCTCCATTGTGTCCCAAAAGGGCGAAAAAAGATTGATTCGATGGAAAAATGCCATTCTTAAGGACGCTGAGGGAAGTAATACGGGTTTGATCTGTTCCGGGGAAGATATCACAGCACAAAAAGAGGCTGAACTGGAATTGGTGCGGAGCGAAGCCAGGAACCGGGCCATCCTGGAAGCTATCCCGGATGTCATCCTTTTACACAACCAGGAGGGCAAAATTTTAAGCGTACAGGACGCACATCCTGCTCCCGGAGTTTTCCAGGGAAAAAAACTGATCGGCAAACTTGTTACTGAGGCATTCCCGGGCAGGATCGGGGAACAAATGCTCTTTAAAATCCGGGAATCCTGTAAAAAGGCAAACCCGGCAATCCTGGAGATATCGACAGAGGGGCCTGAGGACAGGCAATTTTTTGAGATCCGGTACGCCTGCATGGAAAATGAACATGTTCTGGCTGTGGTCAGGGATATCACTACGACCAAAAACACCCAGCAGATCCTGGATCTCCGGAACAGGGCCCTTGAGGCCGCCGGTAATGGAATCCTGATATCGGACGCGCGATTACCGGACTTGCCGATAATCTATTGCAATGAGGCCTTCAGTACCATAACCGGGTATTCACAGGAAGAGGTGCTGGGGAAAAACTGCCGCTTCCTCCAGGGGGCAGAGACAGACCGGAAAAAAGTCCGCCAAATCCGGGAAGCCCTTGAAAAAGGAGTATCCTCCCGGGTGGTTTTACGGAATTATAAAAAAGACGGCAGCCTTTTCTGGAATGAACTCACCATTACTCCCATCAGGGATACAGCGGGTACTGTTACCCATTTTATCGGGGTACAGAACGATGTCAGTACACTGGTATTTGAAGGGGAGCGCAAAGACCATACGCGGAAAATCCTCGAAGCCATTACCCAGGACCAGCCGTTGGAGAACATTTCGGGAGCCATTGCCGACTTTCTCGGGAATGTAGCACCCGAAACAGGCGTCCTTATCTCTCTGTGGCACGGGAACAAAGAGTTCCTTGAATCCATTGCCTCCCATAATCTTCCGAAGGCTGTTGAAAAGATATTTAAACGGATTCCGCTGAAAAAGAAACGCGGCTGCCCGTGCATAAAAGCAGTGCAAACACGGGAAACCGTTATCCTGGAGGACTTGAACAGGGAAGTTGGGGCCATCCCCTTCACAAATGCACTCAGGGAACAGGGGATCCGCAGTTACTGGTCCTATCCGATCCTGTCCTCGGAGCGGATGGTCCTGGGGACCTGCACCTTTTTTGGCAAATATCCTGGCAGTCCTGAAAAGGAACAGCTTGAATTTCTGAAGGATGCGATACAACTGACAGGGCTTGCCATAGAGAGGTATCAGAGCCGGTGCCGGATCGAAGAAAGTAATCGCCAACTGGAACAGTACGCCAAAAACCTCGAAAAGGATGTAGCCGATCGTACCCAGGAGGTAGAATCAACGGTGCAAAAATTACTGGAATCAAATGTCAGTCTTCAGGAACAAATTCAAACCACCCGGGAGGCGGAAGAACGGGCATCCGCGAGCCGGGCCCTTTTCAGAGCCATAGCACAGCATTTCCCCAAGGGGGTGATCATGGTATTTGACCAGGAACTGAAGTACGAACACCTGGAAGGAGAGGAACTGAACCGGATGGGCCTCGAAGGCTGGAAGTTCACAAACAGGAGTGTCATGGATACGCCGGGCCTCTCCCCTTCCAAGCTGTTGGATCTCAGAACCAAAATAAACCAAACCCTCCAGGGACAACACCTCTCTTTCGAACTGGAACTGGACGGATACACCTATTCGGTAAACTCCACCCCGCTCCCGGTCGGGGAAAGCATGGGATGGGCCCTGCTCGTGCTGAGCAATGTGACGGAGCACAAAAAAGCC
>JARRQA010000012.1:26860-45116 GCA_037382325.1 Robiginitalea sp.
AGGAGCTGAACGATTTGAAATCCAGGTTCATTTCCATGGCCTCCCATGAGTTCAGGACCCCGCTGAGCGCCATCCACTCTTCGGCCATTCTTATCCAAAAACAGAATGAACCGGGCAAGGAAGAACGACGCCTTAGGTACCTGAAACAAATCCAGAACAATGTAAGGAACCTCGTGGTCATCCTGGATGACTTCCTGTCGCTCGGCAAACTTGAGGAAGGCAAAATGGATTGCCAGCCGGAGACCTTCGACCTGCTGGATCTGATCCGTTCCGTTCTTGAAGAAATGGAAAGTAACCTGAAGGTGGGCCAGCATTTTTATGAGGATTTCGAAATCACCTCCATGCAGGTCTGCCTGGATCCAAAACTGATGCGCCATATCCTGGTCAACCTGCTTTCAAATGCCATTAAGTATTCCCCGGAGAAAAGTGCTATTTTCATACATATCCGGAACGATGAGGACTTTCTCAATATTTCCGTACAGGACGAGGGCATGGGCATACCCAAAGAGGAACAGGACCAGTTATTCAACCGGTTTTTCAGGGCGAAAAACGCAGTCAATATCCCTGGAACGGGCCTTGGGCTGCATATTGTAAAACATTACACCGAATTGATGGGAGGCACGATAAACTTTAAAAGCAGCCTGGGCGGAGGCAGTACGTTCTATCTGAAACTCCCGGTTCGTTATAATCCTGCAATACATGAAAAAGATTCTGATCATTGAGGACAATGAGGACGTCCGTGAGAATACAGCGGATTTGTTGGAATTGTCAGGGTATAAGGTGGCGACGAGCCCGGATGGGGAATCCGGTATCCGGAAGGCACAATCCTTCAACCCGGACCTGATCATTTGTGACATCATGATGCCGGGACTGGATGGATATCAGGTGCTTGAAGCCCTGCAGAAAGACCGGGTAACCGCGGGGATTCCTTTTATCTTCCTCAGTGCCAAGGCGGATAGATCGGATGTCCGTAAGGGGATGAACCTCGGGGCAGACGACTATCTTACCAAGCCATTTGAGGAACACGAATTGCTCGAGGCCATCAGCTCCCGCCTCCGCAGGCACGACTTCCTCCAGCGCGAATTCAGCAGGGATCTCGAAGGAGTCACCGAATTCATGGAGCAGGCTGCCGCCTACCTGAACCTCGAACAGATTGAACGAAGCTATTATTCAAAAAAATACCCCGCCAAGGAATTGCTCTACATGGAAGGAGATGCTGCCCACAATCTCTTCTTTATCAAAAGTGGGCTCATAAAAACCTATAAGTCCACGGAAGCAGGGAAGGAACTGGTCACCGGTATCAGCAAGAAGGTGGACTTTCTCGGATGGCTCTCCCTGCTCAACCCGGAAGGCACCTATCTGGATACGGCCACTTTTATCGAATCCTCAGAAATCTACAGCATTCCCAAGTCGGATTTCATACACCTGCTGGAGGAGAACCCGGAAGTGTCTCATAAATTCATGGGACTTATCTCAAAAGGCCTGATAGACGCCCAGGAGCAACTGGTAGATCTTGCCTATTGCCCGGTGAGGCAACGACTTGCCAGAGTCCTTTTGAAATTGCTGAGGGAAGGATTGATACAGGATGCCACCCATGAGGGAATTGACATTGCCCGGGAGGACCTTGCCGGCATGGTGGGCACGGCCACCGAGACAGCCATCCGGACCCTTTCAGAACTCAAGGAGGAAGGGATTATCGAGATGGGTAAGGCACGCCGGATCATTATTTCTGATCCTAAAGGACTGGAAGGAATTGCCACCTTTGGCTAAGGCAGTTCAGGAAGTTCGGGGCGTATTTTTCGCCTCAGTTCCCTTAGCTTATGGAGCATCCAGCCAATAGCGAGGTTATTCAATGCGGGTCGTACACGCCTGATACCTTCCCTGAGTATTTCCCCTGGACTGTGGCTGAGATCCCTTCTCAGACGCCGCAGGCTCAGATCGCGTTGCATCTTAAGAATTTGCAACCGGGCATCGATTTCTTCGAAAGATGAAAATTTCCGTTCCATGGTCAGTCGTAATACAAATCTGAGAAGGATCTGATGATTGTCCTTTCAATCCGATGCCGCAGCAGATAGACAACCCCTGCTGACAGCAGGTAAAACACCCCGATTAAAAGGAAAGCCAGCAGGTCATCCTGCAGCCAGGAGCCTAGCGCCAGGGCAGCGGCCACGGAGAGAAACAGCAGAGAGAGAAAGACCAAAACGCCCACCACCACTGATTTCGCAAGCGAAGTCAGCAGACGCATGAGCGTTCGGAACATCTGTAAACGGAGGTAATCCGTACTGGATTCAACGTAATTCTGAACCTCTCCCACGGCTTTCAATATAGGTTCCTGAAGCACTGGGGCGGCCATTTATTCTATTTCTGAAGTTGAGCGTTTTTCTTGCGAAGGTCCTCCAGTTTGTGTTCGAGGCCGGCGATGATGTCATCTGCCTTATAGCTCATCGTACTAAGGGTATCCTCCAGTTTGTGTTCAAACTCTTCCCTTTTTTCAAGGGCAGAACGGGTAAGTTCTTCCTTGGCATGGGTAATTCGATCTGCGAGATCCTGGCCGGTCTCCTCTACTTTCCTCTTGATTTTCTTACGGGTGTTGGACCCTTTATCAGGAGCGTAAAGGATTCCCATTCCGGCACCAATCGCGGCCCCGGAAAGCAATGCCAGTAATACGGTTCCACTGTCAGTTCTCATAGCTTATGGGTTTTAAATTAATAATCCTTTCACCTCCCAAAGCTATATCTCCATGGGTTACCCCGAAATGATTTACATCATTCGCATGCCCCTTTTAACGATTTTTCTCCCAGGACCCGGAACGGTTTATGGAAGGTCTTAACCCGTATCCTTGCCCCGTCGTCAAAAGACAGGTATGACTGACCTAGGTCATTTCTTTCCCGGGATGGAATTGAGAACTTGGAAACATAATCCCGTAACTGATAATGTCATGAAAAATACCCTGCACTACGATAAAAAACAGGCCGAATTTCACCGGTATGTCAACGATAATTTTGAGACCCTGAAAAGGCTTCGTGCCGAAGACAAGAGGAGTGCCTTCAATGAGTTGTTGCTTAAGGTGCTGCCCGACATCAGGCGGTATATCACCCGCGGACTGCGTATCGCCCTCGAAAAAGGGGTTATTTCCCATAACAAGTTTGAACCCGAGGACCTCTTCGACCAGTTAATCATCGATGTATACGACCACCTTGATGAGGTGCGGGATAAAGATGAATTCCACGCCTGGCTGTTCAAAAGGGCAGAGAAATTGCTGGAGGACATGGAGGTGGAAGAAGAATTCGAATCGTACTTCTATGACAATATTGATGACTATTCCAGGGCAGAGCTGGAAGAAATGAAAGAGGACTTCAGCACGGACGGGGATGGCGACCTGGTCATGATGGACGAATTAGATGATATCTCCTATAAAAACCATCACTTCCTGCTGAAGAACATCTACCTGGACGATGCGCACGAGGACCTGATGGCCCTTTTGGATACGAACGAACAACAGGGGCGCACCCAGCGCCACCTGGATACAGTCCTGTTCCAGCTGCCTCCCAATATGCGTTCGGTTTTTGAACTCGCCACCGAACAGCTGTTCTCCGCAGAGGATATCGCCCGCATCAAGGGGGTTTCCCCCGAACGAATTGAACAAACGCTGGAACGCGCCAGGGAGCTGCTTCGCAATTCCCTGAAGGATCGATTATATGAATCTTAAATGAACTGAAAATGAGTACCAAGAAATTAGTCTCTTCATCCGATTACCTGTTGCCTCAAAGCCTGGAGGGACTGCACTATGAGAGTCATATGTGGCTGGAGACCATTGCATTCTGGAAAGATGAAACGAGGTTCTTCACCGCCATCCTGGAAAAACAGCACCGGGAAGCCCCGGAAGGCGCAGACTATTCGGAAATGCTACGGAATCTGGACCGCCTGCATGAAATGTTGTATGAGTACCTCTCTGACGAAATCCTGGAACACGAACGCCTTTTGAGTGACATTGAAAAAGGGGCCGAGGGGATCGCAGACAATGCCTACCGGGACCAACACCGGCAACTCCGGGAAAAAATGGATGTATTCACCCGGGATTTCCGCAAATTCAAGATGATGGTCTTCGGGTATGCCAAGAAATGGTAGTGCTACCCATGCCCGGGCATTCGGATGACCTAATGGGCTGATTCCCTGTATACACGGTATGCCTGACGGGCAATTTCCAGCTCCTCATCCGTGGGCACCACCCAAATTTGCACCCTGGAATCTGCAGCGTGGATCGCCTGCATCCCACTTCCCGCGTGCTTATTTTTAACCGGATCCAGACGGATTCCAAGAAAATCCATCTCCTGGCAAACAGCCTTGCGCAAGGCAGGCGAATGTTCCCCTATCCCTGCTGTAAAGATCAATCCATCCAGTCCGTTCATGGCGGCGGCATAGGCTCCTATGTATTTTCGAATCCGGTATGCAGCCATCTCCATGGCCAGCACACAATTGTCTTCTCCCGCTTCAGCTCCTGATTGAATGTCCCGGAAATCCGTGAATCCCGTCAGTCCGAGTAACCCGCTTTCCTTGGTCAGGAGATTGTTTACTTCGTGTAGGGAATACCCCAGGGTATCGACCAGGAAAAAAATGATCCCGTGATCGATATCACCGCTCCGGGAACCCATGATCAGTCCGTTGGAAGGTGTAAATCCAAGGCTGTGATCAATGCTTTTACCATTTCTGATGGCGGTGGCGCTGCAGCCATTTCCAAGGTGGAGGCTCACGACCCGGGAATCTTCGCCCATCCCTGGGGCTACCTGTTCATAAACGTATTTATGACTCGTCCCGTGGAACCCGTAGACCTGTACCCCATGGGCTTTGAACAAGGCATCTGGAATCGCGTATTTCCGCGCTTTCAGCGGAATGGTCTGATGGAAGGCGGTGTCAAAGACGGCTACCTGCAGTGCTCCGGGAAACAGGGATTCAGACAGGAGGATTCCCTCCAGATTGGGGGGGTTGTGCAGGGGGGCCAGGCGGGAGAGATCCCGTATCTGTTTTTTGACTTCCTCATTTATCTCAGTGGTATTCGAAAACCGGTCCCCACCGTGTACGACCCTATGCCCAACGGCAGCCAGCCTCCCCTCTGTCCGGATCCCGCCAACGGCCGGGTCCCTGAGCAGGGTGGCAATCCGTTCCAGGGCCCCCTCGTGATTCACGGACCCCAGATCTTCCTCCAGGGATTTCTCCCCGGTCCGAATTTTCAACAGGCCCTTTTCGGAACCGATCCGTTCCGCCATCCCCTCGCAGATAACGGTTTCCCCGGGCATTTCAATCAGCTGGAATTTCAGAGAAGAGCTCCCCGAATTCAAAACAAGTATCTGGGCATTCATCAAGAGGCGTGTCTTTACTTTGGTTCTTATCTCCTTTCAGTCTCCTGGGCCTGTATGGCGGTGATGATAACCGTATTGAAGATATCGTCTTCGGAACATCCCCGGCTAAGGTCGTTGACCGGCTTGTTCAGGCCCTGCAGTACGGGGCCAATTGCAAGGGCTCCCGTCTCCCGCTGCACCGCTTTGTAGGTATTGTTTCCGGTGTTCAGGTCCGGAAACACAAAAACCGTGGCACGGCCTGCCACCTCGGATTCAGGCAGCTTGCTTTTCCCGACCTTGAGATCCACTGCGGCATCATACTGTATGGGTCCTTCAACTTTGAGCTCAGGTCTTTTTTCACGGACGATACGGGTCGCCTCCCGTACCCGGTCCACATCTGCCCCCTGCCCTGACGTTCCCGAGGAATAAGAGAGCATGGCGATACGGGCTTCAAGACCGAAATTGAGGGTGGTATCGGCTGAGGAAATGGCGATTTCAGCGAGGTCTTCTGCGGTCGGGTTCGGGTTGATGGCGCAATCCCCGAAGACCACAACACGGTCTGGCAGGAGCATGAAGAACACGGAGGAAACCAGGGAGACCCCCGGCCGGGTCTTGACGAATTGCAGGGCAGGCCTTATCGTATGCTGGGTAGTATGGGTCGCCCCTGAGACCATCCCGTCTGCATGCCCTTTATATACCATCATAGTACCGTAATAGGAAACATCCTCCATGAGGTCCCTGGCGGTGGCCGGATTCATGTTCTTGTGTTTCCGAAGCTCGTAGAGGGTGTTGGCATAGTCCTCAAACTGGGGGGAGTTCCTGGGGTCGATCACCTGCACGTTTTCGAGATCCAGGTCGAGGCCCATCAGCTGCACTTTCTGGCCAATTGCCTCCGGGTCCCCCAAAAGGGTGATGTCCGCTGCATGCGTATGGACCAGGTCCCTGCTGGCTCTCAGGATACGCTCATCCGTGCCTTCGGGCAGGACAATCCGCTTGCGGTCCGTCTGGGCTTTTTTGAGGAGGTTGAACTGGAACATCCTGGGGGTGATCCCTTCCGCCTGGAAGGTCACCAGGCGTTCTGCAAGGTCGTCCTCAGGTACAGACCTTGAGAATTCCTTGATGGAAAGCCCGATTTTTTTCCGGTTTTCCGGATAGATACGGGGTCGGACGGCCCCGATCTGGTTGGTGACGGAATAGGTACCTCCCTGAACGGAGATGATGGGAACGATTTCGGACAGTCCCTCGATAAGGCGGATGATGGTATCTTCCGGCACCAGACCGCCCGTAAGCACAATACCAGAAACTGACGGATAATTTTTCGAAATATTGGCCTGAAGGGCTCCCAGGATAATGTCTGCCCGGTCCCCCGGGGTGATGACTAGGGCGTCCTGCCCCATGTAATTCAGATAGTTCCTGAGCTGCATGGCCCCTACCCCAAAATGGCCTGCCTGGTTGTCCAGGTGGGACGCTCCGAAAAGAACCTTCCCGTGGACGGCCTGCACAATTTCGCGAATACTTGGATTTCCCAGCGCACGGTTCATTGGAATGGCAGCAAGCAATACCTCTTTGGGAAGTTCCTGCCCCATGCGCTTCAGGACCAATTCCAGGTTCTCGGGCTGTACTTTATTGGCAACAGCCATCAGCACCTGTACGCCCCTGTCGGCAAAGGAATCACAGGCCAGGGCCAGGGAATTGACAAATTCGTCCAGGGTCTTCCCCACCCCACTTGAAATGATGATGGTCGGAATGCCCAGGTTCTTGGCTATGAGCACATTAAAATCCCATTCAATGATCGTGCCCTCACCTTCAAAATCGGTACCCTCCACCAGGACGAAATCAAATCGGGACTCGATCGCTTTGTACTTGCTGATGATGGTATCCAGCACCTCATCTTCCTGATTACGGCTGTTTTTCAGGACGACCTCGCTACGGGTGCATGCGTAGGTCTCCTCGTATTCCATGGGGATCTTGAAGTAGGTGAGGACCGTTTCGATATGGTTGTCCATCTCCCCTTCCGGATAGTCATTAATGATGGGCCTGAAGTACCCGACACGGGCCATTTTCCCGAGCAGCAGGTGCATAAGGCCCAGGGTCACGATGGATTTTCCACTGTTGGCTTCAATGGTGGAAAGATATATGGCTTTGTTCATGGGCACATCTGATCGGGTTTCCCTGCAAAAATAGGAGTTTCCAAAGACAAAGGTGGCCACCGGACACTTTAAATACGGGTTAACTTTTTATGCGGAAAACCGTAATCCTGCTCGGGCTGACTGACACAAATCATTTCGGTTTCGCAGGAGCAGAAGTACATTTAAATATTAAATCATACGCTCTTTAAAACCCACTGTAATGAAATCCATTCTTTACGCAACCGACTATTCCATAGCCTCCATTAGTGCCATGAGATACGCTAATTCGCTGGGCCAGATGCTTAATATGAGGCTGGTCCTTACGCATGTATATGACCTGCCCACCGTTCTCGGCACACAACTACAGGCCCCTTTCCCGGATCTGAGGAAGGATACCACGGAACACGAACGGAAGAAGCTCACCGAATTTTTTGATGAATATGTGGGAGAAGAGACTGCCCGTCCGCCGGAGGTGGTATTCGAGCCCGTGGAAAACATGTCCGTTCTCTCCGGGATCATTGCCAAGTCCACTGTCTGGCATGCCCGTATGATCGTGGTGGGGATGAAAGGAGAAAGCGCCATTAAGGATCTGGTTATGGGCAGTACGGCCAAGAAACTGATCGATAAGGCCCCGTGTCCCGTGCTTACCGTCCCGGCAGACCATCGGTTTGAACAACTGACCGATCTGGTGTATGCCACCGATTTTGAGGTGGAAGATCTAAGGGCCCTCGAAAAACTGGTCGTTCTCGCCAGGGCGTGGAACGCCGACGTAAGGGTGGTTCATGTGACCATGGATAAAGAATACGCCGGGGCCTCACAGATGGAATGGTTCAAGGAAATGGTCGCCCAGAAGATCGATTACGACCGGATCCATTTTGAAGTACTTAAATCCGACAATATCATCTATTCACTCAGGGATTATTCGGTCAGCCAGCACGCAGGCATGATTGCCATGCTGGAGCGGATTCAAAAAGGTGCCGCCAAAAAACTCTTCCACCGGGACCTGGTCAAACAAATGGCCTCCAACAGCCGGTTGCCCCTGTTGAGTTTTAACGAACGGAATCTTCAAACGATGTTTTTCTGATCTGTTTTAAAGAACCTGAGGAAGTATCAAAAGTGGTAATTTCGAATCAAAAGCAATTCGTTTTACCACTTTTTCTCGTGTCAGATTCTCCAGAAAACTATGCTTGTACTGCACCAGGGCGATCATGTCGGCCTTTACAGCATCGCTGAATTCTGAAATAGCCTGGGAGAGATTCTTTTCCAGCCGTACCTTTTCAAAACGTACCTTCATATCCTGCAAACGCGTCTCGAGTAACTTCATGTTGGATTCCTGAGAGGGTTTTAATTTGAACTCCCGGGCGGCGTAGGCCACATGCAGGGTGGATTTCCAGCTCTTCAGAAGTTCCAGAAGGGGCTGGAGTTCATAGGGTTCGTAATAACGGGTATAATCAGTGGGAAAAACCACATGGTCCAGCCGCTGGAAATCATAGGATTCAGGGACGGCCAGCACAGGCCTGTTTTTAATGCCCTTCAGCATGCGTACGGTATTACTGCCCAAAAGCACCCTTTCGGCCCCGGTGGCTCCCTGGGTACCCATCACGATCATATCCACGGGAGATTTCTTAATACGCCCACGGACTTCACCGATCAGGTCTCCTGGTCTGATGAGGACCTTAAAGGTATGCCTTGGATTCTGGTGGTGTTCCTTGAGGTATTTCAGGATATGGTCCATTTGTTTGCGGGATTCCGCTTCCATGGACTCATAAATGGACCCCAGGCGTTGCTCCCCGTGATCCCCCAGAATGTTGGTCAGTTCGGGTTCATAGGTATGGAAGAGGAGGAACTTACACTGGATATTGTGAAAGAGTTTCAAGGCGGTAAAAATGGCGTTCCAGGCATTTTTAGAAAAATCCGTAGGCAGCAATACAGTTTTCATGTCGATGACTATTCTGAAATTACAGAGGTGTCGGGTACGACCACGAAGGGTATTTGTACGTGAAAGCCGATCTGATCGATGTTCTGACGCACCAGCAGCCTCTCAAAAAAGGAGTGTTTGCGATTCATCATGACCAGCAGATCAACCGGGTGTTCTTCGATATACCTCAGAACGGCATCGGGCATCAGCTGACCCTCCAACTCCACGGTTTCGTATTCGAGTTCTTCAAGATGTCTTTCCAGATGGGCCTTATGATCCTTTTGACTGGCAGAAAGACCGCTTTCTTCATTGACGTGCAGCAGGGTGAACCTCGCCTGGTGAATGCGCGCCATCTGCAGGATGGGCCGGAGCTCCTCCGGTTTGTATTCAGCGAGGTAATCACTCGGGAACAAAATATGTCGTACCGGATGATATTTCACCCGTTCCGGGATGGCCATCACAGGGGCTTTGGCCTTTCGAATGACAAAAACGGTATTGGAACCCAGAAAAACCTCCTTTGCTCCGCTGGCCCCCTGCGTACCCATGATCACCAAATCAACTCCCTTATCGGTAATCAGCTCTTCGATCTCGTCTGTGAGCGTATTGAAGGAGGAAACGACCTCATAGCTATGATTCGGATTGGCATAGGTCTTCTTGACATCCTCCACGGTCTTCTCGAGCCCCATCAGGGAGATATCCACCCCCACATCCGGAATGGCACTGAAACTGGGACCCCCCAGCACGTAATCCATGCGGTAAAAAGCCGGCGAATAGGTGTGCAGGAAGTAAAAAGTGCAGGTTTCGTCCTTGAAGAAATTCATGGCATAGGAAATGGCATGCCAGGCATTTTCGGAAAAATCGGTCGGAATAAGGATCGTTCTCATCGCAATGGTTGTTTCATTTAAAGGTAGGTCTGCCCATGGAGATCTTCTATGACTTCCGTCAGTTCGGGAACAGCACGGGAAATCGGATTCGCAATCCTTCAAATATTTATACCTTTAGACTGGATCACCCGCATTTCTATGTCCCCGTCCATTGCAAAATTCATCGACCATACCCTGCTGAGTCCCACAGCCACCAATTCGGATATAGAGCGCCTTTGCCGCGATATCCTGCTGGCGGTAGTGGTCGGTTTTCCCCACGGCAATGCTTCCACAGAGGCGAAAACCGGTGAGGCGGCATCCTATGCAGCATCGGGTGCGGATGAACTGGATGTGGTCCTCAACACCGGATGGGCGAAATCGGGCGAGTGGGCCCAAATTTCCCGGGAGTTAACGCAGATCAGGGAATGCGCCCCGGATAAGACCCTGAAACTGATCCTGGAAACCTGTTATCTGGAGGATTCGGAAAAACGAAAAATCTGCCGGATGGCCCTGGAATCCGGATGGGATTTTGTCAAAACCTCCACGGGTTTCGGCCCGGCGGGGGCTACCCTACCCGATATCCGCCTGATGAAAGATGCCGTGGGGGATGCCATGGGGATAAAGGCTTCCGGGGGGATCCGCGCGAGGTCCAGCCGGGATCCTGCCACACAGACAGCTTTGAAGCCGAAGTCCCTGGCTTCCCGGCAAAGGCGCTCTATATCCGAATTGGTGGCTGTGGGACTCAGCAGGGTATGGTCGATGAATTTTGCAATGGACGGGGACATAGAAATGCGGGTGATCCAGTCTAAAGGTATAAATATTAGGGCAGCGGCATGGGTATCCCTTCCGCCCTCATTTATTATACCGAGCTGATCCGGGATTACGGGGTTAAGACCATTATCCGGGTGGGGACGGCCGGGGCGCTTCAGGGGCACCTGAAACTGCGTGATTTGGTAATCGCCCTTTCCGCCTCCACAACCTCCGGGATTATTCGTGAAACCTTCGGGAACGGAGTCTATGCCCCCACGGCCGATCTTGATCTATTGCAGCGTGCTGTGGACCAGGCGGAAGCACTGGGGCTGCCCTTCAAGGCCGGCAATATTCTTTCCACAGATGAATTCTACCCATCCTCAGAAGATGCCTATACCCCCTGGAAACAGCACGGGGTGCTCTGTGTGGAGATGGAAACTGCAGGGCTTTATACCCTGGCGGCCCGGTACGGGGTCCGCGCCCTGACCATCCTGACCATCTCCGATTCTCTGGTCCGGGGGGAACGCAGTTCCATAGCCGACCGGGAAAGGTCTTTTGCTGAAATGGCCGAACTGGCCCTGCACTGCCGGTACTGAAAATGCCGGAACTTTATCCTGAAAATTCGTACGGATTGACATAAGTCATTTCTCCTGCAAGGTAAAAGTGCCACCTTTAGGAGCGAATCCTAAAACATTGCACTATGGCACTTAATTTCAATCAATACGCACAGGAAGGTCACACGTTTATCAAAGCCTATGCAGAGCATATGGGATTTGGTAATGACCATGATAAGGCCGGGCGGGTTCTTACGGCTACCCTACACGCCCTGAGGGATATTATTCCTTTTGAGGAATCCCTTCAGCTGATAGCTCAATTCCCCATGTTCCTGAAAGCCATCTATGTCAATGGATGGACTTCGAGAAGGAAACCCCCGAGGATGAAACATATGGAGGAATTCATCGAACTGGTACGAAAGCACGATGGGGTCGCGGCCGTCAACGATTTTGGCTATGAAGAGGACCTGGCAGAAAAATACATCCAGATTACCTTTATGTTCCTCAGGAAAAACGTATCCCTTGGAGAACTGGAAGATATAAGGGACTCCCTGCCGAAGGATCTCAAATATATGATCTATTCCAACCTCATGTTTTGAGGACACCTGATTACTCAACCCCTGGCCGGAGAGCATCGCGCTTTATCCGGCCTTTGGGATATTATATAAACCTGAAAAATTACTTACGATGAAAAGTGCGCTTTTGATCTTCGCAGTATTGCTGGCAATACCCTTTACCGGCAATACCCAATCCATTAAAACACTGAACAAACCCCTTATGGAAGGACTGGATGAAGTAACTCCTTTCCACGAGGGCCTGGCCGCCATCCGCAAGGGTACCCAATGGGGTTTTATCGATTTGGATGGCAACCTTGTAATCGATTTCCGCAGCGACCTGGTCTGGAAGGAAGATGCGGACCCCGATGCGTTCGGGGTAAATGGCATCGCCTACCCACGTTTTCGCGATGGGCGTTGCATGTTCCAGGCCAAAGGGGATGATGAAATTCCAGTGTACGGTTTTATCGACAAGGAAGGGAGTATCGCCATCGAGCCGGAATACCTGAACCTGTCCGAGTTTAAGGATGGGTATGCGGTTGGTATTTTTGTCAAGAAAACCTTCCGGGGCAAAAACAAATTTCAATTGAACATCTTCGACTACTCCTTTATGGAAGCAGTGCTCAACCCGGAGGGTGAAATCGTCTGGCCCGTTGGGGAACGCCAGAACATCCTCATGCAGAAAAGGCGGTATGAATTGCCTTCCCTGAAGGCCCGGACCACCGGGAACGGCCTGTTGGTCGTGGAAACGGAACCCGGCAAATGGGAGATTCGGCATATGAAACTACAGCCGGCAACTTCCCGCTTATAATTCGCAGCTGATGGCACTTTTACAGTGCTGCAGGACCTGATCCTCCCTGGAACCATCCCGGTAGACGGTGATCCCTTTCAGGCCCATCTCCCATGCCGTCCGGTAGATGGAAGCGACTTCCTCTTCGGGGGTATCCCCGGGGAGGTTGACGGTTTTGGCCACCGCGTTATCCGTATATTCCTGAAATGCCTGCTGGTGGGCCAGATGGTATTTCCAGGGAATTTCATGGGCTGTGGCTAGCACCTTGCGAAGGGGTTTAGGGATTTCCACTACTTCCGACACGCCTCCTTTTTCCAGGATATGGGCACGGATTTCAGCCGTCCAGTATCCGCGGGATTCCAGGACCTGTTTCACGAGGTTGTTGATTTCACGCTGCTGTTTGCCTTCCAGGATCCCGACCCTCCTGAAGGCCAGAGCGTACAAGGGTTCTATGGAATAAGAAGTCCCCGCGATGACCGAAATACTGCCGGTGGGGGCTATGCTGTTGCAACAGGCATTGCGCAGCTGACGTTCGGGAAAGAAGCGACTCTTGCGCCAATTGGGAAATACTTCCCGCTCATCCGCAAGGCTCTCCGAGGCTTCAAAACTCTTTTCCTGTATAAAACGCATCAATTTCCGCCCCAGTTCCAACGCTTCTTCAGAGGCGTAGGGAATCCCAAGTTCTATAAGCAGTTCCGCCCAGCCCATAACGCCCAGCCCGACTTTTCTGTTGGCGAGGGTCATCGCCTGAATCTCTGGAAGCAGGAAGCGGTTTACGGAAATCACATCATCCAGGAATCGAAGGGCCTGGGGTACGACCTGGCCCAATCGGTCCCAATCCAAAGCAGGATCGCCGTCCGGGGCGGTTTTAAGCATTTTTGAAAGGTTCACAGAACCCAGGTTACAACTCTCGTAGGGAAACAGGGGGAGTTCCCCGCAGGGATTTGTCGCCTCAAGGGTGCCCAGTTCCGGGAGGGGATTACCCTTATTGATCGTATCCAGAAACAGCAGCCCGGGATCACCGGTTCTCCATGCCTGATGGCACAGGGTCTCCCATAGTTCCCGTGCCGGGACCTCACCCCAGTTTTGACCGTCCCGCGGATTGAGGAGCGTCCAGGAGGTGTCGGCTTCCACGGCCCGCATAAAGGCATCGGATACCCCGACGGAAATATTGAAATTCCGAAGGGCGGAAGGGACCGATTTGCTCTCTATAAAGCGACGGATATCCGGGTGGGTGATGTTCAGGATCCCCATGTTGGCACCCCGCCTGCGCCCCCCCTGCTTGACCTGCTCCGTGGCTTCATCGTAAACTTTCATAAAGGCCACTGGCCCTGAGGCCGAACCGGGGCCGGCTCCCGTGCGATCCCCGCGGGGGCGGAGGGCAGAAAAATTAAACCCCGTCCCTCCCCCACTCTGGTGAATCAGGGCGGTGTGTTTGAGGGTTTCAAAAATCGATTGCATGGTGTCTGCCACCGGCAGGACGAAACAGGCGCTTAGCTGGCCTTCCGCCAACCCGGCATTCATAAGCGTGGGGGAATTTGGAAGGAAGACCCCCTTTTCCATCAACTGGTAAAATCGCTCCTCCCAAAGGGAGCTGTCCCGGGTCTCTGCAGCGGACACCGCCCGGGCCACCCTTCGGAACAAGTCCTCCGGGCTTTCCGCAACCTCCCCAGCTTTATTTCTCTTCAGATAGCGCGCCCTGAGGATTTCGACGGCGTTCGGACTCAACATGCTCTTGCTTTTTTAAGTTCATTCCCGTGGCCTGCCCCAGAAGTTTCCGAAGTACCTTTTCGTTTTTCGGGTTCAGGAAATTCACCGCCTGAACCCCGCTGAGTTTCCCAACCAGATCTATTCCTGCCAGGGTATTGGAAGCCACCCCGGTAACCAGGTCCGGTTTCAACCCAAAGGCGTCGATCAACCCATGTACCGCATAGGGGTCAGAAGCGCTCAGGATCGAAAATTTAAGGTTGGGTTTCAGAGCTTCGATAGCAATGGAACCATTATAGGGCTCCAAAGGCGAGGCCCCGACCTCCACAACCGCCACATCCGCCTTCACGGTGGCCATCCGGTTGAGCAGCTGCCGGAGTTTTTTGCGGTAGAGGTCTTCGGAACAGATGGAGGAGGGAAGTCCAACATCCACAAAATCAAAGATAGCATCGGCACCTACATCCTTTACGGCCAGGATGTCCTTGTAACGACCCGCCCCTGCAAGTTTAGCGCTCAGAACCGAGTATCCTGACGATTTAAATATATGGGCGACAATACGTGCCGAAGTCGTCTTACCCGCAGACATGGAGGTACCAAAAAACAGGATTACCGGGGTCTCAAAAGGTATGTCCGCAACCGGAGCGACAAAATCCTCCATACGCATTTTGCGCTTGTCCCTGAACACATGGCCCAGATAACACAATTCCATTAAGGGAGGGAGGTACACCGATTTGGAAGTCAGCTTCCCAAAAAGGCCGGCCCCCGTGAGCACGTGCATCTTCAGGTCATCACCCACTTCCTCCCAGCTCCCTGTAGCCTCCAGGGTTGCAAAGCGGTCTCCCAGGGCTCCCATGATGGTTTCCCCTCCAATAACCCCCCGCATGCGGCCGTTTGGCAATTCCAGCAACAGGGTATGGCCTCCCGGATCGGTTATCTTACAAACCACATAATCCCCCATTTCCCATAAGCCCCTGTGGATCGGCCGGATTTCAAATGGGGTTTCTGCCAGATCCGAGATTCGCGTAAGGGAAGTGAATATTTCTACCGGCTTTTTCATCTGTTTCTTTTTAGGGGGTCCAACATCAGTAGAAGGGTCAAAAGGGAGGTGCGCTCCGCCAGCCGGTCCGTCTGTATGTGCTCATGCCTGGCATGGGCCCCGTCTCCGGGCGTTCCCAGTCCATCCAGGGTAGCGGTGTACTGGCTGGTCGTATTCGCATCCGAACCTCCGCCTGCCGCAGCCTGCTCCAGTTCAATCCCCAGGACCTTGCCTGTTTTGGCCGCCAAGGACCAGAGTTGCCGGTTCCCGGGGGTACGTTCCATCGGCGGCCTGCCAAACCCTCCTTCAATTTCCAGGCGAACACCTTCAGTCTCCGCCTTGAGGGATCTTATGATTTTTTCCACCCTGACGCCTTCCGATGTGGTGGGTACCCGCACATCAAGGACCACCCTGCTGATGGGAGCAATTGTATTCGGGGAGATGCCTCCCTCGATCAGGCCGACATTAACGGTGGTTCCCGTATCAAAATCATTAAGGGCGTACAGCTGTTGAACCAGTCGGGCCATT
This sequence comes from Robiginitalea sp., assembly GCA_037382325.1. Lineage (GTDB taxonomy): Bacteria > Bacteroidota > Bacteroidia > Flavobacteriales > Flavobacteriaceae > Robiginitalea. Next base: position 43,026 of record JARRQA010000012.1, read on the forward strand.
TCAACAATCGCATTGGCACCTTTTTCGGGGTCAAGGCCGGCATGGGCAGCTTTTCCATAGACCGTCAGGGTGAAGCGCCCGAGTCCCTTGCGGGCCGTCTTCAGCTTTCCTTCCAGCCCCAGAGGGGGCTCCAGTACAAATGCCCGGTCCGCAATGCGGGCCAAACGGCGAATTGCCGGGGTGGATTCCCTGCTGCCGATCTCCTCATCCGAATTGATGAGTAGCACCGGAAGTACCGAGGGTTGCAGGGAAAGGTCTTTAAGGCACCTGAGCGCAAAAAAGATCTGTGCAATCCCGGCTTTCATATCATATACCCCAGGGCCTGCCAGGCGCCCTTTGGCCTCGCTTAAAGGCATTTCCCTGAGCGTATCCAGTGGCCAGACCGTGTCACAATGCCCCAAAAGGAGTTGCACCGGCTGTCCCGGAATCCTTTGCTTCGGACGGGCGTAGAGGTAGCCTCCGGATTCAATGCCGGGAACGCGTATGGTATACATCCCAAGGGCGGTGAATTGCCGCTCCAGCCATTTCAGAATTTCCAAAAGCGACTCCCGGTCCGAGGAAGGGGATTCCATCCGGGCCAGGTCCCCGATGAATTTCGTCATCACCTCCTGGCGGGAATGCAGGCAGGTCTGAACATCCTTTGATATGTGGGCTGCGGACATCATCTCTTAAAACCTTTGGGGAAGGGAAAATGATAGGTATCAGCCACCCGGGCAAACCTTCCTTCGGATACGTAGGCCAAAAGGGGATGCTCGTGAAGCAGTTGCTGTTCGTCCTGTTCCGAGACCCTCAGATAGTCGGGGTCCACGAAGGCATGCAGGATGGTTCCGGTGATCAGACTGTTGCGTCCAAACCCATCGATGGTCCTGAAGTGTTTGCATTCGAAGACCAGATAGGACTGCTCCAGAAAAAGCGCATCGACCTCACTTGCCTTACAGGTGGGCAGGGAATCGATAACCTGGTCTGCCTTGGAGATACCGGTGTGGCGGGGGGAAGCGCTGAGGGAAGTGATCAGGGTCTGATCGGGCCGGGGAAAGCTCACGGTAAACTCCCCGTGCTTTTCTATATTCTGGTAGGTCCCGTGTGTTGGGGTACAGACAAACCCAAAGTAGTTGTCAAACCCCATTGGGGTAATCATGTGCTTCGGGGCGAGGTCATACCCTTCTGCCTCCCGGGTACCGACCACCGCCAGGGGGGCGATCATAAAAAACCGCTTCCAGACGGGTTCAGCCGTATCCAGGGACACCCATTTTTCTGACATCGGATGGATCATGGCACGAGATTCCTTGGTGTGGATTTAAGCTACAAAACCCAGGGTATCCCACCAATGATCTACATCAGGGAGCGGTCTTACCAGAAAGGCCGTCCCCGGACTGATACAGATCATTGCTGCCAGATGAAAATGACGGTACTTTTATGTACCGGCGTGAAATGCGCCTGCAATGTATTAACCTAAAAATCGCAGCCATGAAAAAGCTCTTGTTAGGTCTGTTGTGCATCGGGTTGACCAGCCCGGCCTTCGCACAGGTAATCAAGACCGAGGAATTATCAGAAGTGGTCGTTTATGCCACCAACTATAAGTATTTAAATAGTCTGGCATCTGAAGAACCTGCCGCCATACCCGTTCAAATGCTCGAACGAAAAGTAGCTGCCTTTAACCTGGAAAATTCGGATTACTATCGGGATGATTACGATTACTATCAAATCCGGTTTTATATCCCGGATGGTAAAATCCTGGCTGCCTACGATAAAGACGGCAAAATTCTGAGGACCATTGAAAAATTCGAAAATGTCAAGCTTCCCGAAAGCGTGAGCAACGCTATCCTGGATCGCTTCCCGGGATGGAACATCAATGAAGATGTCTACCTGGTCCGGTATCACAAGGATAAGGGCATAACCAAGACCTATAAGGTTACCCTTGTAAACGGGGACAAGACCCTCCGACTCAAACTGGATGACCAAGGCAACTTCCTGTAATAAACGGATGTCATAAGGGGTATTTGCATGTCAGTGTTTTTTACATCCGATTGTCTTGTTATCCGGTAAGCAGCCCGTAACGGGCTGAACGAGCCGCCCCGAAATAACTTCGGG
>JARRQA010000013.1:0-10428 GCA_037382325.1 Robiginitalea sp.
CATAAGCATAACGAATGTTTTGGGGGTTTGGACGGTTTTCATCCCCGGACCAGACCTGAAAATTCCTATCTTCATGCCGCCCGGAAATCCCATGCGCAATTAAGATGGTACTGCTCAAAAGACTTCGGATTTTCATTATCTGTGCCTCCCTGCCCGTACTAACCCACGGGCAGCAACCTCCTGTGGAGGAGGTTTTGTTCGATTGTATCCGGGCGTCCTTCCCCAATGAAGGGAAATCCCTGGACAGCCTGATGGTCACCTTTGAGGCAGAATTGATTTCCGAAGGGCTGCTTGAAAGCGGTAATCAGCCGGACTACCGCGGGCTGGTGCAACGAATTGCTTCCGGACAGGGCCTGGTCCGGACTGTGGAAAGCTACTTTGGCCCGCGTTTCAGGAACCTTGTACGGGATACCGTTGCCTATTCCAAATGTTATGAAATGATTCAGTCTCCCGAAATGCAGGAGGATTCCACCCTGGTCCGGTTTGAAAACTTCAGGGAATTACTGCTCCACGAACCGGTTTCCCCTCCCCTGGAGGCAGCTGCTTATCTGGATATCCTCTCTGAAGCGGACCTCCGTTTGCCTTATTACCGGTTATTCACCTATGAGTTGATAGACCGGCAGGCTTATGAGACGGAGTTTGCCCCGCCCCCTTTTGCCACGCTGGAAGAGCTGGGCCGGCTGAATACTGCCGGGGCCAATGTTTTCCGGGTATTTATGAATGAAGAGGACCAACTCATCATTTCAGACCAGCTGGTAAGTCCACAGCAGATGGCAGGCATGGTTTCCATGCATGCCAGGACCTACGAGCAGAGTGCTCTGTATATCGTAGAGGTGGAGACCGATGTTAAATACGGGAATTTTATTACCCTGAAAGACCGCATTGCCCTGGCGGTGACCCAGGTACGGGATAATTATGCCAGAAGGTTGCTGGGAAAAACCCTGACAGAACTATCGCCTGAGGAGCAGATAGTAGTTTTCGGGAAATACCCCATTCGGATCGTCTCCCCCTAACAGGGAAAAGCTGCATCCATGAAGGTGCAAGTCATCCTATTTTCTGCCTTTACTCCATGACGGGAACAATGACGAACAGCGCCCTGACCATAGGCTATGCCCCGAATCCCTTTAAATACCATCTTCGTATCTCACCTCACACCTTTGCCGGTGATCTCAGGCTTATACCCCGAATGAAGGAATAACCCTGGATTCAATGGGCGCAGAAGACCGGAATACGGAGGTTTCTTTTCTGAAAAGGTCAAATCTGAGGGCGGAAAGAACCTTCTAAACCCGGAGATCTCCCGTATCAAACCCCTTCCTTGCGAAGGACTTCAAGAGGCGGGCTATTCAGCACCGCCCTGCTGTTTAACAGCCCGATCACAAGGACCGTAAGACTGATCAGCGGAAAGACCACCAGGAACGGGATCCAGGAGGGCACAAAATTGATTTCGAAGACCCCATAGGCCAGCAACTGGGTCCCCAGCAGCGCCAGCACTACCCCCATCAGGCTTCCAATACCTCCCAGAAACAGATACTCCAGGGCGGTTATTCGGAGGATTTGACCGCTTTTGGCACCCAGTGTCCTCAGCAGGACACTTTCCCGGATTCGCTGGAACTTACTGGTGCGAACCGCCCCCAGCAGGACAATGAATCCAGTGAGGATACTAAAGAAGGCCATAAACCGGATCACCCAGGAGAGTTTATCCAGGATGTCGCTCACCACGCTTAGCAATTGGCGGATATCCAGAACGGAAATGTTCGGATAGGCCCGGACGAGGTCCTGCTGAAAACGGGCAGATTTGTCCTCATCCGGCGCATAGGTAGTCAGCACATGGAAACGGGGGGCCTGTTCGAGCACTCCCTCGGGAAAGACCACCGAAAAGTTGAGCTGCAGGCGGCCCCAGTCCACCTCGCGTATGCTTGCGACTTCGGTTTCCATAAGCACTCCCTGCACGTTGAAGACGATACGGTCCCCCAGGGATACTTCGGCATCCCTGGCGACATTGTCTGAGAGGGAGATGGGAACCGGGCCTTCAGCTGCTTCAAAGCGGGGCACCCAGGTGCCTTCCAACAAACGCTCGGACGGAATGAGGGAGTCGCGGTAGGTGACGCGAAATTCGTGGTTCAGAATCCATCCGTTGATGGTCGAAGTAGTGTCTTTTCGGATATCATCCACCTTTCGGTCCCCGATCTGATCCATGCGCATGGTCACAATAGGGATATTCTCAATGACAGGTAGCCCCCGGGGACGGATCATCTCTTCCACCGCTGATTCCTGTTCAGCCTGTACATCCAAAAGGATGAGATTGGCCGAAGGGGTTGCATCGTCCAGTTTCGCCCTGGCCAGCAGCATGTCCTGGGTAAAATACAATGTGCTGATAAGGAAAGTACCGATTCCTATGGCGAGAATCAGCACCAGGGTCTGGTTGTTCGGACGAAAGAGATTCAACAGGCTTTGACGGGCTTCAAACCCCCAGGAATGGGGAAAATACCGGCGGATCAGACGCATCAGCCCCCAGGCAATACCCGTCAGCAGAAGAAAGGTAATGGCAATCCCCGCCACAAACCAAAGCGCCCGCAAAGGCTGTCCGAGCAGTTGGGAGGCCACCCCCCAAATCCCAAAAAGAATTAGGGCGAGCACCCCCGCGGTAAGTTTTCGGGAACGCGGGCTATCCTGCTGTCCGATCCTCAGGACAGAGAGGGGGCTGATAAACCAGCTGCTCAGCAGGGGCAGGAGCCCAAAAAGCACGGCCATCAGCAAGCCCAGGCTTATTCCCAGGAATACCGGGCCCCAGTGCGTAGCCCATTCCAGTTCCACCGGCAGAAAATCCCGCACCAGCCTGGGGAATATTTGTTGCAAAACCAGGCCAAGAGTAGCACCGATTATCCCACCCAGCAAGCCGATACCTGCAATTTGGATCAGGAAGATCAGAAAAGTTTGTTTTCGGGAAGCGCCCATGCATTTCAATACGGCAATAAAGGCCCGTTTCTCTTTCATGTAGATATGCACCGAACTCGCGATCCCGAGGCAGCCGAGCAATAGGGCGATAAAGGCTACCAATTTGAGGAAACGCCCCACGTTTTCAAACCTTCTACCCAACCGCTGACTGGTATCCGTATGAAGGTCCAGATCGGCCTCCTCTGCATCCAGCACGGGATCGAGTTTATCGTACAAAACCTCCAGGTCCGTTCCCGGGGGTGCTTTGAAATAATAGTTGTATTCCAGCCGGCTTCCGGTCTGTACCAGGCCGGTCGCCTCAAGGGTATGGTAGGGAATCCATACGGCTGGGGCCACGGAGGTGGATACCACCGTATTCCCCGGGGCTTCCAGGAGCCTTCCGCCTATGCGAAACACCTTCTGACCAATCTTGATGGAATCCCCAGCCTCCAAGCCGAATTGCAGCATCATGGTAGCATCCACCAGAGCCGTACCGGAAGTCTGGTAATCGGAAGCCGCTGATTCCGGCTGGGTCCGCAATGCCCCGTAAAAGGGATACTCTCCCTCTATGGCCCGGACACGGATCAGCTTACTGCCCTCCTTCCCAGGAAAAACGGCCATCGAAACAAAATTGACCTCCCTGCTCTGAGGCCCGCCCAGGGAATCTATAATGCCCTGTACCCGTTCATTGGCGGGATGGTCACTGTCAATAAGGTAATCCGATCCCATGAGCTCTCTGGACTGGCCAGAAATGGTCTCTTCCAGGGTCTTTCCAAAATTTTGGATGGATACCAGGGCAGCAATCCCGAGCACAATGGCACTCATGAACAGGACCAGCCGCTTCAGGCTCGCCCGGCCATCTCTCCAGGCCATCCGGAACAACCAGGAACCTCCCGCCGAACGCCCAGTTTGACTCATACCGTCCCGGTGTTAACCGATTCGAGGACGTGTCCTCCCTGCAGTCTCATAAGTTGATTACAGCGCCTGGCCAGGTTCATATCGTGGGTTACGATGACCAGGGTGGTACCGGCTTCCTTGTTCAGGTCGAAGAGCAATTGGACCACCCGGCCACCCGTCTGCTCATCCAGGTTCCCGGTAGGTTCATCTGCAAACAGGATTTCAGGCCGGTTGGCAAAAGCCCTGGCCAGTGCCACCCGTTGTTGTTCCCCACCGGATAACTGACTCGGATAATGATGCGTCCGGTCCCCGAGGCCTACTTTGCCAAGCAGGGACCCGGCGATCTCGGAGGCCTTTCGGTCCCCCTGTAATTCCAGCGGAACACTCACATTTTCAAGGGCCGTAAGGGTCGGAAGCAGTTGAAAGTTCTGGAATATAAAACCCACCTTTTTATTGCGAAGGGCGGCACGGTTATCCTCTGAAAGGTCCCCCAGTTGCTGCCCGCAAAGCGTAACGCTCCCTGAATCAGGGGTGTCCAGGCCGGCACACAGGCCCAAAAGCGTTGTTTTACCACTCCCGGAAGGCCCTACGATGGCATAGCTGGTCCCCGAGGGTACCGAAAAGGAAATGTCCTCCAGCACGGTAAGTTCAGAACCGCCACTCAGATAGGTTTTCCGAAGCTGCTCAACGTTTAATATCTTTGACATAGCTTGGTTTAAGTCTGGTAACAGGCCGCAAAAATTACACAATAGAAACCAAATAAACAGGAAATCCACATGGGTAGATTCTTAAAGTTTCGTTATATTTTTTCCCTTTTGATCCTTATCGGCTGCGGAGACGGCAAGAATCAGAAAAACCCGGAAACCACGGATTCACCTCCTACTGAAGAAGAGCGCGCCACAAAAGTTCAAAAAGATCAGACCATTTTGTTTTTCGGGGATTCCCTGACAGCCGGGATGGGTCTGGATCCGAATCTCGCCTTTCCCGCCCTTATCGGCCACCGACTGGACTCCCTTGGATATTCCTATGAAGTGGTCAATGCCGGTCTCAGCGGGGAGACCACGGCCAGTGGCCGAAACCGACTGGACTGGGTGCTGCGCCAACCGGTAGATATTTTTGTACTCGAACTCGGGGCTAATGATGGTTTAAGGGGGATTCCGCTGGAGGAGACCCGAAAAAATCTCGAGGCCATGATTCTCAGGGTAAAGGAAAAATTCCCGGAGGCCCGGATTGTCCTGGCGGGCATGCAGCTTCCTCCCAATATGGGGCCCGAATACACCGCTTCTTTCAGAAAGATCTTTCCGGAATTGGCCGAAAAACATGAAGTTCTGTTGATCCCATTCTTGCTGGACGGGGTGGGAGGCGTACCGGAGCTCAATCAGGAAGATGGTATACATCCGACGGCAGAAGGACACCGGATCGTGGCAGATAATGTCTGGGAAATTCTCAGTGCTGCTGTGGAACAACCCGACAGGGCTGCTTCCTAGGCTATTTTTTGGACGATTCGTTCCGGTAATAAAGGACAAATTTAACAGGCAAAGTAATACCGTTGCAACGCGCTGCCTTAGAAATACCGTAGCATTTCCATGGGGTCCGGGCAATTTCGACTGAAAAACGGAAGGTCGGTAAAGGAACATACACCCGGGTAATCTCCCCGGAATCCCTGCAGGTCGTAAATCAGTTGGAAATGCAGGTGAGGGGCATAGCCCCCATTCTCCCCGGCAGATCCCAAATGGCCTATGAGATCCCCCCGGCGTACGGCTTTTCCCTCATACAAGCCCTGCAGGCTACCGGCGGACAGGTGGCCAAAAAGGGAAATCACCTCCCTGTCCTGAAACCGGTGTGCGATCAGGATCACCGGACCATAGTCGCCCGGGGTGGTCCGGTCTGCCCAACTGTGAATGACCCCATCCCAGGGGGCATAAACTCCGGTTCCGGCACTGGCCCAGAAATCAACTCCAAGGTGATACTCCCTGGCTTCCCGGATCTCGGGAGTGAAATGATCAAAACGCCGGTACAGAGCCCTTTGTTCGAGATAACCGCCCCAGCCCACCTGACCGCTTCCTTCCTGCAGAAGTCCCCGCAAGTATTTCTCGCAACCGCTTACGTCCGCGCAGGTATCCAGCAGAAGCGTATTGTTAATGGAAAAATCCACCTTTCTGTAAGCAGAGAGGGAAATCCGCGGGTCGAGAACAGGATGTGCTTGCATATCCGGGCAGAATTAAATGCAAAATAGTAAAATCGGGCTATTCATGGCTAACATTTTTTAGAAGCAGGAGCCGGTATCCATCAGATGGGAATACGGGCGTGGAGAATCTAAAAGCTATGAAAAAGACCCTGAACTACCTTTTTTTCGGTCTGGCTCTGATGTCAGTTACTTCCTGCCTGTCAAAGGAGAAAAAACAGCCGGAAAGGAAACTCGCTGAAAAATCTATCGAACAGCCAGACCCCCGGCAGGACCTCTCGGAATACGAAACGGCTTATTTTGCAAGCGGATGCTTCTGGTGTGTGGAGGCCATCTTTGAAAGTGTCAAAGGGGTGGCCGAGGTCGTCTCCGGATATGCCGGCGGCACGGAAGAGAACCCCACCTATGAGCAGGTGAGTTACGGGAGGACGGGCCATGCCGAGGCCGTAGAGGTGTATTATGACCCGGATGTAATAAGCTTTCTTGAGCTGGTTCAGGTATTTTTCGGATCTCATGATCCCACTACCCTGAACCGGCAGGGCCCGGACCGGGGACGGCAGTACCGGTCCATCGCTTTTTATAAAAATGAGGAAGAACAGAAAATTATCCGCGCCTATATCGATGCGCTTGAAGCGAATCAGGTCTATGATCAGCCCATCGTCACGGAAATCACTCCTTTTACCAAGTTCTACAAGGCGGAAGAGTACCACCAGGACTATGAAAAGAAGCACCCGGAGAACCCCTACATACAGAATGTTTCGATCCCTCGCCTGAATCGATTCAAGAAAAATTTTTCAGAATATTTGAAAGAGGATGCGCACTGATGGCGCCTGAGTAGGTACGCGGATTCCTGTCGGGAAATGAAGAAGTTTTCCCCGAAGATCGCTCAGAGAACCTTACTCCTGGAGATGTACTTCACTAAAAGCGGCATTGATCACTATAGACCGACCGCTGTCCTTCGCCTGGTGATAACCCGTCCGGGTGGTTTGGCGTTCCTGGTTAACCGGGCTCCAGCGGATAAAATCCGGATAGGCTACCTGAGAACGGTCGCTGCTGACCGTAATCCGGTAAGAGGATTTCGGCATCTGACAACTGAGTTCTCCATTTTCCAGGGAGATCACCAAATCGGTGAAATCGTCGGCGACGCTGCCAATCTGGAGGACTCCGAACCTGTTATCAATAGTAGCCCTCTTCAACAGGCGTTCAATGGTTACATCCGATGAATTCGCCTGTAATTTCAACTGCCCTACTTCACTGAGGGAAATCTCTTCCGAGTAGTCGGCCTGAAGGCTTCCGTCTTTCCAGGACTTGACGATAACCGGGGTATACCTGGCTTCAATTTCGGTTCCGATCCCATCGATATTGGTGGCAAGCAACCTTGCATAAGACAAGGTTGCTTTGGTGTTCAGTGCATTATCGGCAAGTTTGACCTCCCCGTGGCGCACATTCAGTTTCAGCCGTGCCCCTTTGGGCATCTTGATCCTGATGGTTTTCTTTATGGAGAAATTCTGGTCGCCATGTGGGCCACGCATATAGAATACCCTGGATTGACGGGCCTTTTCTCTTGCCTCCTCCCGGGCCTGGAGGGCCTGTTCTCTTGCCTGCTCCCTGGCCTGTAGGGCCTGTTCCCGGGCTTTGCGAGCCTGATCCCGTACGGCATCCCGTTGTTCTGCAAGGGCTGCGCGCTCCTTTTCGAGTTCCTTTTGCATCTCCGCCCTTTGGGCCTCCCGTTCTTTCACGCGCGATTCCATCTCTTTGGCACGGGCTTCCATTTCGCGGCCCCATGCTTCAAAACGTTCCCGGTACTCCTCATCGAATTCCTTTTCGAACTTCTTCTGCCACTCTTTCATGTATTTCTCCCCATCCTTCTGGTAGGCCTCGTAGTCGAAGGGAGCCGGGGGAAGTGGGGGCAGGGGTGGTAATTCGGCTATCTCGGGAATCTGAATCATGATCTCTTCCACCATAGGGGCTATATCCGGCATTTCAGGGATCACCACGTCGATATCCTCCATATGGATTTCCATGGGTTCCGAAAACCGGTATGCCCAGCGATCCGCCTGAGTTCGAATCTGGACTTCCTGGCTGTTTCCGAGTATTTCGACCCCGTCCCTTTCGAAAAAGGCCCGGGCTTCCTCTGCTGTAGCTCCTTCCAGTTCAATAGTGGCCTCAACCACCACTTCATCCCTGTTCCAGGTATCAAACTCAATATCTGCATAACTGGTGTTCAATTCCACAACCACATCGGGGTTCACCTTGAAACTTTCCTTATAGGACCTGGATTCCTGTCCTGTTGCGGCGGAAGTCATTCCAAACACTCCCGCGATTAAAAGCAGTCTAGATACTGCTAGTTTGCACTGTTTCATTTTTTGATGATTTTAATTCGTTCAATTTCTCTTTTAACTTCAACAATAATTGCAACCGGTACTGCAAATTCTTTATCATGGCCGTGATGGTCTGTTCGTTCGGCCCTATTTCGTTCAATTCCTCATTGAGCTGTTTGTACTCCGTATTGAGCTCGCTCAACCTGGAGATAAAATTATCCGCCAGCTCTTTGTTCTCCTCCGAGATATCCAGGCTTGCCAGTTCCAGATTAATACTCGCGGTGTAGTACTGTTCGAGTTTCTTTAGATCCGGGGAAAGGTCTCCGAGGGAAAGGCTGGCGGGGGAAGTGATCGTATCCGATTGTTCCTCTACCAGGGTGCCCTCCCCTTCCGGGAGCGCCGGTTCCTGACGATACATCCAGAATGCCAATCCAAGCAGGGCCACCACCGAGGCGGCAATCCCCAGCCAGAAGAAAGGTCGGGGTTTCTTCTCCCGGAAAGCTTCCTCCAGGCGCGCCTCGAACCGTGCCTCATGTCCCTTTGGCATTGGAAATTCCCGCTTCCGTTCCGATTTAAACAAGTCTCTAAGATCCTGCGACATTTCTCTTTTGATTTAATATTTCCTTCAGATAGTTCTTACCCCGCATCAGGCGGGTGCGGCAAGTGGTTTCCCTCAAACCGAGGATTTCTGAAATCTCCTGGTGGTCATATCCTTCAACCAGGTAGAGCTGGACCACATATCTGTATTTGTCAGGCAGTTCTTCCATGGCCGCTTTGACCGCTTCCACCTCAACTTCCTGCTCCACACTCCAGTCCTCGGGTGCTTCGGCAATGCTGAGCCGGTGTTCCTGCAGCTCGACAAAGTGTTGCTTCCTCGCCTTCAGAAAATCGATGCTCCGATTGATCACAATGCGCTTCAGCCAGGCCCCGAATGTGACATTCCCCTCGAACTGATCGATCCTCTGAAAGGCTTTTATACAGGCTTCCTGGGTAATATCCTCTGCATCCGCAGGGTTTTTCACAAATCGCATGGCCACACAAAACATCCCATGAGCGTACTGCCGGTACAGGGTTAGCTGGGCCCTGCGGTTTTGATTCCTGCATTGCGCAATCAGATCATTCGGGATCGTTGCCGTCGTTTCCAGTTTTTGGTTGTTTTTAGTTGTCACCCTAAGAGACGGGATAAAAATCCTTGTGTTGCAAAAAAGGCTACTTTTAAGAAAAAATTTGGCTTTTCCCTTTGGAACAAGTTAGTATAAAAAACGACCTGCTCTCTCTGGAAGTTCTGAATTACGGGGCCATTATCCGAAAACTTCGGTTTCGTACGGGGGAGGATTCCTGGATGGATCTGGTGGTCGGGAAGGACCATCCCGAAGCGTACCTGAAGGACCCATTTTCCATGGGTGCCTGTGTGGGGAGGTACGCGGGAAGGCTCTCGGGCGGGGGCCTGCATATTGAAGGGAAAAAATACCCCCTGTCCAACCGCGATGGGATTACCCTGCACGGGGGAGAACGCGGGTTCGGCAGGCGTTACTGGAAAATCGTCTCCCACGACCCATGCGGAAAGGCACCAGAAGTGCGGCTTGAATACAAAAGCCCACACCTGGAAGAAGGCTTTCCGGGAAACCTGAAAGTCCTCGTAACCTACCGGCTCGTTGCCAATTCCCTGATCATCCGGCACGAAGCCACCACAGACCGACCCACGGTGGTAAATCTTACCAACCACTCCTATTTCAAGATCGATGGACAGCCCCTGATTTCCCACTACCTTTTAAAACTGTCTGCCGAAAAGCGATTGGAAACGGATGCGCGCCTTCTGCCTACGGGCCGCCTCCTTAAGGTCCGGGACACTGGTTTTGACTTTCAAAAGGAACACCCCCTGGGCGACACCCTCCTGGATACTCCTTGTGTACTGAATGAATCCGCTGAGTGCGCCGCCCGGGTGTAATCTCCTGTTTCCGGGGTTTACCTGCGGGTCTATACGAATCAACCGGCGGTGGTGGTGTATACTCCTGAGGCTTTTCCTTCCATATGCCTGGAAACCCAGAATTATCCGGATGCTCCCCGTTACGATCATTTTCCTTCCTCCCT
>JARRQA010000013.1:10495-36029 GCA_037382325.1 Robiginitalea sp.
GGGGAGGCCTACGTGAACGAATCGCAGTTTGTCTTCGGGAAAAACTCCTGAGGGCTATTATGGTCGGGCAGGCGTTTTCTTATCGATTTAGTACCTTAGAGTCTCTAAACTCCGTGAGGATGAAAGCACTTAAATGGATTGTGGGGATCCTGACTGCCCTGTTCTTGCTGGGATATTTCGTGGGACTCCCCTACCTGCGGGAGCAGACCAAAAAATACAGTCCGGAAAGGACCACCACTTACCGACAGAATGGTTTTGACCTGCGCACTACCTACTGCAGCCCCGCTAAAAAGGGTCGCGATATTTTTGGGGGCCTGGTCCCCTATGGTGAGGTCTGGCGTACCGGGGCGAATGGACCCACTACCTTCCATACCGGGACAGACCTGATGGTGGAAGGACAGGCCCTCCCGGCAGGGGATTATTCCCTCTGGACTATTCCAGGCCCGGACCAATGGACCGTAATCTTCAACAAAAAAATCCCGGATTGGGGGGTGACCCTTTCAAGCCTGGGCCGGAAAACAACCCGGGACCCGAAGGCAGACGCGCTGCAGGTAACCGCCCCCGTCCTGGAAGGGGCTTCCGGGGAGCCCGGATTCCATGAAAATTTCCTAATCGATTTCATCACCCGTGAAGAGGAATTGTTTCTCAGGCTTGCCTGGGATACTACCCAGGTGGTGGTTCGCCTAAATTCCTGAACTGTTGAAAAAAGCCTCCAGCAAAGCACGAGAGGCCGCTTCGGCCCGCCTCAAAGCCCACAGGAAGGATGTTGACCCCAAAGCCCTGGTCAGAGAGATCCTCAAAGGAGATACGGGATCCCTGTCCCAGGCGATTACCCTGGTGGAAAGCACCCGGGAAGAGGACAGTACCCTTGGGACGGAAATTGTGGAAGCCTGCCTGAAAGAAGCCGGACCCGGAATCCGTATCGGGATCACCGGGGTCCCCGGGGTTGGAAAAAGCACTTTTATAGAGGCCCTGGGACTGCAGCTGATCCGGGAAGGAAAACGGGTGGCGGTCCTGGCAGTGGATCCCAGCAGCAGCCTGAGCCGGGGAAGCATCCTGGGGGATAAAACCCGGATGCAGTACCTCAGCCGGGCGCCGGAAGCCTTCATACGCCCCTCCCCCGCGGGGGATTCCCTGGGGGGTGTCGCCCGGAAGACACGGGAAAGCATCACCCTGTGTGAGGCGGCCGGATATGACGTCATCCTGGTGGAAACGGTGGGAGTCGGACAAAGCGAAGTAGCCGTGCATGGCATGGTAGACTTCTTCCTGTTGTTGAAAATTGCGGGGGCCGGGGATGAATTACAGGGGATCAAAAGGGGCATTATGGAAATGGCGGATGCCGTGATCATCAACAAGGCGGATGGCCCGAACCTTCCGGCTGCCAAAGAAGCACAGGCCACTTTTACACGTGCCCTGCATCTCTATCCCCCAAAGGAAAACGGATGGGTCCCGAAAGTCCTCTTGTGTTCCTCAACTGAAGAGAAGGGCATCCCTGAAATTTGGGACCTCATCAGGTCGTACACCGAATCCGCCCGGGCAGATGGGAGCTTTGAGAAGCGGCGTACCAGGCAAAACCTGAACTGGCTTAAACGCCGAATCGAATACCTCCTCATGTCCGGCTTTTACCAGGACCCTGGCGTCCGGAAGGCATATCGCGAAATGGAACGCAGGGTGATGGAGCAAAAAATGAGCCCTTTCCGGGCTGCAGCCGAGCTCTTGCGGATTTACCGGGATAGGGGTTAGGGCCCTTGCTACCAAGGTTGAAAAAAGAATTACCTTTGTCCCGGAACTAACACCACTTCCATGCCTGCGCTGACCGATGCCCTGTTGTCCATCGTCGTCCCCCTCTATAACGAGGAGGAGAATGTAGCCCTGCTAACGGAGAAAATCCATGAAAGCCTGAAGGGTTATCAGTATCAGATCGTCTATGTGGACGACTTTTCCACCGATGGCACCCGGAGGGTCGTCCAGCAGATGAAAGACCCGGCCGTCCACCTGATCTCACTGAAAAAGAACTATGGGCAGAGCCTTGCCCTGGCGGCCGGGCTGGACTATGCCCAGGGAGATTACATCATCACGATGGACGGGGATCTGCAAAACGACCCGGCAGACATCCCAAACATGCTGCCCCATGTCCTAAATGGCGAATACGATGTGGTCACGGGAATCCGGCAAAAGCGGAAGGACTCCCTGCTGAAGAAAATACCCTCGAAGATTGCCAATTTCATGGTCCGGCGGGTCACCAAACTGGACATAAAGGACAACGGATGTGCCCTCAAGGTATTTACCCGTGACATCGCCAAGGACCTGAACCTCTATGGGGAAATGCACCGGTTTATCACCCTTTTGGCCTTTCTGGAAGGAGCGCAGATCAAACAGGTTCCCGTCCGGCATCATGCCCGCCATGCCGGGGTTTCCAAGTACGGCCTGGAACGCGTCTTTAAAGTGGTGGCGGATATGATGTTGCTGCTCTTTATCCGGAAGTACTTCCAGCGCCCCATCCACCTCTTCGGCATCCTGGGGGTTCTGATGATTTTACTGGGGATCGGCATCAATATTTATCTGTTGATTGTCAAATTTGGCTTCGGGCAGGATATCGGTAACCGTCCCCTGCTCATCTTCGGCCTGATGTTCATCCTGGGGGGCATACAGTTGTTTACCATAGGCATTGTGATGGAACTGCTGATCCGGACTTATTATGAATCCCAGAACAAAAGGCCTTACCGCATAAAAAATGTGACCATCGGTGGAGAGGTTGCGTAAAAAAGGGGTAACCGTCTTAAAATTCCTGTTCAGCGGGCTGTTGCTCTATCTGGTTTTTACGCGAATCCCCTTTCCACAAGAAGCAACCTGAAGTTATACCTGCTGGGCATGTTCTACAATCTTTTCCTCCCAGGGGGTATCGGAGGGGATGCCTACAAAGGCTATCTCCTGCACCGCACCTTCAAAACATCTGGAAAAAAGCTGGCCGCCGTATTGCTGCTCGACCGGATCAGCGGATTGTTTCTGCTCTATGTTTACAGCGGGATCCTATTACTTTGGCAATCCATTTCCTGGATGGAACCCTACCGGTCCTGGATCGGGCTGGTCCTTGTCCTCAGTCTTTTCATCTACTGGAAGGCCCATCAAAAGTGGTTTTCCTACCTGGCATCGGTTTTCTGGCCCTCCCTCGGTTATTCAGCACTGGTACAATTGGCACAACTGGGCGCTGCATTTTTTATCCTGCAGGCCCTGGGGATACAGGAACATGTCCTTCAATACCTGCTGGTATTCCTTCTCAGCAGCATTGTAGCAGTCTTACCCATTACCATTGGGGGGATCGGAAGCAGGGAAATCGTATTCTACTACGGAGCCCGCTGGCTGAGTCTTCAGGAAAGCACCTCCATTGGGATCAGTATGGCCTTTTTTCTCATCACCGCCCTGGTGTCCCTGTCGGGAATTATCTACCACTTCCGTAAACCCGGGCTACAGCTCCGGGAAGTGGAAGGCCCCTAACTTATTGATTTGGGGGAATCCGCAGGAGGTATCTTTTGCGAAGCACTTCCGGGCGCGTTCCGGGGTTCAGAAACCTGGCCTGAAGCCTTGAGATCCGGAACTGGTCTACGGTGTATTCCCGGTCCCAGGAAATGCCGGCTTTTCGGAGGCGCTCCTTTTCTTTCTCGTCCCCATACACCCAGGTAACTTCTTTTGCGGGAAGCTGATCCGTTGCGATTATTTCAAGCGGTTTTCCAAAATAAAAGTCCAGGGCCCAGGTGTGTTGGTCGGAAAGTTTATACAGCGTATCGATTGGCAGGGACTCCTCTTTTATCAGATCGGCCATTTCAGATCCGCCCTGATACTTCAGGAGGGCAGGGTAAAAGTGGGCATTCAGCACTGTGTTCAGCAGCACGGCAGCATAAACACTGACCCCCACGACCCGTTTCAAGGGGTCTTTCCACCGTAAAAACAACAGGATGCCCAGCCCAATTCCCAGTATGAGCAAACCATCCTGCAGTAGTGAATCCAAAGGAAACACCCAAAAACTGATCAGGAGGACAGCCACAGCCACCAAACCGAAAATTCCCGCCTGGGTATAACTGAGGCGTCTTAACCCCGGGGCTTTTTCCTGACGATACCACTTATCGAGCAGGGAGGCAGAAAGGACGGCAAAGAGGGGAATAGTGATATTCAGGTAGTGCGGGAGCTTGAACTGAGCAAAACTAATGATCAGGAAGATCAGGGTAATCCCGCCCAGAGTAAGGACCTCCCCTTTCCCCTTTTTGCGAGTCCTGAAAAAGTTGCGGGCCTTTTCCCAATAAGCCAACAGACCGATCAGGGTCCAGGGAAGGAATACCCAGAGGAAGGTATGAAAAAAGAAAAAGTAGTCGCTGCTGTTCTTCCCAACCCCTTCGCCGCTGAGCCGTTCAAAACTCTGTTCCCAAAAGATGAAAAGGATCCCGCTCCGGTGATCCTTCCCCCGGATCACTTTTTCAGGATGCAGGTCAAATTGCTGGTAATACGCATAGAGCATGGGCGAAATGACCAGACCGAAGACCAACAGGGCGAGCAGTAACCTGGGGTTCCACAACCGCTTCCAGGCCCCGGCATAAATCAGCTGGCACAGGAGCGGCAGACCGATGACCAGCAAGGCGATCTGGCCCTTGGTGGAGAATGCCAGCCCGGCACCGGCGGCTCCCAGCAGCAGGGGTCTCGTTTTTCCCGATTTCAGGTACAGGTAGAGTTGCCAGATGGCAAAAGCCGTAAAGCCCGTAAGAACTGCATCCGTCCTCACATCAATGGCGGAAAGCACAATGGTTTGGGCACTGAGAAAAATAAGAGCGGCCATTCGGCCCGTGTTTTTCGAATACAAAGCGGAGCCCAGACCATAGCAACTGTATCCTCCCAATAAGGTAAGCAATACTGCCGGGATGCGATATGCCCAGTCAAAAAGTCCGAACAGGGTATAGGAAAAAGCGGCGAGCCAGTAATGCAGGTGGGGCTTGTCCAGGTATTCCTGCCCGCCCTTCCAAAGGTTCAGGAAATCCTGTTCCTGGAACATCCGCATGGCCATGACAGCGAATTGGGCCGAATCATTTTCCATCAGGCGTGCGAACAGGCCCAGGATGTAAACCAAAAGGATACCCAGTATTGCAGTCCAGAAAAACCTGCCCCGTATCATGTGAATAGTTTTTGGTCGGCCCGGAGATACAAACGGGCAAAAAGCCATCCCAGAAGTGCTCCGGCCAGGGAGCCGCTCAGCACATCGAGCGGATAGTGAACCCCGAGATAAATCCGGCTGTAGGCGACCAGCAGGGCCCAGAAAAGAAGGAGTGCTGCCCAGACCCGGCGCCGTTTGCCCCAAAAAACGACAAAGTAGGAGGCCAGGCCAAATGAATTGGCTGCATGGGCAGAAAAATACCCAAAACGCCCCCCGCAACTGTCTTTTACCAGCCGGACCATGCCGTCGAGTTCCGGTTCGTGGCAGGGTCGCAGCCGTTGTATTCCGTATTTAAAAAAATTGGACAATTGGTCCGTACAGGTAATCAACAACCCTATGAAAATGAGGAAAAGCGCCGTACGCTTCCAGCCGAGCTGCCGGACGGTTAGATACAAAAGGAGCCCGTACAGGGGTAGGGCGACCCACTTATCGGACACGGCCCTCCAGAACGGATCCCAGGCTGGCGAACCCAAGCTGTTGAGAAAGATGAACCATTGCTGGTCTTTATCGATCAGGGTTTCCCACATATCATTCCTGGTAACGGGAGACCTCCCGGTCGTAAAATTCAGTGGCATCTGCTATGAGCTGCCCTGCTTCCTGTTCCAGGTCCTTCTGGTCCTCCGGGGCGAACTCCTCCAGCCATTCCACTTCGTCGTTTTCCAGGTTAAGGATAAACCGGGGGTATTCAGTGTGCACAATGTAAATGGCATCCGGATGGTCCGTGTTATCCCCCAGCAGAAATTTTGGGATTTTCATCAGCGAGCTATTTTTAATCATGAACCATGGCCTGTACCCTGCACGGGCAACTGCAGCAACCGATGGGTCATCTGCCGGAAACGAAGATACAACATAATTGACGAGGCGGTAAGTCCCAAAAGCAATCCGATCCAGATCCCGGTACTCTTCAAAGGGGTGTACAGTCCGAGATAATACGAGGTGGGAAACCCTACCAGCCAGTAGGCCACAAAAGTAATCAGGGTAGGGATTCGTACATCCTGCAGTCCGCGTAATGCTCCGAGGACCACTACCTGAATCCCGTCTGAAATCTGGAAAAAAGCGGCGACCAGCAGGAGCTGGGCTGCAATTGCGAGGACCTCCATATTGTCTGCCTGGTTGCTGAGATCGTGGGTATCCAGGTAGATTGTGGGAAGCCAGTTTCGCCCCAGCAGGAAAAGCGTTGCGAAAACTACTTGCAGCAAAAGGGTCATCAGAAATATGGAAGTAGCCACCCGCCGGAGTTCAGGGAAGTTGCGCAGCCCTTTCTGGTTCCCGACACGGATCATGGCGGCTATCCCGAGCCCCATCCCAAACATAAAGGTCATGCTGCTCAGGTTCAGGGCGATCTGGTTAGCCGCCTGAGGATTTTTCCCCAGCACCCCGCTCAGCCAGATAGCAGCGGTGAAAATGGCGACTTCAAAAAACATCTGAAGGGCGGAAGGAAAACCGAGGTTGATAATTTTGTGAAGCATTCGCTTCTCGATTTGGCGGAAGCGGAGATTGTTTACATAATCGAAGAAAACGGGTCGTTTTCTCACCAGGTACCAAAGGAAGAACACCATGCCAACCCTTGAGACCAGGGTCCCCACGGCAGCCCCTACGATCCCGAGTTTTGGAAATCCTAGTGCCCCAAAAATCAGGAGGTAATTCAAAATGATATTGATGACGTTGGCCAGGACGGTGGCATACATGGGGTATCTCGTGCGGGAGAGGCCCTCGGAAAATTGTTTCAGGGCCTGGAAAATAATCAGCGGGATAAGGGAAAAAGCCACCAGGTCCAGATAGGGAATCGCCAGGGCGACAACCTCATCGGGCTGGTCCATGAGATACATCAGAGGTTTGGAGAGGAGTACGGCCCCGAACAGAGCAATTCCCAGCAGGCCACAGAGCACCAGGCCGTGCTGAAGTACCCGCCTTCCCTCCTGCTTGTCCCCTGCCCCGTCGGCTTCCGCAACCAGGGGCGTAATAGCCGTGGAAAACCCGATCCCCAAAGACATGGCGATAAAGACAAAACTGTTGCCAAGGGAAACAGCGGCCAGCTCCGCCGTCCCCAATTGTCCGACCATTACGTTGTCGGCAAAAGCCACAAAGGAATGGCCCAGCATCCCGAGGATCACAGGGGTGGCCAGGTGCAGGTTATACCGAAATTCACGGGTATACTGCTTCATTTAAAAAAAGGCTCTCAAATCCTTACACAGGAGGTTAAACGGGAAGGGCTCGTATGTACCCCATATTATTCCTGGTCCTTGGCAGCTTCCCAGTACTGGTCCATTTCCGCCAGGGACATGTCACTCAGCTTCTTACCGGCCCGGCCGGCGCACGATTCCAGAAACCTGAATCGATTTATAAATTTTTTGTTGGTCCGCTCCAGGGCATTCTCGGGATTGACCCCCAGAAACCGGGCATAATTGACCATGGAAAAGAAAACATCTCCCAATTCGGATTCCACGGCATCCCTGTTTCCCTCACGGACCGCCTCATCGAGTTCTCCCAATTCCTCCTTCACCTTCTCCAGGACCTGATCCGGATGTTCCCAGTCAAAGCCGACGCCGGCCACTTTCTCCTGGATCCGATTTGCCTTTACCAGGGCAGGCAGACTCGCCGGCACCCCTTGCAGCACACTCTTCTTTCCTTCCTGCAATTTGATCTTTTCCCAGTTTGCCTTTACCTCTTCCTCCCCTGTAACTTTTGTATCACCATAGATGTGGGGGTGGCGGCGGATGAGTTTCTCACAGATATCATGCGCCACATCTGCAATATCAAAATCCCCGGATTCCGATCCGATCCTGGCGTAGAAAACAATGTGCAACAGGAGGTCCCCCAGCTCTTTTTTCACCTCATCCAGGTCGTTTTCCAGGATAGCGTCCCCCAATTCATAAGTCTCCTCGATGGTCAGGTACCGCAGGGATTCCATGGTTTGCTTTTTGTCCCAGGGACACTGGGTCCGTAACTCGTCCATGATGGTGAGCAATCTGTCAAAGGCAGCTAGCTGAGCTTTTCTGGAATTCATAGGGGTAAAATTTGGGCAAAGGTACGAATCCCGGTTTTTGGTAACCACCCTAATTTCGCGTAATTTTAAGGGTATCAGCCAACGACACCTTTCAAAATGAAACCAAGACTCCTTCTCCTGTCCATCCTGCTCATTGTTTCATGTCGGCAGGAACCTGAATTTGATGTCATCATAAGAAATGGAACCGTCCTGGATGGCAGTGGCGGGCCGGGTGTGCAGGCCGACGTCGGGATCCTGGCAGATACCATTGCCGCCATCGGAGATCTGTCCGGGCGTGCGGCCGGGCTAGAGGTCGATGCAACGGGCTTGCATGTGGCCCCGGGTTTTATCAATATGCTGAGCTGGGCGAATGTTTCCCTTTTGGTCGACGGGCGTTCGCAAAGCGATTTGCGGCAGGGGGTTACCCTGGAAGTCATGGGGGAAGGCCGTTCCATGGGACCGCTCAACCCGGAAATGAAAAAGAACATGCAGGAGGACCAGCAGGATTTTACCTACGAGGTGGCCTGGAATACCCTTGGGGAATACCTGCAGCACCTGGAGGACAGGGGGGTTTCCACCAATGTTACCTCCTTTGTGGGGAACGGAACCCTCCGAGAATATGTGATGGGTTACGAGAACCGACCCCCGACCCCTGAAGAAATGAACCAGATGAAAGAGCTCGTGAGGGAGGCCATGGAGGAAGGGGCCGTCGGGCTTTCGACCTCGCTTCTTTACATGCCGAGCGGCCTTGCCTCCACCGAAGAAATCATCGAATTGGCAAAAGAGGCCTCGGATTACGAAGGCATGTATATCTCCCATGTACGCAATGAAGAAGACAGCCTTTTATACTCCATCCGGGAACTCATCCGGATCGCAGAAGCCGCCGACATCCGCTCGGAGGTCTACCACTTCAAGGCATCCGGCCAGGACAACTGGCACCTGCTCGACAGTGCCATCGCTATGATTGACCAGGCCCGGGATCGAGGGCTCCATATCACAACGGACATGTATATGTACAATGCCAGCTCCACCGGACTCAATGTACTGTTGCCGGCCTGGGCCCGGGAAGGAGGCCATTCCCAGACGATGGCATTCCTGGAGGACCCTGAAAAAAGGGCACGGATGATCCGGGAGGCTCAATTCCACGTACCGGCGGAAAATATTCTTTTAGTGGGGTTCAAGAACAAAGAGCTGCGATCCCTTATCGGAAAAACCCTGGCAGAAGTAGCCCAGAACAGGAGTATTACCCCCGCGGAAGCCATTGCTGAGCTTATCTATGAGGATGACAGCCGCATTCAGGTGGTCTATTTTTCGATGAGCGAAGAAAATGTAAAGAAAAAACTGGCCCTGCCATACATGGCAGCCTGTTCGGATGCGGGATCCTACACCAATGAGGGCGTTTTCCTCCGACAAAGCACCCACCCCAGGGCCTATGGCTCCTTTGCACGGCTTCTTGCCCATTATGTGAGGGAGGAAAAGGTCATCCCTCTGGAAGAAGCGATCCGCAGGCTGACTTCCCTTCCTGCCTCCAACCTTCGCCTGGAGGGTCGCGGAAGGCTCAGACAGGGCTATTTTGCAGATGTAGTCGTGTTTGACGCTGCCCGTATTCAGGACCACGCCACTTTTGAAGAACCCCATCAGTACGCTACGGGCGTCTTTCATGTTTTTGTGAACGGGGAAAGGGTCATCGCCGAAGGCGAACACACCGGGGCCAGGCCCGGACGGTTTGTGAAAGGACCGGGATACCAAAACTAATTTCTGTAAGGTGTTTGTGCAAACCCTGAAAAATATCCTAAATTCGGCCGGAATTCCCGTCCCTTTCCTTTATGAAAAATGGGTTTTGAACGTATTCGGGTTTTGTGTGAACTTTTGAGTTTAGGAATGCTTCCTGATCCCTGGCGGGGTCCCTCGAGATTTTGTCCAAAGCCAATGGCATGCCTGCTCCTGACCCTGGGATTCCTGTTCTCCATGGGCCTGATGGCCCAGGATCCCCTGCGCTTCGAAGAAGAAGTCTCCCTCCTTAAAAAAAGGAATGACAGCCTGTGGGATCCGGGAAAACCCACCCTGGTCTTCACAGGCAGTTCCAGCGTTCGCATGTGGGAGGATTTGCAGGAACGTTTCCCCGGAAAACAAATTCTCAATACCGGCTTTGGAGGCTCACAGGCTTCGGACCTGTTGTATTACCTCGATGCCCTCATTCTAAATTACCGACCCAGGCAGGTATTCATATACGAGGGAGACAACGATCTGGCAGAAGGCAAACGGCCCGGACAGGTCCTGGGAACCCTCAAAGAACTCAAAGAAAAAGTCAACCATGCCTATCCGGGGATTCCCATAGTGCTTATTTCGGCCAAGCCCAGTATCAGCCGCTGGAATCTCCGTGGAAAATATCGCAGGTTTAACCGCAGGCTGATGCGCTGGGCCCGACGCACCCCCGGACTGTATTTTGCAGATGTCTGGAACCCTATGTTGACGAACCGAAAACTGGATGAATCGCTTTTTGTGGCTGACGGGCTGCATATGAATTCTTCCGGATACGACATCTGGGAAAGGGTGCTTTACCCCTTTATTGAACCCGAACCTGAAACACAAACTCCATGAAATATTCCCACTGGTTCCAGAAAATCGCTGTTTTCTCTTTAATCGCCGGCTGCCTGACTTTAACCATATCCTGTGACCGGCAGGTAATTCGGGAGACCATTTCCTTTCCAAAAACAGACCTGGCTGCCGCACCCCTGATTCCTAAACCCTTGGAAATGATCCCGGATTCAACGGCTTTCGGTCTCGACCGTTTCAGTGCGGTCTATTATCCGCAGGAAATTCCTGGATTTGAAATGGCAGGTGAATTCCTCGCCGGGAAGCTTCGGGAAAGGACAGGCCTGGGCCTTCCCGTAAACCCCGCCCTCCGGGACACCGCTTATCAGGGAATTCACCTGGAGCAGACCGCGAATCTGGAAGGAGAGGCCTACCGGCTGAAAATAGGCCCGAACCGCATTCTTTTATCGGCCGGAACCCCCGAAGGAGCCTTTCGGGGAGTACAAACCCTGCGACAGCTCCTGCCAGATACCGCTAATGATACTCTGGCCGAATTCCCGGTTTGGGTGATCCCGGGAGGAGAAATCAAGGATGCCCCGCGCTATGCGTACAGGGGTGCCATGCTGGATGTGGCCCGTCACTTCTTCACAGTGGAATCAGTCAAAAAATACCTGGACCAGCTCGCATATTACAAAATGAATTTCCTGCACCTGCATCTGACGGATGACCAGGGTTGGCGGATCGAAATCAAATCCTGGCCAGACCTTACGGCAGTCGGTGCAAAGACCGAGGTAGGCGGCGGCCCGGGTGGGTTTTATACGCAGGAGGACTACCGCGACCTGGTGGAGTACGCAGCCGACCGGTTCATTACCATTGTCCCGGAAGTTGATATGCCCGGACATACCAATGCCGCTTCTGTGGCCTATCCGGTTCTCAATGGGAATGGGAAGACCCCCGAACCATATACCGGTACCCGGGTCGGTTTCAGTACTTTTGATACGCGAAAAGACACGGTTTACAGCTTTATCGATGACGTGGTGCGGGAGATCGCCTCCCTGAGTCCCGGCCCTTACTTCCATATTGGAGGCGATGAGAGCCTCGTGACCAAACCTGCGGATTACACCTATTTTATTGAGCGTGTGGTACCCATCGTGCGCAAATACGGAAAAATCCCAATCGGATGGGATGAAGTGGCTACCGCCGACCTCGATGAAGAGGTGGTTGCCCAGTTCTGGGCAGAAGAGGAAAATGCTGAAAAAGCGGTCGGGCAGGGCATGAAAGTGCTGATGTCCCCGGCTAAAAAAGCATATCTGGATATGCAGTACGACAGTATCTCCCGGTTTGGACTCCACTGGGCAGCCTACATTCCTGTGGACAGTGCATACACCTGGTCCCTGGCTTCCTATTCGGAAAGCATCCCGGAGGATCAGATCCTGGGGATCGAGGCACCGCTCTGGTCCGAAACCATCTCGAACACAGAAGAACGGGAATACCTGGCCTTTCCGAGGCTCCCCGGCTATGCGGAACTTGGGTGGAGCGCCCCTTCGAATCCCTCCTGGGAGGAATACAGGGAGCGTCTGGCACGCCAGCTGAGCTACTTCCAAAGGAAGAATATAAAATTCTACCCCTCCAAACACGTACCCTGGAGGGTACCGGATTCCCAACTGCCCTGGCAGGCGGACGAAAGGTAATCCCTATACCCTAATACGGGAAGTCCTTTCATGGCTTTCTCAGTGGAATCTACCGGTGTTTTTGGCTTTCCTGAGCGCACAGGCCCTTTGGAAAGGTCAGAAGAAGTCATGTGACGATCAGGGTAAAAAGGCAAAGCATCTTAGACTTTTCAGGGATGGAAATTGCTGAACATAGGGAAATTAAGCCCCGGGTTCAGTGCTGACAGGGCAACTTCGCCCAGTGGTTTCAGGCCTCTTCGGAATCTGTTTCTCCGGTTTCCGGATCAGAAAAATCAGTAATGCCATTGTCCAGCAAGAGGTTGTACCACTGAATGACCTTTTTGATGTCGCTCGGGTAGACGCGGTCCTCATCGTAGTTTGGCAGAACTTCAAAAAAATACTCCTCCAGTGCCAATTTACCGGCTTTGTGATCCACAGAGGTCTTTTTACCGTCTTCCTTTTGCTGTATTTTTTCAAAAACAGCGCGAAGGGGCAGTTCTTCCTCAAGGGTATAGATCGCGATTTCGGAGAGCACACTCACATTGTTGGAGATTCCCACGGAAAGTTTCTTTCCATCTGCCAGGGACTGGGCTATCAGACCGGTCCTTGTTTGGGTGACCAGGCGATAGAGGCCCGGTCTTCCTCCGATTGCTAAAATCTTTTCTAAACTCATATTCCTAATCAAAAAATCAGCTGCAAAGATGGTAAATTCCGGAGAATGGCAAACCAACGACCCTGCTGTTTACGAATCCTTACCGCACCCGTTTCAGGGCGGGGAACCGCATTTTGTAGTCCACTGCGATTTTTCCCTTGGAGATATTGGCCAGTTTTCCCTTAAGAAGCCGTCGTTTCAGGGATGAAATTTTATCGGTGAAAAGAATGCCCTCAATATGGTCGTATTCGTGCTGGATCACCCTGGCCAGCAGACCGTCAAAGGTCCGGGTATGCGGTTTAAAATCCGCATCCAGGTAACTTAAGGTAATGGTATCCAGGCGACTAACATCCTCCCTGATATCCGGAATGCTAAGACATCCTTCATTGAAGGCCCATTTTTTGCCGGTTTCGGTTTCCATACGGGCGTTGATAAAGACCGTTTTAAAGTCCCTAAGTTGCTCTCGCTCTTCTTCACTAAGCTCTTCATCCTCCGCAAACGGGCTGGTATCCACCAGAAAAAGGCGGATGGGTTTTCCTATTTGAGGGGCAGCCAGGCCAACCCCGGCAGCATTGTACATGGTCTCCCACATATTGGATATCAACTCCTGCAGGTTTGGATAGTCCGCATCAATATCGGTGCACTTTTTACGCAGCACCGCGTCTCCGTAGGCTACTATGGGTAAAATCATGGGTTATTACTGCTTAAATACGATTGTAAAATCAGGGTGGCACTTATTTCATCCAGGGTTGCCTTTTCCCTTCTTTTCTTCTTCTTCATACCCCCTTCCAACATACTCCTGGCCGCAATTTTGGAGGTGAACCGTTCATCCTGTCGGGAAACCGGGATTCCCGGAAGGCGCCTGCCCAGCTCCGAGAGAAATATCCCGATAGCCCCCTCGACTTCCGAAGGCTGGTTGTCCATTTGTCTGGGTTCCCCCACTACGATCCGCTCTACTTCTTCCTGCCCGGTGTATTTCTCCAAAAAGGGTAAAAGTTCTGGTGTGGCCACCGTGGTAAGGCCCGAAGCGATCATTTGCAGCGGGTCCGTCACGGCTATACCGGTCCTTCTAAGCCCAAAATCCAAAGCGAGAATACGTGCCAAAAGAAATTTTGTGCAAAAATAACGTATTAATCCCAAAGGCCCGAAAATTCGGAAAAATTTGAAGTCGCCCTATATTTGCCGAAAACCACGTATGGAACGCCTGCAAAACACTGTCGAAGCTGCCTGGGATTCCAGGGAACTTTTGAAGGAGCCTAAGACCCAGAAAGCCATCCGGGAGGTGATTGACCTGATCGACAAGGGTAAACTCCGGTGCGCCAGCCCGACCGATGGAGGGTGGCAGATCAATACCTGGGTCAAAAAGGCAGTGGTGCTTTATTTTCCCATCCAGAAAATGGAGACCCTGGAGGCCGGGATCTTCGAATACCACGATAAAATCCCACTTAAAAAAGGCTACCGGGAAAAAGGGGTCCGGGTTGTACCGCATGCCGTGGCGCGGCACGGGGCCTATATCGCCCCGGGAACCATCCTTATGCCCAGCTATGTCAATATAGGGGCCTATGTGGATGAGGGGACCATGGTGGACACCTGGGCCACAGTGGGCAGTTGTGCACAGATTGGTAAAAATGTGCATCTCAGCGGCGGCGTTGGGATTGGCGGGGTCCTGGAACCCCTGCAAGCGGCCCCTGTCATCGTGGAAGACAATGCCTTTATCGGCAGCAGGTGTATTGTGGTGGAAGGGGTTCGGGTCGAAAGGGAAGCTGTTTTGGGAGCGAATGTCGTGCTGACGGCCTCCACGAAAATAATCGACGTAAGCGGGAAAGAACCGGTCGAATACCGGGGGCGGGTGCCGGCCCGTTCCGTGGTTATTCCCGGGAGCTATACCAAATCTTTCCCGGCGGGAAAATACCAGGTGCCCTGTGCCCTGATTATCGGAAAGCGAAAAGAAAGCACGGATAAAAAAACATCCCTGAACGACGCCCTGAGAACCTATGATGTAGCCGTCTGATTGAGGAGCTGAAAGAAAAAAGAAATACGTTTAATTTCAGAAAGGAATCCGCCAACATCGGCCTGAATGAGGATTCCCGTTAGGGAATTACAATTTTTTAATCGTTTATTTGTTATAGGAATAAGGCCACTGGCAAGCCCGACTCAGATGCAACTGAAAACGCAGCACAAAATAACCGCCCTGATCATCACCTACAACGAGATGGGGTATATTGAAAATTGTATCGATTCGGTGCGCTTTGCAGACGAGATTATTGTGGTGGATTCCTACAGTACGGACGGCACCTTTGAACACCTCTCCAAAGATCCGGATGTAAAGGTGATCCAAAATCCTTTTGAAAATTTCACCCAGCAGAAATCATATGCCCTTAAGCAGGCCTCTAATGACTGGGTCCTTTTTCTGGATGCGGACGAGGTAGTTACCGATTCCCTCAGGGAAGAGATCCTGCAAACCGTTCAATCAGACAGCCCGCATGTGGCCTTCTGGTTTTACCGAAAATTCATGTTTGGGAAAAGCCCGCTACACTACAGCGGGTGGCAGACCGATAAGAATTACCGCCTGTTCCGAAAGAGCAAGGCGCGCTTTTCAGACCGAAAACTCGTTCACGAAACCCTGGAAATCAACGGTACCTCGGGAATCCTGGAAAACAGGCTGATCCATTATTGCTATAAAAACTACCAGGACTACAGAGAGAAAATGCTCCACTATGGACGGCTTAAAGCCCAGGAGGATTTCTACCGGGAACGCAGCTTCAGTTACCTGCTGCTGGTTGCCAAACCCGCCTGGAAATTTGTTCATCACTATATCCTGCGCCTCGGGTTCCTGGATGGAAAGAAAGGGATTACCATTTGCTACCTGAATGCCCTTAGCGTACTGCAGCGCTACAGGAGCCTGAAAAAGCTTGAGACCAAAAACAAACTGGCCTATTCCCCGAGTTCCCGATCCTGCCCGCCATACTGCATGCGTTCATCAAAACCATTCACATTCAGGATGTCCTTTTTCCAGCCGGAACTGTTGTGCCCGTTCCAACTGGCATTCGTGGGGGTAAAGGTGTTGAGCAGGCGGGCGACTATTCCACTTGCCGTTAACTTGTTGTTTTTAAACGTCTTGGGGATTCCCTTATCCTTGAGCCACTGGATGTCAAAACTGCGTTGCTTTTCGATATCTTCCCGGGTGATCATCAGGGAAATATTCATGGGAAGCATGTAATACCCGCCCGAGATAAAATAGCCCTTTTCTTTGTTGATGTAGTGTACCTGCACAAAATCCTCCCGGGGAATGCAATCCCCGTCGGTCATGATAATGTAGTCAGCCCTGCAGGCCACTACCGATTTGTTCAGGATCCGCGATTTCTGAAAGCCATCGTCTTCCTGCCAGACGTGCAGGATAGGATAGAATACCTCGGACTGCATCCGCTCGATCAGCTGGCGGGTTTTCGGGCCGGAACCGTCATCTGCAATGACCACCTCAAAATCACGATAGGTCTGACAGTTAAAACCCCAAAGGACTTTTTCAAGCCATGCCTCGGCATTGTAGGTGCTGATGATGACCGATATCTTCGGTTGTTCGGAATCCGTTTTCACGACTACAAAAATATGAAAGTCTTCATGCTTATCGCTACCTCCCTGCCCAAAAGTGATGATTTGAACGCCTCCTTATCGGGCTAATCAGGAATTTCAGGTTTCATCTCCCGCTTTTAAACTTTATGTCTTTTACCAAACAGAGAAAAGTCTGGTCTGGATATTCCGTTGGAACAACATGCAAACTATAAAGAAATGGTTCGGGTGATACACCTTCTGGCAGTTGCACCTCAAACATACACCCCTGTCATTGGGATTGCCGGGAACTTTCGGGGGCATTGTTTCGGGATCTTCGCTTCGGTAAAGAGACCCGGTGAGTAACCCCTGCAGATTCTCTATAGCATCTGTGACCGGGGGCCGCCCCTCCCCCCGAGGTTCAAGTTAATGCCACCTACTGCCATTTCATTTCAGCCCTGTAAAAGATCCTTACGATTTTAACAGGTTGGCAGGATATGGTACCTTTGCATTCCCGTCAGGGAAGCAACGGTTTAGCGGGATTTCAATGTCCAATGATTCGGCGAGATTCATTATAAACCATCCGTTTTTATGGAGAAATCGACTTTTACAGAAGCTCTTAAAGACCCTATTTTTAAGGAAGTAGGAAAGGCCGCGGAAAGCCTGTCCCTGCCCTGTTATGTCATCGGCGGATACGTGCGTGATTTCTTCCTCGGGCGCAAACACCGCAAAGATATCGACATTGTGGCTGTGGGTAGCGGGATTGCCCTTGCCCGTAAAGTCGCAAGTCGCCTTCCCGGAAATCCGAAAGTTCATGTTTACAAGAACTTCGGCACCGCCATGATCCGACAGGGCGACCTGCATCTGGAATTTGTCGGGGCCCGGAAGGAAAGTTACCGCAGGGACAGCCGAAAGCCAATCGTTGAAAACGGGACGCTGGCGGATGACCAGAACCGAAGGGACTTCACCATCAATGCCCTGGCGCTATCGCTCAATCCGGATGATTTTGGACGGTTGCTCGATCCGTTCGGAGGCATGAAGGACCTTAAAAATGGGATTATCCGCACCCCCCTGGAACCAGGGACCACTTATTCTGACGATCCGCTTCGCATGATTCGCGCAATACGGTTCGCCGCCCAGCTCGGATTCAAAATTGACAGGAAATCCCTCCAAGCCATCCGGGAATACAGGGACCGTATCCGAATTGTCTCCCGGGAGCGAATCGTGGATGAACTTCACAAGATCATGGCCACTGATAAACCTTCCACCGGGTTGTCACTGATGTATGAAACCGGTTTGTTGGAATATATTCTTCCCGAACTCACCGCTCTTCAGGGGATCGAGGAAATCGAGGGACAACGTCACAAGGATAATTTCTGGCATACCCTGGAGGTAGTGGACAACATTTCCCGCAAAACAGAGGATCTGTGGCTTCGGTGGGCTGCCCTGTTACACGATATTGGCAAAGCCCCTACCAAACGCTTCGACAAGAAAATAGGCTGGACCTTTCACGGGCATGAGTTCGTGGGTTCTAAAATGGTCTACAGGTTGTTCAAACGTTTGCGGATGCCCCTGAATGAACATATGAAGTACGTACAGAAACTCGTACGGATGAGCTCAAGGCCCATTGCCCTTTCAGGGGATGATGTTACTGATTCTGCCGTGCGCAGGCTCGTTTTTGACGCCGGGGACGACGTGGAGGACCTGATGGTCCTGTGCGAGGCGGATATCACCACCAAGAACCCGAGAAAACAGCAACGCTACCTCAGGAATTTCCAGTTGGTACGCAAAAAAATCCACGAGGTGGAGGAACGGGACCGGATCCGGAACTTTCAGCCTCCTGTAAGCGGGGAGGAAATCATGCAGACTTTCAACCTGCAACCCTCCCGTGAGATCGGAATCATTAAGGATGCCATCAAGGAAGCCATTTTGGACGGGGAGATCCCCAATGAACACGAGGCCGCCCGCAAGTACATGATTCAAAAAGGCCGGGACCTCGGTTTAAAGCTTTCCGAGGAGGCCTCCCAAAACTGAACAGACTGTGAGAAACTGGATGCAGAAAACCTATAGGCCCCTTGCCAGAACCTCCCTGATCCTGGTGTATCTGGTAATCCTGGCAGGGGCTGTTGTTCGCATGACCGGTAGTGGGATGGGTTGTCCCGACTGGCCAAAATGCTTCGGCTACCTGATTCCCCCCACAGAAGAGGAAGAATTGCTCTGGACCCCTGAAAAATCGTATAAACAAGGACAGGTCATCATACGGGAGGAAACCCTGCTCCTGGCAAGGGAGGACTTTACATCGGGAGGCTCCTACGAAGAAAGCAACTGGGCACCTTACACCCGTCACGATTATGCCGTTTTCAACGCCACCCATACCTGGATTGAGTATATCAACCGGTTACTGGGTGCACTGGCAGGGATGGCGATGTTTCTCTTGGCTCTTTTTTCCATTTCCTGGTGGCGTGAAAAGAAATCCAGGGTCCTTTTTGCCTGGCTGGGTGTATTTGCCATCGGATTTCAGGCCTGGCTGGGTGCCACGGTAGTTTACTCCGTGCTCGAGCCCGTTAAAATCACTTTGCATATGTTTATGGCCCTGTTAATCGTGGGCATGTTGCTATGGATGATCCACAGCTCTGACAAACGCAAGCGGAATCATGGTTTTGACCGGAAGACATATCTCCTGTGGTGGTTTACCGTACCCTTAAGCCTTGTACAAATCCTTTTAGGGACGCAGGTTAGACAGTTCATCGACCGGCAGGCCGAAACCCTCGGAGTAACTGCAAAAAGCATCTGGTTGCAGGACCCCGAACTTGTGTTTTACATCCACAGGTCGTTCTCCCTTGTTATATTGGGGTTGCATCTCTGGGTGGCCTTCCGCGTTTATAAATTGCAGCTCGGTTATAATAAAATTTTCGCCTCCCTTTGGGTCCTTGGCGGAATCATCGCCTCGGGAATCGCCATGAATTACTTTGCATTTCCCTGGGGAAGCCAACCCCTGCATCTGGTCCTGGCGGCAATTCTCTTTGGCTTGCAATGGTATGCCCTATTAGAATTTGTCAGGGCCTACAATACGCGGATTTCTTCGTAAATTTGCCCGAATACAAAAAAATGTCCGACCAGATGATCTATAAGGTCCGTGTTATCCTTGACGCAGAGGAAGATGTCTTCAGAGACCTGGAAGTGGAATCCGAGAGCAATTTGGAAGAATTGCACAACGCAATAACGCAGGCTTTCGGCTTTCTGGGCAATGAAATGGCCTCTTTTTACACGGCCGATGAAAATTGGAACCAGGAGGAGGAAATTCCTCTTTTCGATATCCGGGAAGGAGAGGACGGATCGCGTCTGATGCGGGACACCCTGCTGTCGGAGGTTATGAATGAGCAGGCTCCAAAACTGCTTTTTGTCTACGATTTTCTGAATATGTGGACTTTTTTCGTCGAGTTGGCAGACATCACTGAAAAGGAAGATGGACGGAGTTACCCGAACCTTCTATTCAGTTTCGGCGAGCTGCCGGATTCCCCTCCTGAAAAAAATTCGAAGCAGAGCCAGGTCCGGACCTGGATGAACCCTTCGGAAACTACGACGATCTGGATTTTGAAGAGAACTGGAACTGATTCGGTACTCCAGGCTACATCAACCTGCTAAACCCCATCCATGCTGAATTTATACGCCACCCAACTCGAGACCGTGTCCCTGCACCGTGTGGGAAACAAACACAGGGGGGAACCCCTTTTTCTCTCCGAGTCCCCCTACCCGCTCAACGACGAAGTGGGGGGACTCCTGAAGGAATATTTTTTCAAACCATTCCGGGAAAAGGAAGAGAATTATTTTCATTTCCACCACGAAGTCGGGTTGGACTTCCACCCCATCCACGAAGCTGCCAGTAAGGTTTTTAAATCACCTGAGTCCCTACACGAAGTCTCCGGGGAAATTGCAAAACACCTTTACGGCCAGTCCAAACATCCGCATATCAAAAGCGGGGAATGTTATGTGGTTTACCTGACCGATGCCTTGCTGGACAACGAGCGGGTGGATGCCCTCGGGATTTTTAAAAGCGAAGTAAAACAGGATTTCCTGCAATTTCAGGAAAAAGGGTCCAATTTGGATCTACTGGTGCAGCAGGGAGTCAACCTGAAGCGCCTGGACAAGGGTTGCCTGATCTTCAACCGGGGGGCGGAAGAAGGGTACAAAGTCCTCTCCGTGGACAGCAACCGGTACGATGCCAAGTACTGGATTGAGGATTTTCTGGGGCTCTCACCCCTTACCGATGAAAACTTCTATACCAAGAACTACCTGAAATTTTGCCAGAATTTCGCCAAGGACGTCGTATTGCCTGCTGAAGATAAACAGCAGGAAGTGCTATTCGTCAACAAGGCGGTCAACCATTTTGCCAAAAACGACACCTTCGAAGAAAGCAACTTCCTCAACGAGGTGTTGGAGAACCCGGAATTGATCCCCGAATTCAAGCACTACAAAACGGAAAAAGGGCCCAAATACAGCATCGAAGACGTATCGAGTTTCCAGATTGCCAATAAGGCCGTCTCAGACAGCCGGAAGAAAATCAAGAATGTGATTGCCCTGGACACCAATATCCAGATCAAACTGGACTTCATAAACCCCGAGTCCGCTGAGAAATACGTCGAGAAGGGCTGGGATGAAGAACGCGGTATGTATTACTACCTGGTCTATTTCAACAAGGAACAGAAAAGCTGAGAAGATAAAGCTACCCATCTCTTTGGGGATTTCCATGGACTGGGATTCCATAGTCCTTACAGGAAATTGAGACCGATTCATTCAGGTCCCCCTCCGGGGATTCTTCGGGAATTGAAGGATTTGCCTCCGAAATAAGGTCAGGTCAATTGGACGTATACCAAATATTCCAATGAAAAAATCAAGCCTGATCCCGCTATTGCTCTTTTTAGGAGTCTTCACCCTACCCGCACTGGGACAGGGGGTTTCACAACCGGCGGGAGACATTGAAAAACAAACCCTTGCCTACGTCGAACGGGACTCCGTGCTCTACCTGGACTTTTATCAGCGCAAAGGGGACCCGGAGGTGAGGCCCTGTGTCATTTTTGTATTCGGAGGTGGGTTTGCAGCAGGAAGTCGAGACCGGGAATTTTATCGCTACTATTTTGAGACGCTGGCCCGCAACGGACTTAAAGTTGCTTCTATTGATTACCGCTTAGGGCTTAAAGGCATTTATGACGAGGTAGGTATTTTCAACACCAAACCCCTTGAGAATGCTATTGATATGGCCGTGGAAGACCTTTATCAGGCGACAGCTTTCCTGCTTGATAAGTCGGAGGAACTACAGATCGACCCTTCCCGGATAATCGTTACCGGATCCAGTGCAGGGGCAATTACAAGCCTGCAAGGGGACTGGTACGCCCGGAATAAACATGAACTAAGCCAGGTTTTACCCGAAGGATTTCAATACAGCGGGGTTGTGGCATTCGCGGGCGCTATTTTCAGTACGGAAGGAAAACCCGAGTATGAAATGCCGCCGGCCCCCACCCTTTTTTTCCATGGAACCGAAGACAATACCGTCCCCTACAACAAAAGGAAGCTTTTAAATAAGGGGTTTTTTGGTTCCAACTACCTTGCAAGGCAATTTGAAAAAAACGACTACGAGTTCCATTATATCCGTCAGGTCGGGGCCGGACATGAAATAGCGACTACCCCGATGAAGGAGCGACTTCTTGAAATTCTTCGTTTCATTGAGTCTGCCGTACTCAACAAAGCATCTTATCAGGTAGAAACCACCCTAATTCCCCTGAATGATTAAAAAGTAGGGTTCCTTAAGGGAATTTTCCCTAAATGGAAATGATTGCCCATTGCAGGACGGGAACTTATCTTTTGAACGGGTGGGTGGGGGCGCCCGATGAAATCCAAAGTCAGAGGAGCCGCCATTAATCCAAATGCCACGATACCCAGAACCTCATGATCTGACCAGTCACTCGTGGTAAAACAACATCTGCAATTTCCATTCTGTCCCCCTCCTGATAAATAGATAAACGTAGTCGTTGCGCCAGGGTTGTT
This sequence comes from Robiginitalea sp., assembly GCA_037382325.1. GTDB lineage: Bacteria > Bacteroidota > Bacteroidia > Flavobacteriales > Flavobacteriaceae > Robiginitalea. The sequence goes on from JARRQA010000013.1 coordinate 33,124, forward strand.
CTTTTTTCTTTCCATTTTCCTCATACCAGTCACAAACCATGGTCCCAATGGACCAGGCGAGATTTCCACGAACACGGTTATGGGTCTCCCTCTGCTCAACTACTTTAAAAATAGGAGGATTTGTAATCAATACGGTGGCAGCTATGGAATCCCTGCCATAGCGAAGCTGGAAAGGCGATTTGAAAAAAGCTGTGGAATCCAGAAGCTCAAGCATCCCCCGGCGGTCTTCCTTGTTCCAGGCATGGTGAAACTGTTTTACCAATGAATCCGTAGATACCCTTACTTCCTGCCCATGTCCTGTATAAAAGAACCCTAAAAGGATTAGTCCCGGAATTATTGAAAGTGGCCGAAGCATGCTCGTGATCATTCGTGATACAGTAGCATTTGGATTTTCCAGACACCCTTCGGGTTCCTGGTAAAAACATAGGTATATTCGGTCGTCTTTTCCTCCCCCTTCATGGTCAGATTTCCGCTTTCATCATACGAATTACAGAAAAGTCGCCCCACGGACCAGGCAATATCGCCCTCTACATGCGAATAGTATTCCAGGTTCCGGCAATCCCTGATCATCGGGGGATTCGATTTCAAAACCGTTTTGGCCAATTCCGCCCTTCCTACACGAAGCTGATGCGGGGATTTAAAAAAGGCATCTTCCTGTAACCGGGTAAGCATTTCATGAAGATCGTTGGCGTTCCAGGCAGCGTGGAAATCAGCAACCAGGGAGTCCGTCAGGGAAACCGCTGCCTGGCCATATCCGGAGACACTCACAAAAAACAACAGGAAAAACAGGAATTTACTGAGCACCACACTTAATTTGCCAGGTCTTGTTCCCTAAATTTCAATCTTCTTTTCAATAATCTGCTTCATGCTTACATCCTCGTAGTTCCGCCGGACAAAGTCCAGGGCCAGATCGAGGATTTCTCCCATTCGCTTGCATTTTTTAAAATGAACGTCCAGGGTGAGGTCGTAAATTTCCTTCTTGAGGCGGTCCACATGTTCAGGCAGGGAAATCGTATCGGTACGGGCAATCTCCACGAGTTTGCGGAGGCGGTCCCCGGAACTCAGGATGCGTTTGGCAACGATGGAACGTTCCTCCACCTTGTACTGATCCACTGAGTCCCTCAGTAATTTGTCCCGTACCAAATTTACCATAGTGAGGTTTTCCTTGAAAAACTGAGGGCGGTAGATCCGGAGTTTTCCCTCAAAACTCTGTTGGTCAAAATCAATGGCACGGATCCGGTACACCACATGGTCAAAATCGATCATGGGAACAATGACATAATTGTAGGAACGCATGTCTCCCAGCAGGCGGATCATGCACCTTTCATTGAATTTCACGAATTCCTTGGCGAGTTGTGCTTTTTCGGATTCCGAACAGGCCGGCAACATCTCCTTGATAAAAACATCTCCCGGGATTCCTGCAATATGCTCTTCTATCAGTGTATCCTTGTAGACCAAGAAGTGCAGGTTGTAGGGCGAAAGCATATGCTCAAGTTCCAGGCCGTAGATTCGGGAGGCATCCGTTTTCTTTACGTAGAAGTAGGTAAAGTTATCATTCAGGATATTCCGCACCTTGATTCGGAATGGCTTTGAATTCCCAAAAGTGCAAAAGTCCACGGCATCCACATTCAGGTACTGGAAAATCCGGTCGCTACCGTCTGAGTGAAGGATGGAATAAACCCTTTTTAGACCGAGATCGATTTCCGCGCGTTCCGAATCCGGGTAAAAGACCCGCACCCAAAGTGTATCCTCCTCGTTGGCATCATAAACCACTACCGATCCGGAAAACCTCAGGAGATCCTCGTAATAGATAGGGATTTCGATTTTACGACTAAACTCCTCCAGATAGACCTCCAGGCCAGGGCAAACCGGATAAGCCGGTTTTTTCTTGGACATCATACGTTGTTGGGTCATCTGGCGAGGATTTAGTATTTCTTTGTAACAAATTACGGATTATATCGTCAACTAAAGAAACCCCCGGACAAAAAACAGTTCCTTTGGAAACCATCCTGACCGTTAACAACCTCACCAAGAAATTTGGGTACCTTACCGCCGTTAAAAACCTTTCCTTTACCATTGAGAAAGGGAATGTCTATGGAATCCTGGGGCCCAATGGGAGCGGCAAATCCACCACCCTGGGCATCGTACTGAACGTGGTGAACAAGACCTCCGGTTCTTTCAGCTGGTTTGACGGAAACACCTCAACCCACCAGGCTCTGAAAAAAGTTGGGGCCATTATCGAAAGGCCGAATTTTTATCCTTACATGACCGCGGTTCAGAACCTGAAACTCGTCTGTAAGATCAAGGAGGTACCTGAAGACCACATTGAAGAAAAATTAAAGCTCGTCGGGCTTTGGGAGCGGCGGGACAGTAAATTCAAGACCTTTTCCCTCGGTATGAAGCAGCGCCTTGCCATTGCTTCAGCCCTGTTGAACGATCCGGAAATACTAATCCTGGACGAGCCGACGAATGGCCTGGACCCACAGGGGATCCACCAGATCCGGGAGCTGATCAAAAAAATTGCATCGGAAGGAACCACCATCCTGCTGGCCTCCCACCTGCTGGACGAGGTGGAAAAGGTTTGTTCCCATGTGGTCATTCTTCGCAAGGGGGAAAACCTCTACGACGGCACCGTGGATGGAATGATGGCAAGCTATGGCTACTTCGAGCTTCGGGCTGATGATCCTGAAAAACTCCGGGCGTTCCTGGAAAAACACGGCAGCTTTTCCCACCTGGAAACCGAAAATGACCTTCTTATGGCTTATCTGAGCGAACCTATGGACGCCCAAACCCTGAACCAGCTCTGTTTTGAAAACCAGATCGTGCTCTCCCATCTGGTCAAACGAAAGGAAAGCCTGGAGCAACAGTTCCTGACGATCACCAACAAACAGGACGTTTAAGCTATT
>JARRQA010000014.1:0-20253 GCA_037382325.1 Robiginitalea sp.
TTTGTAGTTACAAAAAGTCGATCCCGGAATTCCAAAAAATTACCTCCCTGCTCAAACGTTCCCGGTATCTTCTTTATCTGACCATCAGCTTCATCCAGGTACGCAATACCGTTATTCAAGCTTAAATACAGGGTCCCATTATGCCGGATAGTAGAAAAAACCGCGGTTGTCAGACCCATATTGGAGTCCAGTGATGTAAAATTAGAATTCAAGTTGATGCTGGAAATCCCATTGAAAAGCGTAAGCCAGAGAACTCCCCGGGAATCCAAGTATAGATTGTCCACACTACCGTCTTCCAAACCGTTGTCAGTAGTATATTTCTGGAGTAACTTTCCTTCATGGTCGATCAAGTAGGCTCCGTCACCAAATGTGTTAAGTAAAAACCTGCCATCTTCAAGAGCTAAGCCCGGAAGGTATAATCTGCCGGTGATATAGGGGTCTGCCTCCGTTTTGAAAGGTGTAAAAGTTTGACCATCATATATAAACAACCCTTCGTTACGCGTTCCTATTAAAATGCGCTCATCATCGTACGGCAACATCGAGTAAACTCGTTCATTGGCGAACCTTTCGCCCCCGGGCACCAATTCAAAGGTTCCATCTTCTTTGAATTTGCACAAACCAACATCCCAAATCCGCAGGTAATAAGTGTCATGCACAACGCTGCTTACATGCAGCCTGTTCTCAGAAACTACAACTTCGAGGATGTTTGGTTCATCTACAATTTTAAGGGAAAGCTTTTCTTTGAAACGGATTATAAAATCTATGTATGGGATGGTGAAAAGATCGAAGTTGTAATATTGCCCTGACTATCTTCCAGGGCCCACCAGTTGATGGGTGCTCCCTGGTAATCCTGATATTTGAAATTGTTAATCAAAGGCCGCCCAATCTGCTGCTGGGCCCAAAGGGGAAAGGAACATAATAGGATTACCAGCCAGAGGCATAAGCGGATGCACTGGCGCTTTCGGTAGTGATAGTTTTTCATACGGATTAGCAGTTAAGCGCAGACGGGTCGGGCCTGCTGTTTTGAAATTTACAAAAAAGTCCCTTACAATGGGGTTTTTTAGACAATCCGCGGAAAAGTTCTTTTTCGTATGTTTGATTTCGTGTAAAAATTTTCCATGGATCAGATTCGCGACTACCTCTCTCAAAACCAGGACCGGTTTATAGACGAACTCATTGAACTTTTAAAAATCCCTTCCGTAAGTGCAGACTCCGCCTTCACCCAGGATGTGCTCAACACTGCCGAAGCAGTGGCCAGGGCCCTTAAGCAGGCAGGCTGTGATGCGGTCGAGGTCTGTGAGACCCAAGGGAACCCCATCGTTTACGGAGAAAAAAAGGTGGGGGAAGACCTGCCGACCGTGCTGGTTTACGGACATTACGACGTGCAGCCACCGGACCCTTTGGATTTATGGAATTCCCCACCATTCGAGCCTGTTGTCAGGAAGACCGAACTCCACCCGGAAGGCGCTATTTTTGCCAGGGGCGCCAGCGATGACAAAGGACAGATGTTCATGCACATCAAGGCCCTCGAATTTATGGTTCGCGAGGATCAGCTGCCCTGTAACGTTAAATTCATGATCGAGGGGGAGGAAGAAGTGGGGAGCGTGAGCCTGTCCGGTTTTGTAAAAGAAAACCGGGAGAAACTGTCAAACGATATTATTCTGATCTCAGACACCGGGCTGATTGGCAATGACATCCCCTCCGTAACCACAGGGCTCCGGGGGCTGAGTTATGTAGAAGTGACCGTAACCGGCCCCAACCGGGACCTGCATTCCGGTCTCTACGGGGGTGCTGTGGCCAACCCCATCAATATCCTGGCGAAAATGATCGCCTCCCTGCACGACGAGAACAACCACATCACCATCCCTGGTTTTTACGACAAGGTGGTGGAACTGAGTCAGAAGGAACGCGAGCTGATGGCTGAAGCCCCTTTTGACCTGGAGGACTACAAGAAATCCCTGGGTATCGAGGCTGTCTACGGGGAGAAAGGATACACGACCAACGAACGGAGTGCCATCCGACCCACCCTGGACGTAAACGGGATCTGGGGAGGGTACACCGGGGAAGGGGCCAAAACAGTCATTGCGAGCAAGGCGCACGCAAAGATTTCCATGCGGCTGGTCCCCAATCAGGATTCGGATGAGATCACCGAACTCTTCAAAAAGCACTTTGAGAGCATCGCCCCGGCAGGTGTGCGCGTGGAGGTTCACCCCCACCATGGAGGGCAGGCCTATGTAACCCCTATTGATTCCATCGGGTATCAGGCAGCGAGCAAAGCCTATGAAACCACCTTTGGCACAAAGGCCATTCCCCACAGGGGTGGGGGAAGCATCCCTATCGTTCCCCTGTTTGAAAACGAGCTCCACTCAAAGACCATCCTGATGGGCTTCGGCCTGAACAGCGATGCCATCCACTCCCCCAATGAACACTATGGGATCTGGAATTTCCTGAAAGGGATCGAAACCATTCCTTATTTCTATAAATTCTATACCGAACTTTATAAAGGCTCGGAAACAGAGGGGTAAAATTCTTCTCCAGGGTCATATTTTACGATTTTTCACGTAACAAAAGGGGTGTGCCTGCGTTCTAATAGGTAGATCAAAAATCGAACACTATATGATACGCCGCTTTTTTGTGCTCTGTTCCGGCGCGGACAGGGCCCTGCTCGACACGTGCTCTGAAGGAGAGCAAAACAAATACGCAGGTATCGGGGCCACCGTTTTCTTCACAGCCCTGATGGCCTTTATCGCCGCTGCCTACGCCCTGTATACCGTATTCGACAATGTATATCTCGCCATTCCATTCGGACTGATCTGGGGTTTGCTCATATTCAATCTGGACCGGTTCATCGTATCCACCATTCGCAAGAGGGATTCCTTCTGGAAGGAATTTTTACAGGCCAGTCCGCGAATACTCCTGGCAGTGGTCATTGCTGTGGTCATTTCCAAGCCCCTCGAACTGAAGATTTTTGAAAAGGAAATCAACCGGGTTTTACTCGAACAAAAGAACCAGATGACCCTGGAGAACCAGGAGCAGCTGGCCCTGCAATACACCCCGGAAATCGAAGTTAAGAAGGCCGAAATCCAGGAACTGAAGCAGGAAATAGCCCTTAAGGAAGCGGCCACCGATTCCCTCTATGAGACCTATATAGCCGAAGCCGAGGGCCGCAAGGGCACCTTGCTGTTGGGAAAAGGCCCGGTTTACAAAGAAAAGCGTGAAAAACACGATGCATCCCTGGCCGAACTGAAAGTGCTGAAAGCAGAAAACCAGGAAAAGATCGCGGGTGTCGAAAAGGAGATCGAAACCCTGGAGTCCGGATATGCCACGGCCGTTGAAACCTCCCAACCCGTAATTGACGGTTTTGACGGGCTGATGGCACGCATAGATGCCCTCGGGGAATTGCCCTGGTTTCCGTCGTTCTTTATTTTTCTACTTTTTCTCGCAATTGAAACCGCCCCGATTCTGGTCAAACTGATGACCCCAAAAGGCCCTTACGATGTCAAGCTCGAGGACCAGGAAACCGCTGTGGCGTCCTGGGTGGCCCAGAAGGTCCATCAGCGAAAAAAACTGGAGGAGACGGACCGACTGCTGAACGAGAAGGTCTACGGGGAAATCGCATCGGAAGAAGCGGTCTACGCCTACAAAAAACAAAAAGCTGAGGAATTGATGCGCCTGCAGGCAGACCGGTTTCAGGAAATGCAGGTAAAGGGGCTTTAAAAAAGAAAAATAGGTATCGGCAAGTAGTGACCCAGGTCTTTTTAACTGGGGGCATGCCCCCACCCCCTGATATCATGATAATCAGTTCCACTGCAAATAGCCAGCAAAGCAACCGGAATTAATACGCCCTTATTGGGATTCCCCTTCTACCACCCCCAATTTTCGCAAGAGAAAAGAAGCATTCATATTTGAACAAACCCCTGGCTTCAGGCGGTAATCAAGAGACGGGAGAGGAATTCTTTTGATCCCCTGGCCTTGTCCTTGCTATTGGTCCCTTTTAGGATCTCATCCAGCACCACAAAATAGGGCCCTTCTTTAAGGTGGTCCACAATTACTTTTAAACGTTTCAGCTCGGCAAAAAAGTAGGATTCCTGTCGGGAGAGGGAATCCGTGGTCCGCATGCTGGTGATCAGCGGCACCGGGGCATAAACCATGGCTTCGGCGCATACAGGCAAACCTGTGTTGGCCATCAGCACGCTTAGGGATACCGCACGGAGGAACGTGCTTTTCCCAGCCATATTGGCACCGGTGATCACCATGAAATGACCTTTTTGAATCCCGATGTCATTGTGGACTATTTTTCCCCTGAGCAACGGATGGGCCAGCTGCCGGATTTGGAGTGATAATTCCTTTTCCTGTGCCATCTCAGGGAAGCAGTACCCGGGGTGGTTAAAGGCGAAGTTGGACAGGCTGTTCCAGGCGTCAAATGCCGAAAGGGCTTCAAACCAGTCACGGGTGTGGTTCCCATAGGTGCCAATCTCCTGTTCTACCGCATAGGCCTGCCGTAGGTCCCACAGGAAAAAAGCATTCCCGAAGACGGCCACCAGAAGGTTATTGCGCTGGTCAAGGGCCCCGATCAGGCGGCTGAATCGCTTCAGGATATCGGAAACGGACCTATCGGTCTCATCGAGTTGTCCCCTGAGGTTTCTCAATGGCAGGGATTGAAAAGCTTTTGCTTCAACTTGCTCCACCAGGCGTTGATACTGACTGAAGGTCTCCTGGGTTTTCCCCGTAGTCAGGGCAAGCTGGCCAATTTTCCTGGCAAAGGGAAGCGTTATCAGTAATCCGGTAAAGAAAAGTGCTATGAGTACCCCGGGCGGGAGGACCCCAAAAACAACAAGGAATCCAAGAACCAATGATAGTACAGAAAAACCCAGTGGCAGGTATTTACTCCAGGATGGAATATGGGGCTGATAGTCATGCATCCAGTCGGTGAGCTGTTCAGTGGAAAGCGGGGCCGAGATAAGACGTGCCGTCGCCGTAAAATCCTGCCGCCATTCCACTTGGTCGCGCAATTCCCTGATGGCCTCCTGCTTTTCGGGAATTCCGGAAATATCGTTGGAGCAAAGCCATTTCGCGAGCACGGAAGCACCTGATACCATTCCGGTCCGGTTGATATACTGAAAAAAGGAGGAGGGGCCGAATAAATCCAGATCTTCGGCAAAGGCATGATCCGCATCCTCAAAAGCAGCCCCATCCGGAAGGTGTTTGAAGTCGCCCCCAAGCACCTCGAGTTCGGTTTGGTTTACACGAATCAGTTCTCCCAGCCGCTTTGACTCGTACTTCAGGTCCTGATGCCGGGCAACCAGATAGATGAATACCGCCGTCATCACAAGGACCCCGATGCCATACCAAAAAGGTCCCTGCAGCGCCATATATACCAGGTAACACCCTCCGACAAATACGGCCATGCGCAACAGGGAGGTTTGACGCAATCGTCTTTTCTGCCGGCTGGCATTCCCCTTCAGTTCCTTAAGACGTGTTTCGTATGTGGCCTTCAGATCGGTCATTTCTGGGCTTCCAGAGCCTGCTGGGTTTTCTTTGGCAGGGAGGCAACGATCAATTTATAGGAGTGGTCTATGAGTTCCCGGAGGAGATTTTCTGGAAGCTGTTCGATATGCACAGTATTCCAGTGGATTTTACTCATGTGGTATCCGGGGAGGATTTTTCCCTCATATGCCTCCCGAAGCTCAAGGGCCTTTTCCGGATCGCATTTCAGGTTAGCCTGAGGGGGAAAACGCTCAAGGGGCACCACGGCGAACATCTTACCCATAACCTTGAAAACCAGGGTATCCCGGTCAAAGGGGAACCCTTCGGTAACCCCTTTTTTTGAAAGGCAATATTCGCGGAACGCTTCTGTATGCATGTTCAAAACCCATTATGGGGTCAACCCAAGGGCATCGTAAACTACCACTTTTTTCCAAAGATGTCCGGCCGCTGCGATAAAATCCAGATGTACCTGTTCCTCCTGGTAAGCGCTCTGGGCCGCAGCCGATTCAAAGGTGACGATCATATTATAGGTAAAAGAATCATCGACCACCTCCCGGGTTGCCCTGGGGGGGCGTCCTAGGAAATTCGTTTTCGTATATCGGGATTTCGCCATCAATTCCCGGACGGCTTCTTCGAACTCCTTGCATTCTTCCGGATTATCCGGATTCCGGAGCCAAAAATAAACCACATGGGCATAGGTGGGATCAAATGTGGTGTCCGTATCCTGGGCGAAGAGCCCCCTGGGCATAAAAAGCACACCCAGCAGAAACACTACGGTTGGGAAGGTTTTCATAAAAGAGTATTATTAGGTTTTAGAATCATCTGAAGACTTTGGCGCAGATGCCTTTGACTGCAGCAGCTTATCCACAGGCCCGTCCAGTTTCAGGGCCTCGTAATCGAGCTTCCACCCCAGGGTCTCTACGATTTTCTCCATGAACAGGATCGCCTCGAGGGCTTCATGACGAGCCGTGTCCATCAACCCGCTTTCCGGTACTTTTTCACGGATAAGGGCTTTGGCTTCCTTATTGAGGCTTGTCATATCCGCCGGCGTAAAGGCATTGAAAAGATCGTTCCGGATATCGTAGAATTCAAGTTCAGGTTCCACGGACAGGATTTCCGGGGGCGGAAAATTCCCGAGGACAATGGTCCGTTTGTCCGGATCAGCTGAAACCTTCAGTTTTTTGAAATCATACCCGATGTGGGCTTTGGCATTAATCACAATCAGGGCCTTCTTCTTGCTGCTGAAAAGATTCATAAAATGCTCCTTCCGGTTCTCATACCGGTAGATTTCCGCAAAGTCTCCCTCTACTGATATCAACTTACAGACCGACCGTATTTTCTCAAGGAGGACCGTGGATTGCTGCACGGTGATTTCCTTTTGTTTTTTTCGGTTCAGCAGGGTGTACCCCCAGTACATGAGCAGGGCGCCTAATAGTAATCCAAGTAGTAATTCTGCCATATGGCCTTTTTTATAGTTCCTGTTTCGGGGCTGCAGGATTAGTTCCCCCGAATGCTGTCGATTTTACCCCTGCTGGTTTTCCATGCGTTCCAGGGGAAAAAGCACTGGCCTGCTGGGGCAGGCATCATTATTGAAGGCTGCCACCTGCAGGTTTAAGAGATACATTCCGTCCTCCAGATTCTGTGGAACATAAATAAATTCCGTAATGGTCGCCTGGGGCCTCGGGTGCTTCGGCAGGCCCCAGAAAGCCTTATGCGCTGCGAGTGCACCACCGTCCTCTTCCCGGTCTACCGAAGGCAGGTCAAGCAACAGATGCTCCACGCCATGGCCGCACAGCCATTCCACGGCTTTAGGGTCCAGGTAGGGAGGATTAGTCCCGGAGTAATCCGTATGTTTCTTAGCCTCCGGATTCGGTAAGGTCCTAAGAACCAAAGCCTTTGTCTCCGGGGAGGAAAGCGCCTTTTCAAGCTGCTCCCGGCTTACCACCCGGTCAGTGCCCCTGACCTCAGGTTCAATGCTGACCAGGGTAGCCAGAAGCCATGAAGGGGGCGGATTTTCCCAAAGGGATTCCCCTTCGGGGGTTATATGGCCCATACCTTCCGTATGGGTCCCATGTGCATGTGGGTTAAAGCTGATGTCATTAAAGTTGACCGATGCTCCCGCTTTTACACTCCCGATGAAATCCCCTTCGCGGTGGGGTCCGATTTCAGCAGGTTGCAACCTCCAGGCACGCACCCCGAATCCTTGCCCGTCCACAGGTACAGACACGTCTACTCCTGCATCCAGGTCCACTTTCCATGAGGTTCCCTTTTGATTAAAAATCACCTTCATAAATGGCCGTTGGATTTCACTTCAAATTAATCATAAATAAGTCACTGGCAATCCCATCGGCCAAAAATCTGCCTTTGCGGGCTGTGTAAAGGATATCCTCATCCAAAAAAAGGAGTTGTTCCTGCAGGTAGGGAGCCGCCTGACGCCTCAGGTAGGCCTCGTACTTCGAGCCGAAATCCTCCCGGATTTTTGAAAGGGATACCCCCCACCGGGTCCTGAGCCCCGTCATGACCATCTCATTATAGCGGTCCCGGGTAGAAAGTTCTTCAACTTCCCCGGGAAAACCACCTTTTTCCACGGCCTTCACATACCGAAGGTTATGGGCGGTATTCCACCATCTTTTATCTCCGTCATAAGAATGCGCTGCAGGGCCGATCCCCAAATAGGGTTTCCCCTGCCAGTACCCGGAATTGTTACGGGAATAAAACCCGGGCAGGGCAAAATTTGAAATCTCATAATGGTCATATCCTTTTCCCTCCAGGGTTTGTACCATGTGCAGGAACTGTTCCTGAGCGGAGTCTTCATCCACATCCGGGGAAAGTCCCCGTTTCACAAAGGAATGAAGGGCTGTTTTCGGCTCCACGGTCAGTGCATAAGCAGAAATATGGGGTGGCTTAAATTCCAGGGCGCGGGATAGGTTCGAATGCCATTTGTCTAGATCACTTCCCGGAATTCCATAAATAAGATCGAGGGAAAAATTATCAAAATACCGGGTGATCCCCTGCAGGGACTCGAGTGCCTGCTGAGGGGTATGCGCCCTGTTCATCCATCTGAGTTCTGCGGCGTCAAAAGACTGAATCCCCACACTGAGCCGGTTGACAGGGCTCTCGCTCAGCGCCTTTAATTTTTGTAAATCCAGGTCGTCCGGATTTGCCTCCAGCGTAACCTCCGCCCCTTCGGCTATTCCGAACAAACGGACTACTTCATTGACCAAATGCTCCATCTCCCCCACCGTCAGAAGCGAAGGGGTCCCCCCGCCAAAATAAACCGTATCGGCCGGACCCTGCCAACCCTGGCTTGCGAAGTAGGAGAGCTCCCGGTCCATAGCCCGAAGGACTGCATCTTTGTGTTTTAGGGAGGTGGAAAAATGAAAATTACAGTAATGGCAGGCCTGTTTGCAAAAAGGGATATGGAAGTAGATACCACTCATGCCGGAATTGAGGAAAAATGCAGTTTGATTGCAGCTGGGATGGGAGGTGTTTTAGCGTGATAGGGAGCTGCAGGCAGGATCCGTAACTTGAACATGGGTGGGTGGGGGCCCTTACCCCAACAAACAGATTTCAAACTCCAGATCATAACTTCCAAAACACCAATCCCTTCTGCTCCCATTTACTCTGCTATTTTTTCAGCCGCTTTTCATTCTGTTTAACAAATGCTTCCCAACCCGTATATTTTTTACCCCTCTGAGGGTTTCCGAGGTTATAGAAATGACAGACTGCTGCTGCCAGGCCATCCGTACTGTCCAAATTCCTGGGAAGGGACCTGAGACCCAGGGTTGTCTGAAGCATCCGGGCCACCTGTTCCTTGCTGGCATTCCCGTTGCCGGTAATGGCCATTTTGATTTTTTTGGGGAGGTATTCGGTAATGGGCACCTGACGGGAGAGTCCGGCGGCCATGGCTACGCCCTGTGCCCTTCCCAGCTTGAGCATGGACTGCACATTCTTCCCATAAAAAGGAGCCTCTATGGCGATCTCGTCCGGGTGATACGTATCTATTAGTTCAACAGTCCTGTCAAAGATGAGTTTCAGTTTGGTAAAATGGTCCCGGTATTTGGTAAGCATAAGTTCATTCATCTGTACAAACTCCATCTCCCGGCGCTGCACCCGTATGATCCCAAAACCCATAATGGTGGTTCCCGGATCAATTCCGAGGATGATCATTTCCGAAGGCGTTGGCTTATTCATGGGTCTGAATTACAAGAGGGATACGGAATCGGGCGGAAACAGGGATCCCGCGCTTCAGGGCCGGCTGCAGCCTTGGAAGACTTCGCAGGGTGCCCGATATAATCCGTTCAAATTCTGGGTTTTCGGCAGTGAGAAGGGGATTTTCCTCAACGGATAGTATTGAAAGGCTTCCCTGGTTATCCACCAGAAAATCCACGTACAACGTATCTGACAATGCCTGGTCTGAGCGAAATTCAAAGTCCTGCAGGGCCATTGAAAGGTGCATAACCAACGTATTCTGGAAACACTGCTGCTGCTCGGGTTTGATAGCGGTCTCATCGCAATCATCAAAAAGCGGGAACTGGTCCACCTCGTTCCAGTTGATGCTGCGGATTTCCTGTTCTACAAGCTCACGGGTCTTGGCCTCCCTGGAGGCAAACCACTCACAGGAAACCAGACTCAGTCCAAGCAGTATCCATAAAAATCCGGCCGTTAGTTTCATTGTACCCAAATCAGGCGGAAATTACGAATTTTTAAATGATACAGGGGGCATTGATGGGATTCGGAGTGGCGTCCTTCGTAATTGGATGATGGAGGCCGGACAGGAATTTTTGGCCTGACCTCGCCCCGGTTTTAACTTAAAAATTAGATACCCTGGGGTATCGTAATAAAAATCCTGTTATTTTTCCCTGAATTTTGTAACCGTGGTCTTCAAATCCCGACCCAATACATGAGAAATGGATATTGTTTTACTCCTCATCGGTTTTTTCTGTTGTGTCCTGGGTGTTTTCGGGAGTTTTCTGCCGGTACTTCCAGGTCCCCCTGTCAGCTGGCTCGGATTGCTTTTGCTGATCCTCACCACGGCCATTCCGAATGACTGGTGGTTGATCGTGATTACGGGCATAGTTGCCTTTGCTGTGGTGGCCCTGGACTACTGGATCCCTGTGGCAGGCACACGAAGATTTGGAGGAAGCCGGGCCGGGATGATCGGGACCACTATAGGGCTCCTTGTGGCCATTGTTTTCCCGGTGCTGGGAATTGCCGGGATCGTAATCTGGCCTTTCGCAGGTGCCATTATCGGGGAGCTGATCAATAAAACGGGGCACAAACAAGCCTTCCGGGCCGCCTTCGGGTCTTTTGTCGGGTTTCTTACGGGTACCTTTCTGAAGTTTGTGGTCAGTATGGTCTACCTGGGTATTTTTCTATTCAGAACCTGGGACTACCGGGCCGGACTATTCCCTTTTCTGAACTAAAAAGTCGTTGGGTGGTCAAAGCCATTCAGTCCTGGATTCGACATCGAGCCTGGGCACCTCTTCAACAGCCTGGTCGTAATAACCCAGGTAAAAGAATCCTAGACAACGCTCCCCTTCCGCCAGGTCAAAGAATTCATCCATATAGCGGATAAGGCCGGGGGAACTCCAATACCCGCCAAGCCCGAGCTCTGTGCAGGTCAACCACATATTTTGGACCGCCATGGCTGTGGCTGCAATTTCTTCCCATTCAGGAAGCCGCTCCTGCGGATCCCGTTGCATACATATCCCGATAACCGCTCCGGCCTTCATGGGGTTTTCCAGTAATTTTTTTGCCTTGAACTGTTTTGGACTGGTTTCCGTCTCCAGGTACTTCCTCTGAAGGAATTCCCCCAGGCGTCGCCGGGATGCTCCCCGGACCACCTTAAAACGCCATGGCTCCGTCCGCTTATGGGTCGGTGCATGAACAGCCGCCTGCAGCAAACGCTCGACGACTTCCTTTTCAACGGGTTTGTCGTTGTATTGTTTCGGGTAAACAGAACGGCGTCGCCGGATCAAATCTTCAATCATACCTTGTTTTTGTCCAAAAATACGATCAGCCAGCCGGTTTACGCAAATGGAGGTATTCGATACAACGGTCAAGACCGCGGTTTCTGTGATCCTTTTTCCAGACTGCGTATAAAACCGCCCGCTGCGGGATGGTTTTCAGTTCCAAAAACCGGATGCTCAGGTTGAATCCATGCTGGAGCGAAGTTGGGACAATTGCTACGCCCATCCCGTTGGCGACCAGTTTAAAAATTGTATGGGCGTGAACGGATTTATGCGAGATTTTTGGCCGGAAACCCCCGTCGTCACAAATACTCAGAACCGTGTGGTGGTAATCCGGGCTGTACTCCCGGCTAAACAGGATAAAAGGCTCCGCTTCAAACTGACTGATTGACCGAAAATTGGATTCATCGATGGGATGCCCCTCCGGGACAACCAGGGAAAAGGTCTCGCGAATTACCGGAATGGATTCCAGTTCCGGAGGAACCTCAGATAATCGCACAAATCCCAGGTCCAGGCGTTCTTCAAGCAGTGCCCGGACCTGGGAGCGGTTGGAAAGCTCTTCAAGGCTGGTGTGCAGGTCGGGGTATTGCTCCCCAAGGTTGAGCAAAAGCCCTGGAATCACATCCTGCATGGCAGAACCGAGAAAGCCGATCCGTATTTCCCCTGAGGTTCCCTCCCCGATTCTCCGGGTCTGGTCGAAGATAAATTCAAGCCTGTTGAGGGGAGCCGTCAGCTGCTCCCGGAAGTATTTACCGGCTTCTGTGAGATAGACCTCCCTGCGGTCCCGGACGAAAAGCGGCGTTCCCAGATGAAATTCCAACCGCTGTATCTGACGACTAAGGCCGGGTTGTGAAATATGCAGTTTTTCGGCTGCCCTGTGAAAATTAAGCGTTTCCGAAAGGGCTTTGAAATACCGCAGGTGTCTTAATTCTATTTGATTACTCATATGCATTGATCAAGATAATATTTGTATCAATAATTATCAATAATCCATTGTAATTTTATCTTTTAAAATTCTGTCATGCCTGAAAAGCCTGCTTTTTTCAAGTACGGGGAAGATCACCTCACAGCCGGCAAAGCACTGGCCCTGGCGAGGAATGAGATTCGGGGTGTCCTCTCGGAAGCAGTCCGTAAAAATGTACGGTCCAGCCAGGAAATCGTCCAGAAAATAGTAGCCAAAGGAGCCCCTGTATACGGGGTTAATACCGGCTTCGGCCCTCTTTGTACGACGCGGATTACCCCCGAGGATACCCGGGAACTCCAATCCAATATCCTCAAAAGTCACAGTGTGGGGGTCGGCCCGCCCGTTGCCGGGGAAATCGCCCGGCTGATGCTCATCCTGAAGCTACATGCCCTGGCCCAGGGATTTTCCGGGGTTTCTGAAAACACCCTGGAGCGCATTCTTTGGCATATTGAAGAAGGGGTAACGCCCTATGTGCCCTCCCAGGGTTCTGTTGGAGCTTCAGGAGACCTCGCCCCCCTTTCCCATCTGTTCCTCCCCCTGATTGGTTTGGGGAAGGTGTACCTGCAGGGAGAGCTGCTCCCTGCCGGGGAGCTTCTGGAACAAAAGGGGATGTCCCCCATCGAACTGGGGCCGAAAGAAGGTCTGGCGCTTATCAATGGAACGCAATTTATTGCCGCCCATGCAGTAGTGGTGGTAGAGAAAATGCAGCGTTGCCTTTCCCAGGCGGACATTATCGGCGCCATGATGATCGAAGGATTGCAGGGGTCGGTTAAGCCCTTCCATGAAAAACTGCACGACCTCCGCCCATTTAAAGGAAACCGTCATGTAGCAGCGCGAATTCGCCGCCTCCTGAAAGGATCCGAGATCCTGGAGGACCATATCGACTGTGAACGGGTACAGGACCCGTACTCCCTGCGATGTATCCCGCAGGTCCATGGGGCGTCCAGGAATGCATGGCTGCACCTTAAGGAATTACTGGAGACCGAACTGAATGCAGTGACCGACAACCCGGTCATCTTCGGTGAGGACCTGACAATCAGCGGAGGCAACTTTCACGGGCAACCCCTGGCCATGGCCCTTGATTACGCCTGTCTTGCGGCTTCCGAAATCGGCAACATATCGGACCGGCGCATCTACCTGGCTTTGGAGGGAAACAATACCGACCTGCCCCAACTGCTGATGGAGGACACCGGTTTGAATTCCGGTTATATGATCCTGCAGTATACTTCCGCTGCCCTGGCCAGTGAAAACAAAGGCCTTTGTTTCCCTGCCAGCGCGGACAGCATTCCCACTTCCATGGGTCAGGAAGACCATGTGAGCATGGGTTCCATCAGCGGGAGAAAGGCCCTGCAGGTATTGCAAAACGTAGAAAAAATACTGGCTATAGAACTGCTGACAGCGGCCCAGGCCTTTGAATTCCGAAAACCCCTGAAATCCGGGTGGTTCCTGGAAAGGGCTCACGCCCTTGTGCGAAGCCGGATTTCCTTCGCCACGGAAGACCGGGTCTTTGCCACAGACATCGAAAAGGGAATCGGGATCATTCGCGACGGGGAGCTCATCCGTTTGCTTAATTCAGTTTCCGAAAAGGAACAGGTATCTTTAAAGACCCCTTTCGAGGCTGAGTTCGAAAAATTCTGATCTTATGCAGCAGACACCCACCCATAAAGATGCTTCCTACCTGTTCATCGGGCCGTTTACGCAATTGCTCACCATGGAGGGGCTGCCCTTAAAAGGTTCCCTTCGGGACTCCCAACTCCCTGTGATTCCGAACGCGGGTATCCTTGCCAGAAACGGGTGGATCGAACGAGTCGGAGAGTATTCTTTATTGCGGGAAGAGGCGCAAAAGATCGGGGCTGCCACGTATGATATTCAGGGTCCGGCCGTAGGGCTTCCCGGGCTGATCGATGCACATACGCACAGCTGCTTTGCCGGAAGCCGCGCCCGGGATTACGCCCTGCGAAACAGTGGCAGCACATATCTCGAGATCGCTGAAGCCGGGGGAGGTATCTGGGAGACCGTACAGCAAACCCGGGAGGCAACCCCGGATACCCTGGAGGCCCTGCTGCTTGAGCGCATCGACACTTTCCTGCAATCCGGGATCACCACCCTGGAGGTCAAAAGCGGATATGGCCTGAGCACAAGGTCCGAATTAAAAATGTTACGGGTCATCCGGTCCGTGGCAGGCAGGACAGCCATGGATCTCATTCCCACCTGTCTGGCCGCCCATACCCTTCCGAGGGATTTCAAGGGATCAAAGCGCGAATACCTGGAACAGGTCCTGGAGGAACTGCTGCCCGTCATTCGCGAAGAAGGTCTTGCTGATCGCCTGGATGCTTTTGTGGAGCAAAGTGCATTTTCGCCCGAAGAAATCACCCCTTACCTCAGGGCCGCCAAAGCCATGGGCTTTAAACTGACCCTCCACGCCGACCAGTTTACCCGGGGAGGCAGCAAAGTGGCTATTCAATGCGGCGCGGTCAGCGCAGATCACCTTGAGGCCAGTGGCCCGGAAGAAATCGAGGCCCTCTCCCAAAGCGATGTGGTCGCCACCGCACTGCCCGGGGCCAGCATCGGCCTCGGATGTGACTTCACCCCTGCCCGGGCCTTGCTGGATGCCGGGGCCTGCCTGGCCATTGCCAGTGATTTTAACCCCGGTTCGGCCCCAATGGGGGACCTGCTGACGCAGGCGGCTCTGCTCGGTACTTTCCAGAAACTCACTAACGCGGAGGTCCTGGCCGGGATTACCTACCGGGCTGCCAAAGCCCTTGACTTAAGTGACAGAGGGCGCCTCCTTCCGGGAACGAAAGCTGATCTCACAGTTTTCCCGGCGGACCATTTTAACGAAATCCTGTATCATCAGGGACAACTCCGTCCATCCCATGTATGGAAGGACGGGGAATGTATCCTGGATCAATCCCGATAGTATGAAGACTGCCACAGACCTGCAAAACTTCCAGAATAATATCCGGCAGGGGATCCCTGAAGAACTACCCCCCTCCCGGGGGCGGGACGAAAGCCTTTCCCATGCCCCGGTGCGGAAAGATATCCTTTCAACCGAAGAGAAAAAACTGGCCCTCCGCAATGCGTTGCGGTATTTTCCAAAGGCTTGGCATTCCGTCCTGGCACCCGAATTTCTCGAAGAACTGCGGAAGTATGGACGAATCTACATGTACCGTTTCAGGCCTGAGTATCCGATGTTTGCAAGGCCTGTTTCAGAGTATCCGGCCAGGAGTTCCACGGCTGCAGCTATTATGTTGATGATACAGAACAACCTGGATCCCCGTGTGGCACAACACCCGGAGGAACTGATCACCTATGGCGGGAACGGGGCCGTCTTCCAAAACTGGGCCCAGTACCTGCTGACCATGCAGTACCTTTCGGAAATGACGGATTCCCAGACCCTTCATATGTATTCCGGACATCCCATGGGCCTGTTTCCCTCTTCCCCCGGAGCGCCGAGGGTAGTGGTGACCAACGGCATGATGATCCCCAATTACTCCAAACCGGATGACTGGGAACGTTTTAATGCCCTGGGGGTTACCCAGTACGGGCAGATGACAGCGGGGTCTTATATGTATATCGGGCCACAGGGTATTGTCCATGGAACCACGATTACGGTCCTGAACGCCTTCCGGAAAGTCCTTCCCAAAGATGAATCTGTGAAGGGAAAGCTTTTCCTAACCGCTGGCCTGGGGGGAATGAGTGGCGCCCAGCCCAAAGCGGGAAATATCGCGGGGTGTATTACGGTTTGTGCCGAAGTTAACCCGAAAGCTGCCCATAAAAGGCATGATCAGGGTTGGGTAGACGAATTGTTTACGGACCTGGACATGCTGGTTGGACGCACGCGCCGTGCCATGGCGGAACAGGAAACGGTGTCCCTGGCCTATGTGGGGAACGTGGTCCACGTATGGGAACGATTCGCCGAAGAAAAAATCCACATCGACCTGGGCAGCGATCAGACATCCCTCCACAATCCCTGGGCTGGTGGATATTACCCGGCAGACCTCAGTTTCGAAGAAGCCAATGAAATGATGGCTGCCAACCCCGGGGCTTTCAGGGAAAAGGTACAGGCCTCGCTCAGGAGGCACGTGGACGCCATCAACACACATACTGCCCGGGGCACTTACTTTTTTGATTACGGCAATGCCTTCCTCCTGGAAGCGTCCAGGGCGGGTGCAGCCGTGATGGCCCCCAATGGGATTGATTTCAGGTACCCTTCCTATGTACAGGACATCCTCGGGCCCCTTTGTTTTGACTACGGTTTCGGGCCTTTCCGGTGGGTTTGTGCCTCCGGATTGGCAGCGGACCTGCACAAAACCGATGAAATCGCCCTTCAGGTGATGAAAAAGCAGCTGCAAACCGCAACTGACGATATCCGCCAACAAATGGAAGACAACATCCACTGGATAGAGGAGGCGGAGGAGAACCGCCTTGTCGTTGGTTCTCAGGCGCGGATCCTCTACGCCAATGCCACGGGCCGTATCGCCATTGCCGAAGCCTTCAATCGCGCCATTGCCGACGGCACCCTTTCCGGCCCGGTCATTCTGGGTCGCGATCACCACGATGTAAGCGGGACAGACAGTCCTTTCAGGGAGACCAGCAATATTTTCGACGGCAGTCGTTTTACGGCTGATATGGCCGTCCAGAATGTCATTGGGGACAGCTTCCGCGGCGCCAGCTGGGTTTCCCTCCATAATGGCGGTGGTGTTGGTTGGGGCGAGGTCATCAACGGAGGCTTCGGGCTTGTACTGGATGGCAGCAGGGAGGCAGAAAGGAGACTGAGGAATATGTTGTTCTACGATGTGAACAACGGAATCGCCCGCCGTAGCTGGGCGCGGAATCCCGGGGCAATGGATGCCATAAAGCGGGAAGTGGAACGCACGGACAACCTGAGGGTGACCTTCCCGAACCTGGTGGAAGACACCCTTCTCGACGACCTTTTTTAAAGAACCGAAATGACCTCCAACTATCGCTCTCCCAATTCAGAATCCTGGAAAGGACGTTCTTCGCCAGACAAGGCTTATATACACGAAAACATTCGCCTGCTGGATCTTTCCGGAGGGGAATACACCAGGCAGAAATCCCTTACTCCGGTGGTTTTGGGGTATGCCTGCGATGAAGGGGTCGCCAGAAACCTCGGGCGCCCGGGAGCCAAAAGCGGGCCAAAGGCCTTAAGAGGTGCACTGGGAAAAATGCCCTTGCTACGGGGAGGGACACTCTTGTGGGATGCCGGGGATCTGACCTGCAGGGACGGGAACCTGGAAACCCTGGGCCAGGAATTTTCACAAACTTTGGGCCAGTTGGTACAGAACAGGTTTTTCCCAGTGGCTATTGGAGGGGGCCACGATATCGCTTATGCCCATTTTCTCGGTCTTTGTGAGGCCATAGGTCCTGAAACCAAAGTGGGCATCCTGAATTTCGACGCCCATCTGGACCTGCGCCCACCCCTGCCCAGGCCGCACTCAGGCAGTCCGTTCCTCCAAATAGCCCATCTCTGCGAGCAACAGGAAAGAGAATTCCATTACGGCTGTATCGGGGCCCGCAGGGACGCGAATGCACAGGAACTTTGGGACAGGGCGACAGCCCTGGGCGTAATGGTCGTAGAGCGGGAAGAAATGGAGTTCGCCATACTTGACAGGGTCCTGGATCGGATAACCGCCTTTATAAAACCTCTGGATGCCATTTACCTGACCATCGATCTGGATGGGTTTTCTTCGGCCTATGCCCCAGGGGTAAGTGCGGCCTCGCCCATGGGCTTTTCCCCAGAAGCCCTGATCCCCTGTCTGGACATGCTCCTGGGAAGTGGCAAATTGATAAGCATGGATATTGCAGAACTGAACCCTTCCCAGGACCGTGATTCACAGACGGCCGTGCTGGCCGCCAGCCTTATCCACAGAGTCCTTCACACTCCTGGTCTATTCTAACCAGGAACGGTAGTAATCCCCGTTGTCGAGTTTCAGGGCTGCCTCGGTCACTTGTAATGGTTTAAAGGTATCCACCATCACCGCGAGTTCCTCTGTTCCTTTTTTTCCGATACTTCCCTCGTAGGTTCCCGGGTGGGGGCCATGCGGAATCCCTGCCGGGTGGAGGGAGATGTAACCCTTATCAATCCCTTTGCGGCTCATAAAATCCCCATCCACATAATAGAGGACCTCATCGGAATCTATATTGGAGTGGTTATACGGGGCCGGAATCGCTTCCGGGTGGTAGTCATAGAGTCTGGGGACAAAAGAACAGACCACAAAAGCACTGGTTTCAAAAGTTTGGTGTACGGGAGGCGGTTGGTGGACCCTTCCCGTGATGGGCTCAAAGTCATGTCTGGAGAAGCCATACGGATAGTTGTAACCATCCCAGCCGACCACATCAAAGGGATGGGCTGCATAGACCAGGTGGTGGAGCTGCCCCTGCTTTTTAATCTTCATTAGGAAATCCCCGGTTTCATCATGGGTCTGAAGGTTCTGAGGAAGTTTGAAGTCCCTTTCACAAAAAGGAGCGTGTTCCAGATGCTGGCCAAACCAGTTGCGATAGCGCTTGGGGGTATAAATAGGGTGATAGGATTCCACTACGAACAAACGGTTGTCCGGGCTGTCAAAATGAATCTGGTAGATCATACCCCGGGGAATCAGGAGGTAATCCCCGTATTCGAATGGGATCTCGCCCAACATGGTCTTCAAGACCCCGGAGCCTTCGTGAATAAACAAAAGCTCGTCCGCATCGGCGTTCTTATAAAAGTAGTCCGTCTGAGATTCCTGGGGGGCCGCCAGAGATATACTGGCATCGCTGTTGAACAACACTACGGCCCTGCTTTCCAGAAAGTCTTTTTCAGGAGGTAATTCCAGCCCTTTCAGCAACCGGGACTGAATATTGTACTCCACCGCAGCTCGAGGGGCAATGTCCAGTGTTTTGCCAATTTCCTTGACCTGTGTGGGCCTGTGGATATGGTACATAAGGGAAGACATGCCGTCAAACCCTATGGTACCGAACAATTGTTCATAATACAGGCTTCCATCCGCTTTCCGGAAGGTCGTATGGCGCTTGTGTGGAATTTTTCCCAGTTTGTGATATAATGGCATAGAACAGGAGCTTGAAATTGCTCCCTAAAAATACGACAATTTCGGGGGACCCTGAAATGAGTTGGCAGTGACAGTGGCAGAGGGGAATAGCTTCCAATCATTCAAGATTACAGGGTTCAACTCCGAAGCAATACAGGTGTCCTTTCGAACCGACCCGGAGTTCCCCTTTCAGAGAACACAACACAACATGCCAAAGATAAAAAAGGTTTTCGATTTTATCTGGTTATTTATCTGAAAATCTCCGGTAGGGCCTAACGATGAGCCGGGTCGCCTTGTCGTAATTGATGTAATTGTAAAGCCAATTAAAGAAGACCACCACCTTGTTCCGAAAGCCAACAAGGGCCATCAGGTGGACAAACATCCAAACAAACCACGCCATAAAACCTGCAAAACTCCCCCGGGCAAAATCCACGACAGCCTTGTTCCTGCCGATGGTTGCCATGGTCCCCTTGTTGCGATAGGTAAATGGCTGCATAGCCTTTCCTTTGAAGTGACGTCTGAGATTCCTGCCCAGCCATTTCCCCTGTTGAATAGCAGACTGGGCCACCTGGGGGTGTCCATTCGGATAGTCCGGGGTCTTCATGAGCGCTATATCTCCCAGCGCAAAGACATTCTCCATTCCCTTTACACGGTTGTATCGGTCCACGAGCAGCCGGCCGGAGCGGTCCTCTAAGGCATCCTCCGGAAATCCTGCGGGAAGCGCCCCGGTGACACCTGCTGTCCATATACAGTTAGCCGTACGAAATTCCCGCTCCCTGTT
>JARRQA010000015.1:0-44099 GCA_037382325.1 Robiginitalea sp.
GCGTTTCACGAGGTGGTCCAAAGAGCGCCGGCCGCCGACCTGAATATCTTCGGGCTGGATCCGGACCTCCCTTATGGGTTTATCCGGGAAATGTCCGAAAAAACGGAGAGCTCCTGTATTTTTGTCAAAGATTCCGGACACGAGAGCATCCTGGCTTAATGGTGACTACGGGCCTGTTCAAAAGCGATCTCAACACCTAGTTCTTGGCGGGTTTTAAACCAAAAAGGGGGTGGAGCCATTTGACAGGTATGATCACCAATTGGTAAAGCAGGAGGCATCCTCCGAAAGTGCCTGTTGTCAGGACGATGGCTTTTGCAGTGAAACCCCAGCTCAGCTCCATGAGGAAGTAAGCAATTAAAATGGTCAGGGTTTGGTGCAGGATGTAAAATGGATAGACCGCCCTGTTGCAGTAGCTGAGCAGTTTGCTTGGTCTATTTAGGTACACTGCCGCATATCCAAAAAGGACGAAGATCCAGGTCCATAGATTGAGTACTTTTACCCCTGCTTCGGTAAAATGCCGGAGGGTACTATCCTCAAACAGCCAGAGCACCAGCAAAGCTGCAAAACTTCCTATTCCCAGATACAAATTCCGCCTGCGGTATCGCTTGGCATTGTCCCAAAATGGCTGGCCACTTGAAATCAGCAGGAAACCGTAAAAGAACAGGGTTCCGAAATTTAACAGGGCGAACCAGTCCCCTATCAGCGCATGGGTGACAGGGAAAAAGGGTTCCATAAATGCTTCCCAGAGATAGAGCGGCAGAAGGAATACCAGCCAGCCCCATGGGGCCTGCATCCTTCGGTTTACCCATCTCACAAGGGCTCCTGGCTCGTTCTTTATTCTGCGAAAGGGCCAGGCCAGCAAAAGCGAAAACAACAAGAGGTACGGAAGGAACCAGAGGTGGTGCCAGCTGAGGTTGCCCTCCGGATAGATTCCTTCAAATGCTCGGGCGGGAAAGTACTCCCAGTAAGTGCCCTCGAACGCCCCGGTGGCCAGTCGCTCCATGTAGACCTGGGGCGGAACTATAATAAGCATGCCAAAAATCAGTGGAATCCCTAGCCTTTTTATCCTTTCCCAGGAGTATTGCCCTGGGCCCCGGAAGGAGTATGCGTAATAGGTCCCCATGCCTGAGATCACAAACAGGATCGGCAGGCGCCACTGGTTCAGGAAGAGCATGGGCCAACGGAGCTCGGGATAAACTTCATCGTTCTTCAGGTGCCACCCCCAGGGAACAAAAAACATGCCTACGTGATAGAAAATAAGCAGGGCAAATACCCCAACGCGCAGCCAGTCCAGGTCGTGCCTACGAACTTTTTTTATCATTCTTTTGTCGTATAATCACTTAATTTCTGAGGCCCTTCCAGCAGTACCCGCATCACCCTTAAATTTCCCTCATCGGTAGTGGCAATATGCCATTTTATCAGGCTTATCTCCCCGTTCTCGATCTCCAGACCGGTAATGCTCCTGGGGTGAACGCAGCTTCCGTCATTGAAAAACGGGATTTGTCCGGGTTCCGGGAACCGGGGCCGGTGGGTATGCCCGGCAATGGTGACTTTCAGCCCCTGCCGCAGAATCCATTTCTTGATGCGTTTTTCGATACGGATGAGTTCCTTGTAGTTCCTGGCGGGAGAAGTAGGATCTGCGATGCCCCAGACCTGCAGGGGTTTCCAAAGGACCCGGACCAGAAAGCGGCTCCAGCGCCAGAAAGTGTAGTTCCACCAGTCCGCCTGGTGGCCGTGGCACAGAAAAAGCTCCTGACCGGTGTCGGTATGTTTCAGGATCAGGGCCTCGTGGTATTCAATCCCGGGAAAGAGGTCCTTGTCTTCCCCCTCAATGGGGTCAAAATAAGTACTGAGGTGTTTTTGTACATAGTCCGGATCCTTGTAGGCCATGTCGTGGTTTCCCCAGACCATATGTAGCCGGTTTTCCCGGTGGAATTTCCCGAGGAGTAGGTAGACGGTTTTATGCGCTTCGAAAAGGGATTTGAAATGAAGGTTTTCCCAGAGTTCATCCCCGTCCCCGAGTTCCACGTAATGAAAGCCTTTGCTGTAATACTGCTTAAGGGCGTGAAAATAGATGTTCCGGTTATTGGCGAAATCATCGGCAAAACTATTGTCTCCCCGGTGGCAATCACTCAGGAGGATAAACCGTGACCGGTCATCAAAGGGGATTACTCTTGCTTTTCGAAAGGCCCGGTCCAGACGTTTTTGGGAGCTCATGAATAATTTCGTGTATTTACAAATACTCCTCTCATATAGGGCTGCCAGGCTGGTTAAGCTTCAAGCAGGTTCCGGAGGTTCTTGTCTTTTTCAGGTTGCCAGTGCTTCCTGGCGTACGCGGTATAGTAATGGTGTTCGTTTCGTAATATTTCTATGTTGAGCTCCCGCCAATCCTCTTGAGTATAATGGGCAATGTCCATGAGTGCCAGCTCCTCCTTCAACAGTTCAGAGACTTCAATAAAGTACTTTTTGCCTAAATGGGAAGCATCCGCATCCCTGATGATTTCTTCCAGGAGGTTTGCGGGCTTGTGATAGCGCTCTGTGGCCAGGATCAGCCTGCAGACTTGTCCGATACGCTCCTGACCGAGGCCCTGTTCCGATAGAAATTTCTCCGCGATACGGGAACTCTCCTTTTCGTGCCCCTCCCTGCCACGGATATACCCCGTATCGTGAAGCCAGGCCGCCAGGAGTAAGGCTTTCCGGTCATTTTCGTCTAAATCGTAGTACCCGAGCAATTCTTTTGTACTTTGTAACACTCGCTGAGTATGTGTGAGATTGTGGTAGAGATACCGGGTATCTAATTCCTCGGAAAGTAAATGGGTCACAAAGGTTTCAACAGCTCCCAGAATTCCTGACATAGGTACGTTAATTGTGTATACAAAGTACAAAAAAATAGGCGTCCGGCTCCTCTTCAGATTGGGTTGGGTGTTTCTGATACTCCTCTTCGTGATGATGGGGGCATGTGCCACTTACGCCCCTAAATACCAGGATGCGGAATTGTCTGTAGAGGTGCGGGATACCCTTCCGGTCAGCCATACATTTTACCTGATCGGGGACGCGGGCCTGTCCCCTGCTGACTCCCTGAATCCTGTATTACTCCGTTTGCGCGACCGCCTTGTAATGGCCCAGGAGAACAGTACGGTCATTTTTCTGGGAGACAATGTATATCCCTCCGGCCTGCCGGGACCTAAAAAATCCCCCAAAGCCTACCGTGAGGCCCAAAGCAACCTGGATGCCCAGCTGAAAACCCTTGAAAACTTCAAAGGCCGGCCCGTGTTTATCCCGGGGAATCACGATTGGTACAGCAAGGGACTAAAAGGCCTGAAGCGACAGGAAAAATACGTGGAAGACTACCTAGGCCGGAAGGATGTGTTTTTACCTGAGGATGGTTGTCCCCTTGAGCAGAAGGAAATCGCCGAAGACATCCTGCTGATCACCATCGATTCCAAGTGGTATCTTTCCAACTGGGACCGCCAGCCCAGTATCAATGATGACTGCCAGATTAAGAGCCGGGAGAAATTTTGGGCGGAACTGGAGGGGGAGATCAAGAAAAATGCCGATAAAACCATCCTCCTTGCCATACATCACCCCCTGCTTACCTATGGAGAGCACGGAGGTCAGTTCAGCTTTCGCCAGCAGTTTTATCCTTCTAAAGGAATAGGTCCCTTGCCGGGGCTGGGATCGTTGATCAACTTGTTCCGCAAAACCAGCGGGGTTTCCTCGGAAGATCTTTTCAACCAGCGCTATCAGGAGATGCAAAAAAGAATGCTGACCCTGGCTTCTTACGGGGAGCGCGTCCTGATCACTTCCGGCCATGAGCATACCCTGCAGTATATAGTGGAACAGGGAATTCCGCAGATCGTCAGCGGAGCAGGGGCCAAGACCGGATATACCCGTCTTGCCGGGGGCAGTCGTTTTTCCACCGGTATGGGAGGATATGCTGTTTTAGAGGTGTTTCAAGACGGTAGTTCCCGTGTGCGGTACTACGGCATCGGTAAACAAAAAACGCTCTACCCCTTTCTCGTCGACGCCGTAGGCAATATCCTCTGTTTACCGGCAGGAAGAAATTGAAAAAGGGAAGTTGCACCGAATGCTATGGGGGAAACGATACCGAAGGTATTACGGCACTGGGGTAGCCGTGCCGGCAGTCCGTCTGGACACCCTTTACGGTGGTTTGGTCCCGGTTCGAAAAGGAGGGGGGCAGCAAACCAAATCCCTGAGGTTGCGGCATACCAGCGGAAAGGAATACGTTATGCGGGCCCTCCGTAAACAAGCCGAACAATACCTTCAGGCCCTGGCCTTTAAGGACCGGTATATCATGGGGGAATTTGAGGGAACCGTCCCCATATCTCTTTTACAGGACCTCTATACGGGAGCCCATCCCTATGCTCCCTTCACCCTGAATCCGCTCGCTGACTCCCTTCAGATTTATCATACCAATCCGGTTTTGATGTATGTCCCAAAGCAGCCTGCCCTGGGGAAATATAACCGGGATTTCGGGGATGAACTCTATATGATCGAGGAACATGTGTCCGGGGGGCATGACCTGTCAAGTTTTGGTTATGCCGATGACATCGAAAGCACTTATAAGCTGCTGGAACGGCTCCGGGAGGACGAGAAATACACCGTGGATACTGACGCCTATATCCGCGCGCGCCTCTTCGACATGCTCATCGGGGACTGGGACCGTCACCAGGATCAGTGGCGCTGGGCAGAATTTCCTCAGAAAGACAGTGGTAAGGTGATCTTCCGACCAATTCCCAGGGACCGGGACCAGGTTTTTTCCATTATGGGGGACGGTTCAATCGGGTGGCTTTTGACGCGGTTGGTCCCGGGCCTCAGGAAAATGGAGGGCTTTGCTCCCGAAATCCGCGATGTGCGCACATTCAACACCAACCCCTTTACGCTGGACCGGGCCCTGCTGAGCCAGGTTACCCTGGATAACTGGCTGGAGCAGGCAACATTTATTCAGGAAAAGGTAACCCCGGAGCTGATGGACCAGGCCTTAGAGGGGTTTCCTGCCGAGGTTCGGGACAGTACCCTGTTGCAGATTAAGAAAACGCTGCTCAGACGCCTGCAACATTTGGATGCCTATGCGCATTCCTATTTCAACGTCTTGCAGGAACAGGTAATAGTCCATGGTACGGACAAAGACGACTGGTTTGAAATAAAGGCAGCAGGGGAAAAGCAGATCGCTGTAACGGGATATCGGATCATAAAGGGGGAAAAGGCGAAGTTATTCTATCAGAAAACCTTTGACCCGGAACTCACCCGTGAAATTTGGTTGTACGGGCTGGATGATTCGGACCGTTTTCAAATCGACCTTCCCGGAAGCAACCGAATCGTGGTGCGAATCGTCGGTGGCCTGGGCAATGACCAGTATGAGGTGGCTTCGGGGAAAAAGGTACGTTTGTATGATTACAAGAGCAAAAAGTCGGTTTTAAGGGTCCGGGCCGGGCAAAAACCCTGTTAACGGATGACTACGAGCTAAACACTTACCTGCCGTTGAAACCAGGAGACCAAACCCGACAGGTATTTCCCCTGGCAGGCTATAATCCGGATGATGGGATCAAACTGGGGTTGGGGTATCGGCTCACCCGGTATGGCTTTCTGAGGAATCCCTTCACCACACGCCATGAGTTAGGCGGGGCGTTTTATTTTGCCACCCGGGGATTAGAATTACACTACACGGGGGAATTTGCGCGGGTACTGGGTCGATGGAACCTCTTCCTGGACGCCGGGTACACAAGCCCTAATTTTACAAACAACTTCTTTGGATTTGGGAATGAAACCCCAAACCCGGAAGACGATCTGGGCCTGAACTACAACAGGGTTCGCATGCGGCGGATAAATTTATCCCCGGCCCTGATTTGGCGGGGCCCCCTGGGAGGCAACCTGAAGCTTGGAACAGGCTACGAATATATTACGGTTGAAGAGACCGAAGGCCGTTTTATAAATGAATTTTATCAGGATAATGCCGTCGAGAGCAGTACACAGTATCTGGGGGTTTCCGGCCGGTATCAATATGAAAACAGGGATGATGCCGCCTTTCCAACCCTGGGCATGGAAGTCTCACTGGAAGCCGGGTACAAAAAAGAAGTATCCGGAACCGACAAGGATTTTGGCTATGTGGTTCCTATGCTGGCCCTGGACCATCGTCTCATGTCCTCGGGTAACCTTGTTCTGGCGACGCAGTGGAAGGCACATTTTAATATCGGAAATGGATATGCCTTTTTCCAGGGGGCACAAATTGGGGCAAGTGATGGCCCGAGGAGCTATCGGAACCAGCGTTTTACGGGAAAAACATCCTACTATCAACTTACGGACCTTCGGTATCAGTTTCGACAGATGAAGACCTCCCTTTTGCCGGTTTCACTCGGGATGTTTGCCGGCTTCGATTACGGTCGGGTTTGGGAACCGGGAGATGTTTCCCGCAGGTGGCATACGTCCTACGGCGGCGGATTTTTCATAAACGGCGCACAGAGCTTCAGCGCTAATGCGACTCTTTTCAACGGGGCAGACGGGATGCGGTTTTCCCTGGGACTGGGATTTAAATTCTAGGGTAGGGGAAAGGCATAGAGGTGCCCCCCGGATTTAAAGCGCGGCATCCGTTACGCGACAACTGCTTCGATCGGGACAGGTTTCAAATTCGAATTCCGCAACAGCAGTGTATTCACCCGGCTGGTCCGGCACACTGTAAACATAGGCCTTGCCATTGAACGGGTCCGCTTGGTTTTTGGTGATGATATACAGGCGGTCCTCAAAGTGAAAAAAAGCTTCTGCGTCGAAGCGTCGATTCGCAAAATCCGGGGGGAATTCTTCCTGGTCCGGGTATTTAAAGTGAATTTTTTTCGCCGGGATCTTGTCCCCTTTTTCAACATGTGGGTTTGGTAATTTGTAGATCACCAGGTCCTTCCGTTTGCTTTTATTGTTCCCGAAGTCTCCGATATAGACATTTCCGGCTTTGTCACTGGTCAGGGCTTCCCAATCCTCATTCTTGCCATTTGAGACCTCGAAAGTAGCCACGAGAGTGCCCTGAGGGTTGATTCCGTAAAGATTGTCCGCATTTCCCCCGTCTTCAATCAGCCATAAGGTATCCCCGTTCAGGGTGGTTAGCCCGGAACATTCGTTCAGCCGCCGGGGAAGGTCAACCTGGGCTTTGAGCAGGCCGTAGCGTACGCAGCTACAGGAAAAGAGAAGCAGGAAGAGGTAAGTAAGAAAACGCATGGGATCCCCTGAAATTTAAAATGAGCCACAAAAATACAGGATAAGTCCGAAAAAGCAGGAAGCTTCAGGGTTCTCACCGAATAATTTCGAGCACCTGCCTGGGGCAAGTCGGTTGGATTGGCCGGATCTCCCATGCCTGGGGACCTGTAACCAAATAGGGTTAACTCCAGAATAGTGCATAGATCACTGCAATGATGATCAATGCGGCAAAGGCCCCGATATTGAACTTCGGACTTGTTTTGAACAGCTCGCTGGAAAGCGGGATTCCCTTGGGATCATCCGCACCATTGTTTTGTTTCAGGCTTACCAGTGCGATGATGCCCATGGTCAGCAACAAGGTATAGCCCATCTGGTCCAGGAAAGGGACATCGACGAAGAAAGGGCTTTCAGTCCAGCCGTTCTGACCAACCTTGAAATAGAGGGCAATTGGGATCGAAGCCAGGGCGCCCACGATTGCAGCCCTGTTGGTGGTCTTTTTCCAGAACAACCCAAGAAGGAATACCGCCAGGATACCCGGACTTACAAGCCCTGTGTATTCCTGTATGAACTGGAACGCCTGATCAATCCCGCCCAGAAGGGGTGCCATGATACAGGATACGACCAGGGCGGCGGCCGCCGTCAGCCTACCTACTTTTACCGTTTGCCTGGCAGAGGCATTTTTGTTGACATACGGCCGGTAAATATCCATGGTAAATATGGTTGAAGTAGAATTCAGCATGGAGGCCAGGGAGGAAACGATCGCGGCGGCAAGCGCTGCGAAGGCAACTCCTTTTAGCCCCATCGGGAGGAATTGCAGTAACCAGGGGTAGGCTTTGTCTGCCTGATCCAGGGAGGGGATATTATTCATGGCCAAAGTTCCCAGCCGGTTCATGGTTTCGGGATCATTTACCATAACATAGGCAGCGATACCCGGGATCACTACGATAATCGGGATGATGATTTTGAGGAAGGCCGCCAGGATAATCCCTTTCTGGGATTCTCGCAGCGATTTGGCAGCAAGGGTTCTCTGTATGATATACTGGTTGAAACCCCAGTAGTAGAGGTTGGCCACCCACAACCCCCCAACAAGGACCCCCAGCCCGGGCAGGTTTTTGTATTCCGGGTTCGATTCATCGAGGATCATGACGAATTTTTCCGGTACGGCCTCATACACGATCTTTAATCCGGCGAGCAGCCCATTGCCATCCGATACGGCATTCAGGGCCAGATAAGTGGTTACAAGCCCGCCTAGGACCAGGAATACCACCTGAATTACATCCGTCCAGGCCACGGCGGAAAGGCCGCCGTAAAGGGAATAGGCCGCCGCGAAAAGGGACAGGCCAATGACGCCGTAAATCATGGGGATCCCCATGATCGTCTCAAGGGCCAGCGCCCCCAGATACAGTACGGAGGCCAGGTTTACAAATACGTACAGGGCGATCCAGAAAACGGCCAAAATAGTTTTGAGCGTCGTTGAATACCGTTGTTCCACGAATTCTGGGATCGTATAAAGGCCTTTGTTGATGAAGATGGGCAGGAAGTACTTTCCCACTATAAGAAGTGTGACTGCAGCCATCCATTCGTAGGAGGCTATCGCCAGGCCTACGGCAAATCCGGATCCTGACATTCCGATAAACTGCTCCGCTGAAATATTTGCCGCAATAAGGGAAGCACCAATGGCCCACCAGGGCAGTGATTTCCCGGCGAGAAAATAATCTTCGGCATTTTTCTGGTGCCCTTTTTTATCCCTTGAAACATAGAGCCCAACGCTTAAAATAAGCAAGGCATAGGAGATAAAGATGAAGTAATCCCAAAACCCGAAAGTCGATGTCATGAGTGAAGTGGTCGTTAGTTGGTTAATTCAGTCGAACAAAGCTAAAATAAAAGATTCCTCCCAAATGGGTCCTTAATATAGGAAAATGTTTGGCGATTCTCCGGAAAAGTCCGAATTCTGAAATTGACGACCCTCCCCCTGGATCCACAACGGTTTAACCGGAACCCGGGGTTTCACAGATACATGTTTACCAGGTTTTCGAGGTATTCCTGTTTGCCACTGATCAATGGCAGTGTATCCTGCTGAAGGGCAATGCCATGCAAATCCGAAAAGGAAAGCCTTCCTGCCTCGTAATCTGCTCCCTTTCCCGAATCAAAGGAGGCGTAGCGCTTCCTGCGAAATTCACGGTATGCTGATTCCTTAAGGATTTGGTCTGCAATCAGCAGGGACCTCGCAAAGGTGTCCGCCCCTCCGATATGTGCCAGGAAGAGGTCTTCCGGGTCGGTAGAATTGCGTCTGAGTTTTGCGTCAAAATTGATGCCACCCCCTTTTAACCCGCCGGCTTCCAGCAGCGTTAGCATCATAAGGGTCACTTCGTTAAGATTGTTGGGGAACTGGTCCGTATCCCAGCCGTTTTGATAATCCCCCCTGTTTGCGTCGATGCTGCCGAGCATGCCATGGGCCGCCGCTATCTCCATCTCGTGCTGCATGCTGTGGCCGGCCAGGGTGGCGTGATTTACCTCGAGGTTGAGTTTAAAGTCGTCCTGTAATCCGTATTGATGCAGAAAGCCAATTACGGTGGCTGCGTCGTAATCGTACTGATGTTTCATGGGTTCCATGGGTTTGGGCTCGATAAAGAAGGTACCCTTGAAACCCTTTTCCCTGGCGTAATCCCGCGCCATTCCAAGAAAGCGTCCCAGGTGGTCCAGCTCCCTCTTTACATCAGTGTTGAGCAGGGACATATAGCCTTCTCTTCCACCCCAGAAGACGTAGTTTTCGCCCTTCAGCGCTATGGTGGCGTCCAGGGCGCCTTTTACCTGTGCGGCAGCCCTCGCCAGCACCCTGAAATCGGGGTTTGTGGCTGCACCGTTCATGTATCTGGGATGGCTGAAACAATTGGCGGTGCCCCAAAGGAGTTTTACGCCGGAGGCCGCCATTTTTTCTCCGATATAGGACGTTATCCGACTCAGTCGCTCCTCCGATTCCTTCAGGGTTGGGGCCTCCAGTACCAGATCGAAGTCGTGAAAACAGAAGTAGTCAAATCCGAGTTTGGTGATGAATTCAAAAGCGGCATCTGCCTTTTGACGGGCAGCCTCCAGGGGGTCGGCGGGGGCATCCCAGGGATGCTTCAGGGTGCCTGGGCCGAAAGGATCTGCCCCGGTGCCACAGAAGCTGTGCCAATAGGCCACGGCGAACTTGAAATGCTCCCTCATGGGTTTTCCTCCCACCAGGCGATCTGCCTCGTAGAATTTAAAGGCCAGGGGGTTGTCTGAGTCCTTTCCCTCATAAGGGATGCGTCCGACCCCCTTAAAAAATTCGGTTTTTCCAATCAATGGCATGGGCTAAAAATTAAAGTGTTTTTCCAATTCGTTTTTCCAAACCCTTTTCGGCGACCAGACAGGCCCTGGCAGCACCAACGGCCCCGGTAACCTCATATAGTTCCACGGGTTTACCGCTCAGCGCGGCCAGGGTGGTGGTAAAAACACCTGCCTGGAAAAGGTTGTCATTGCCGGCCCGGATAGCTTGAAAACGGACCCCCTCTGCTTCCATGACCTCCATCCCGTAGCGAAAGGCATAGGCGACCCCTTCGAGAACGGCCCTGCAAAGGTGTCCTGTATGGTGCCGGTTAAAATCGATTCCCGATAACGCCGCCTTGGATTCGCGGTTTTCAAAAAGGCGCTCGGCCCCATTCCCGAAAGGATGACATAAAAGACCCCCCGATCCTGCGGGCACCTCCATCGCCAGCGCATTCATTTCGTTATAACTCTCAATGCCCCATTGTTGCTTGAGCCACCTGTAGGCGATGCCTGCCCCGTTGATACACAAAAGCTGCCCGATTCTTGGTTTGTCTGGTTGGTTATTGACGTGAAGGAAATGATTGAACCGTTTTAATTCCCGTACCTCCTTCCGGTCAGTAACCCCGTAGAGTACCCCTGAAGTCCCGGCGGTTGCAGCCAATTCTCCGGGCTCGAGCACATTGAGGGTGAAGGCATTGTTCGGCTGGTCTCCAGCCCGGTACAGGACAGGGGTACCCTTTGCCAGACCTGTGGCCCGGGCGGCTGTTTCTGAAACAGCCGCCTGGAACCCGAAAGCAGGGACGACTTCAGGGATAAGTTCGCCGGGGATTCCCCAGTGCTCCAGGAGCCAATAAGCAGGCTGATTTTCTGAAAAATCCCAGAGGATTCCTTCGGAAAGGCCGCTGGCCGTGGTTTGCATTTGGCCTGACAGCCTGTAGGCGATATAGTCCCCGGGCAAAAGGATTTTTTGGGTTTGCCGGAACAAATCCGGTTCATGCCGCTGCATCCAGCGAAGCTTGGAGGCGGTAAAGTTTCCAGGTTCGTTCAGCAGACGGGACCGGCACACTTCCTCCCCCACCTCCCGGGCAGTGACTTCTCCCTCAGTTACGGCCCGGCTGTCGCACCAGATAATAGAGGGCCTTACCACCTTCCCTTTTGAATTAAGGGGTACCAGCCCGTGCATCTGATAGGCAATCCCAATGCCCCGGATCGCCTTCTTGGGAACATTGGTTTTATGGAGAATTTCCCGGGTTCCCTTACAGAGGCATTCCCACCAGAATTCAGGGTCCTGCTCGGCCCATCCAGCCTGTGGGGCCCGGATTTCCATTTCTTCGGCAGGAGTTTTTACCAGAGCCAGTACATCCCCGGTATCCGCTGCTATAAGAGCGGTTTTAAGGGAGGAGCTCCCTAGATCATAGCCAATAAAATACGAACTCATGGGCGGGGTTGAGGCGAACAGGCCGGTTTCCTGAAAGATAGCAAAAACCCCTTACTTGGAGAGGTCTTCCAAAAGTCGCAAGGGTTTTGTAATTTAAATGGGATCAGGCCGAAATAAAAGCATTACAATTGTTCCAATGAGACTTTTCAGCAAGATCAGACATCCGGCTTCAATATGGGGGTTTCGCTTCGAAAAAGATACAAAGTGCCTGTTGCCTATTCCATAGGGGAATCCTCTTTTATCGGCAAATAAATGTCCGCTTTCCATCTCAGGAAATCACCCCCCATATTCGGATTGTTGTGGAAAACCTCGATTGGGGTGGGCTCTACTTCAATCCCGTTTTTTTCAGCGTAATCCAAAAGGGCATACCAGGCCCGGTCTGAAGTGATATAGTTCCCGTTATAGGTAGCCTTGAGGGCTTTTTTAGGAAAGAGCCGTTTGTAGTGTACCTCCGGATAGCGAGGCAGGCGGTCCGAGCGGATAATCGGGAAGCAAAACTTGTAATCCACACTGTCCTGCTCCCGGTCCCATTCATTGACAATGATCATGGGAGGGCCGTTCATACTCACCTGGTTTGCCACCAGCAGGTCACTGAGGAGCATGTAGTTATCCATCATTCCGCCGGCTTTACCATGTTGGGAAGTCTTCAGGTTCACATAGGCGTAATAGGTGCTTGGGAGTTCAGCTTCCCCGTCGATATGAACCCTGAACAGGTCGATATGGGCATTCAGGTCTTCGGCAAAATCCCTGACATAAGAAACTCCCAGCCTTTCAATGGCGGCCTCCGTAAAGGGGACCAGAAGTTTATTTTTCAGGCTGTGGTCCCGGTCCTTGATACGAACGGTTACCCGGGAGGTGCTGTCCGTAATGGGGTCGATCTCCCAACGGTATTGATGCACCGAATCTCCCACCTGAACCAGTTGCTCCAGGTGCTCCAGATCATCCTGAGTAACTTTGGTGCCTTTTACGCCCACCTTATTATGCCAGAGCTTGATGGACTGATTGATGGTGCCCGGAAAGGTGTCCGCTTCAAACCGGACGATGTAGTCATAGGGATAGATGAAAAAATATCCTAACAGGAGTATGAGCAGGCCGATCAGGATTCCGAAAATGGTTTTTTTCATTCAGTCTCGCTTTTAGGGTGCCAAAAGGATTTTAAGGAGTTGATCGATTATGTTCATTGGATCCTGGAAGTTCCTTCTGCCAGGGCTTTCCCGGAGGACATCTGCAGGTGGTCCACCACGAAATGGCCGAGGTCCCTTCCCTGTTTCACGCCTACCTCCACGGCCTTCCGGTAATGGATGCCCCCGTACATCCGGCTTATGGCTGCCTCATCTGCAGCTTCCCTGAATGACGAGAAACTCCGGACCGGCAAGCCGTATTTTAATTCGGTATCGTCATCAAAGGCAAAGTCTTCCCCAAAGATATCCGTAAGGGCTATGGACGCAGCCCCCGAAACGACGCTGTGCCCGCTCGTGTATTCGGGGAACGGGGGGGTCTGCAGAACAGGTTTCCAGCTGTCATCGATGTATTCATTGATCAGGGTTTCAGGCCGGATCAGATTACTGCGGTATTTTTCGTCCCAGCAACTGATAAAGGCATCGGCTATGGCGATGGAGGTTTTGGCATAGGCAAAAGCCGTCTCGTCAAAATCGCTGTTCGTTTTGCGACAGGCAATTTTTGTGATACCGATCCAGTGTGCCCCGGGGCTGATCTTCTTGGTAGCGAACATCAGGTGCCCCCGTGTTACCGATACATATGGGTTGCAATCCCAGAACTGGGCAATGGCCACTTCTTCGGAGGCATCCCCCCTGGCTGTAATTTCGTTGCTTATATCATATACTTCCCTGACTTCTTTGTAAAAGTCGGAGCCTTCCTCCATGGAGAAGGGCGGGGGAGGGGCAGGGATAAACTGGTTGGCCGAATCAATTACAAAAGGACGGATCTTATTCCAGTGGGGTTCGATCCCTTCCATATAAGCAGGGGGTGTGGGCTGCCAGCGGGAGGGGTCTTCCGTATCCACGGTGAACTTGGACATCGTCCGGGTTTGTTTGTAGTTATCCCCGTCCATCCAGCCGACCATAAACTCGGCGACTTCCAGGCCGTAATCCCTTGCGGTTTCGAATTCTCGTGGGTTCTGGCTTTCCCAGAGCCCATAAAGACTGTCCCGGAAGGCTGTAACCCTGTCTTCGGAGAAAATAAGCCTTCTTCCCAAATCCATATGGGCAATCAATGCCGCCAACCGGTAATTCATTGGCTGGCCTTCGGCAGGCCTGGGGATTTCCTTTAAATCGGATACCTGTCCGCTGAGGGAACGGTACTCGTCGTTTTGAAGGGCCATTATTTCGTAGGCTGCAATATTGGGGTAGGCATAGACCCGGCTTGCCACGGGCGGGCTGAAAATATCGTGGACCATTACCTCGGTCAATTTGTCGTTAGAGGCGTGCAGGTCCTCCGCCGTTACTTCAATGGGTTCTGATTTTCCACGGCATGCACCCAGCAGAAGCACAACCGCCATTATAGAAGTTAATATTGCTCTCATTTTTTCTCGCTTTTGTTCGTTAATTGATACACTTCTGCGGCGGCATCGTTATAGACCACCAGCAGGTACGGTTGGTTGTCAAAATGGATCACAGACAGGTGTCGAACAGATTTGTTCATCAGGTCGAGGCCTGTCCGGTTGCCCAAAATTATTTCATTTTCACTTTTTATCAAGGCTCCGGGGAAGGAATCAAACTTGCCCTGATAGGGTTTTACGCCGAAGTAGTTTCCCGCTGCCAGCACTTCACCCTTTCCATCTCCGTCGAAATCAAACGTCAGGAATTCCATTACAGGGGCTGTCTGCAGATTTGAGGGAAAAGAATGATAGATGAAACGGCCTTTGTCGTTTTTTAAATACCCGGTCCTCAGTTCGGTGACTTCCCTCAGGGCGGCTCCCTCAAGCTGTGAGGGCTCGAATATTTCCTGAATGGATTTGCCCGCAAAGTCCCTGTACCGGGGGTATTTTTTTCGGAATTCAACCATTTGGGAACCCAGTTCATCCAGTCCTACCAGCGGGAAATAGGTTCCGTTCTTGGCAGTCGCCAAAACGGTTTCTGTACTTCCGTTCGAATCGAAATCGTCAAAATACATCTTTAAAGGATGTTCGGCAGAGGCGGTGAACTTCGAATTTGTACCCCAATTGCCCAATAAATAATCCATATCCCCATCCTGGTCGATATCAAAAGGGGCGATACGTTGCCAGAGTCCTGAGGGGAAGCTGAAATCCATTCGCCTGAATTTCCCTTTGTCATTTCTGAGAAACACTGGTGCCATCCATTCCCCGACGATGATCAGGTCCTCACTTCCGTCCTGGTCGAAATCGGCCCAGAGCGCATCGGTCACCATCCCTAGTGCACTACCCGGGAACTCCTCCACCAGATAGAAATCCCCATCCTCGTTTTCCAGCAGGTAGCTATCCGGGTAGGCCCCGAAACTGCCTGTGATTCCCTGATTGCCGAGAAAAAGATCCAGGTCGCCGTCCCCGTCAAAATCAAAGGGCCTTAAAACGGAGGTATTCGCAAAATTTTCCGGAAAGCTCCCGATCCGGAACCCTGAAGGAAGATTCTGATAATACACATCCAGCAGGGCCTTTGCCTTTCCAAAGAAGTCAGCCCCGCCGGATCCGACGATCAGGTCCTTGCGGTCATCGCCATCAAAGTCGGCAATCACTGCCGACACTTCTTCCTGAAGGCTGTCGGATTGGATTCCGGCCAGCTCCATTTTATGAAATCCCGTATCCCGCTGTACGAAAATTTCTGAAGGGATCCTTTTGGAACCCCCGAAGAACAGGTCTTCCTTTCCATCCCCATCCAGATCGCCACGGGCAAAGGCAGGCCCCCGGTCTGCAAGGCTGTAAGGCAGTAGTTTTTCCCGGTTAAAGTCGGTGTATTTGTCCTCCCTGTGTGTGAAATCAATCCCCAGACCCCGATCCAGTTTTTTAAATAAAACAGGCGACCCCGAATGTAAACTGCCATAGTCAAAGGGGCGGGTGTTTTCGGGATGGATCCTGTGTAGGGTATCTGTCGGGACATCCCGCAGTACCTGAAAGCTGCCATCCGGCCATACAATTTTGAGGGAATCCACCCTGGTTGCAGCTCCCGTCCCGAAATGAACCAGGGGCTCAGAGGAGGCCTGAAAACCCCTTACGGGATACAGTTCCCGCATTTGTACGGACCCGTTTTGATAGGCGTAAACCTTGGATCCAATACCAAAGGGGTTCCGGCCTGTGAATTCGAGTCGCAGGGTCAGGGAGTGATTGTCAGTCCCGCGGTTTACCAGAATACTGGCGGGTCGGTTCAGATTGTTGATCACCAGATCCAGATCCCCGTCCCGGTCCAGGTCCCCCCAGGCGGTTGCCCCTGAAAGCAATGTATCTTTCCGTATCCATTCCCCGGATCGGTCCTTGAATCTGAGGGATTCCCCTCCCTGGAAAACGTAATTATGCACGTTCCCGGATGGCATCATTTCCAGGGCTTTTTGGTCTACCAGTTTGGTGTTACTGATTTTATTGCTGATTTGCTCGTTGGACACGAACTTGACAAAATCCAGGTCATTTGGCCTTTTAGGGATCCCGTTCGACACAAAGAGGTCCTGGTACCCGTCCTGGTCGAAATCTGCGAAAAGGGCACTCCAGCTCCAATCCGTGGCGGCTACCCCGCTCATCAGAGCGGTTTCTGCAAAATGTCCGTCCGGCTGGTTCACATAGAGCATATTCCGGGTAAACTGGTAGTAATATCCGTATTCCCCGGTACGCATCCGCTGAGTCTGTATGTTATCATCCCCTTCAGAGGATTTCAGCGGGACCTCATCTTCAGGCAGCATGTCGAGAGATATCAGGTCCGGCCGTCCATCGTTGTTGATATCGGCTGCATCACTGCCCATGGAGAACCGGCTGGTATGCCCGAAATAGGAGCGAAGGCTTTCGTTGAAGGTGCCATCCCCGTTGTTGAGGTAGAAATAATCGTCCTCGTGGAAATCGTTTCCGACATAAATATCCGGGTAGCCATCCAGGTTGAAGTCAGAAACGGCCACGCCAAGGCCATAGCCGTTGATCCCCCCGTAAATACCCGCTTCTTCGCTCACATCCGTAAAGTGCCCCCCGTCATTCCTCAGGAGTTTGTCTCCTGTATCAAAATTCCGGTCATACCGGAGGGACGCCTTCCCATAGGAGTTTTGGGTGTGTACCGCATGGTTGAGCAGGTAAAGGTCCAGGTCCCCGTCCAGGTCGTAGTCCAGGAAGGTGGCGTTGGAACTGAAGGTGTCGAAATCAAGGCCATATTCGGCGGCCTGTTCGGAGAAGGATCCGTCCCCGTTGTTGATAAAGAGTTCGTTGTGGCCCGTGAAACCGTTTATGCCGACCACGGCGCATACGTATATATCCAGGAGTCCGTCTGCATTCACATCGCCCATTACGGCCCCGGTATTCCAGCTGCTGTTGCCTTCAATCCCGGCCTTTGCGGAGATATCCTCGAATTCCAAATTCCCCTTATTCCGGAAAAGTTTGTTTTTTACCTGATTGCCCGAAAAGAAAATATCCGGGAGCCCGTCATTGTCGATGTCTCCCACGGCCACACCACCCCCATTGTAAAAGTAGAGGTAGTCCAGGATGTTCAGGGCGTCTGTTTCGGTTATGGAATTCGTAAAGCCAATCCCGGTCTTGCCCGGGCCGGGTTCTTCAAAGAGGTCCCCGCCCTTCCGGCAGGCCACGGTTAATACCAAAAGGGCTCCTATGATTACTGCTCTATTCATTGACTTCAAATAACCTTGGTTTTCCTTCATTAACCGCGGCGATCAAATAGGTTCTTCCATTTTTATCCGTTAGGGGCTGCAGGTGCTTCACCTCGCCCCGGACGAAGAATCCGCTCTTACCATAGTCCTGCCACTCAAAGTTCCAGTTGCCATCTCCCAGGAGTACATTGCCATAGCCAGCGTCCAAACGGGAGAACTGGGGCTTAAACTCGTAATTGTTCCCCGCCATGACCAGATCCAGGTTGCCATCCTGGTTCACGTCCATACAGGCAATCCCGCAAACACAGGATAGTTGTACGCGTTCGGGCAGTTTCCGGATACTGAATTTTCCATTTCCCTCGTTGATGGCCACTACAGATTCAGACAAGGTCACTTTTTTGACGATGGATTTCGCAACCACTTCCTGGGGAAGGAGTTGTTGAATGGTTCTCTTTGCATAGACGGAGGCTTTCAGGTTCTCTTTCTTCAGGGATACCAGTTGGCCTGTCAGTTCTTTTTTCATGTGAATGGGATAATCCCCCCCGTTCTCGGAAAGGGTCACTATTTGCTCCAGGGTCCCGTTGTTGTCAAAGTCGTTGACCCACATTTTCATCGGCTGTCCTGGAGAGGGCCTGTAATGCAGGTTGGACCCCTGGTTCCCAAGGATGAGGTCCATGTCCCCGTCCTTATCCAGATCGGCGGCGGTCAATGTATTCCACCACCCGTGAAGGCTGTCGAGGGAGGTGTTCATTTTGCTTACCCGCCTACCGTTGTTTTTGTAGATTTTCGGGCTGCCCCAGTCCGTCGTGACAACCAACTCATTTTTTCCGTCCCCGTCAAGGTCGGCCCAGGCAGAGGCGGTGATCATTCCGGCATCTTTCAGGTCATTGGCCACCCGTTCGGTGGCATTGCGGAATTCTCCGTTCCCGGTGTTCTCCAAAAGCAGGTGGTCCGGGTTGACCCCATAGATCCCAACAACAGACCGGGATCCAATAAAAACATCCATATCCCCGTCTCCATCAAAATCCTCCGGACTCACCGAAGCCATATTTTTGAATGAGGAAGGAAGTTCATTTTCCGATTTGGTAAAACCACCTTTTCCGTCGTTGAGGTATAACCGGGGCCTGTAGGTTCGGTTTTTACCGACCTGGTTGCCTCCGGAAGCCACCATGAGATCCAGGTCGGAATCCCCGTCTGCATCGAAGAAAGCAGCTGCTGTATCCTCGGCATCTGCATCCTCCTGAAAGGCAGAGATACTTTTTTCCAGTACGCGCCCTGCTCCCTGATGAAGGTAAAGCCCGCCTGCCTGTCCGGAGGCTCCTCCGAGATAAAAATCCTCATTACCATCTCCGTCCACGTCCCCCACAGCCAGCGCAGGGCCTTCCTGAGAGAGTTTGCCATAGATCAGGCCCTCATGGTCAAAATCGTTATAGCGGTCTTCCTTATGCACCTTGGCGGTTTGCAGGGGCGTTTCCACCAGAAGTAACTTTCCTTTATCCGGGTTGGGCGGACGGTAGGTTTCTGAAGCTTCCGCATGGGTAAGCAGGAGTTCCTGGTTCGGGGACACACTTTCCAGGAGCTGGGTCTTGTCATCCGGCCAGATGACCCGGATGGAATCAATGGTGGTTGCATCCCCCAGCCCAAAGGTCATGGTGTAATCCACGGAGGACTGAAAACCCCGGGAAGGCACGAGTTCCTGCACCAGGACTTCGGAACCGAAATAAACCCTCGCAGTGGTGCCGATGGCGAAGGGGTTCTTTTCCGTCCCCCTGAATTTCAGCCGCAGGTAGTTATACTGATTTTGACGGTCCGTATTGTTTCTGTAAACAAAGGCCTCCATGTTTACATTGTTGATGACCAGGTCTAAATCTCCGTCGTTGTCAAGGTCTCCATAAGCTGCCCCGTTAGAACGGGTGGGAATCTCGAACCCCCATGCTGCATTGGCCTTTTCAAAGGTCAAATTTCCCTTGTTCCGGTAGGCGAAATTGGGCTGGGGCTTGATGGGCATCTTCTGGATGATGCTGTCTATGGATTCCTTCTTGCCCGTCAGGGCCATTTTCTGGATGATCTCATCCGCAAAGAAATCGACAAAATCCAGGTCCGTAAGATCATGGTTGATGCCATTGGTGATAAAAATATCCCGCAGCCCGTCATTATCCATATCGAACATGAGACCCGCCCAACTCCAGTCTGTAGCGTGGACCCCGCTGTAGTAGGCGATCTCTGAAAACGTTCCGTTCCCGTTGTTGAGTTGCAGGGTGTTCTGTATATACTGCTGGTAAAAATCCTTGTCGCGCTTCAGGTCGTAGACTTTATAGCCTTCGAATTCCATTACGGATTTCACACGCTGTTCGGGTTCCGGGAGCATGTCCGTGATAAAAATGTCCTGATGCCCGTCATTGTTGATGTCACCTATGTCGATTCCCATGGCAGAAAGGCTGAGGTGCCCGGTCCAGTCCTTGATCTTTTCGGAAAAAGTCCCGTCCTGATTGTTGATATACAGGTAATCCCTTTCGTAAAAGTCATTGGAGACGTAAATATCCGGATACAGGTCCTGATTCAGATCAGTGATCATCACCCCCAGGCCGAATCCAATCAGGCTCCCGTAGATCCCGGCCTCCTCGCTCACATCCACAAAAGTGCCCCCGTCATTGCGGAGCAGCATATCTCCCACGCCCCTGAAAATATGGGGTACACCTTCCCAGTCCTGGGCCCGCACCTCGCGCTGTTCCGCATATCCAAGGCTGCTCACCGGAATATTGCTGTTGTTGAGGATGTAGGCATCCAGGTCTCCGTCCTTGTCGTAGTCGAAAAAAGTAGCATGGGTGGTAAAACCGGTTTCAGCCAGGTTATATTCACTTGCACTTTCCGTGAAGGTAAGGTCCCCGTTGTTGATGTACAGGTCATTGTCGTGGTTGTTCCCCTCCATGTTCCCTGCATTGCTAACATAGATGTCCAACAGGCCGTCTGCATTAATATCTGCCATGACCACCCCTGTGGACCAGGGCTTGTTCCCCATGACTCCGGCCTTTTCTGAAATATCCTCAAACCGGAAATCTCCTTTGTTGAGATATAATCGGTTAGGTACCATGTTGCCGGTAAGGAAGATATCCACCAGGCCGTCATTGTTGATGTCCCCGAGGGCAACCCCGCCGCCGTTGTAAAAGTTCCGGTATTTGAAGATGTTGAAATCCTTCTTGTTTTCCACAAAGTTCACAAAGTCGATCCCGGTACTGTCGGATGGCAGGAGTGTAAAGAGGGTGGGTTTACCGGTTTCAGTTATTTCGGTTTCCTCTTTGGAGGTT
Organism: Robiginitalea sp.; assembly: GCA_037382325.1. GTDB lineage: Bacteria > Bacteroidota > Bacteroidia > Flavobacteriales > Flavobacteriaceae > Robiginitalea. The sequence goes on from JARRQA010000015.1 coordinate 21,007, forward strand.
TCACAGGATCCCAGCAGCAGGATGCCGCAAAGCAGAAAGGATAGGTATAGCTTCATATTAGAAATTATCTTTTGTAAAAATCAGGGGGGAAGCATTGTTCCGCCCAATTATATAATGTTTTTTGTCGCTGATGCGAAGGGTATCGATTTTCCGGCCCGCACCGGAAACCGGAGGGGCCAGTTCCGGGGCCCAGGAAAACGTACCCCTTCCCTCGTTTTTAAGAACCAGGCCGTGGAAGGCATCCATACGCCCTAGCTGCGTACTGACTTCATAGAGGTTGCCTGTGATCATCAGGTCCTGTAACCCGTCCTGGTCCAAATCTTCCAGAAGAAAGTCATAAATCGTTGACGCCTGGGCAATCCCCGGAAGCGGCAGGCTCTCGAAGTGGCCGCTTCCATCGTTTAGGAACACAAAGCTGCCCAGTTCGTATACCTGTTTCCGGTCGGCTTCCCGGAGGGCATCCGTACCAAAGAGGGACTCCAGGGGCGCTTTTGCAAATTCTGCATAGGTACGATACTTTTTATTTAGGAAGGGCATTTGCTTCCCCAGTTCATCTTTGGAAGCAAAAGGGGTTTCCACGCCCTTGTGGTAGTAGGTGACCAGGGGTTCCACAGAACCATTCTGGTCAAAATCGGCCCTGTAGAGGTTTACCGGAGTTGTTCTGGAAGCCTGGAATTTACTATTCAGGCCCCAGTTTCCCCCTATGATATCCAGATCCCCATCCCGGTCGATGTCTGCCACTTCCAGGCAGTTCCACCATCCGTCGGTGTACTCGAGCCCGTTTTTTCTGGCCTGCTGCCAACCGTCACCTGTATTGATGAAAACAGCCACCGGGGTCCAGTGCCCTGCGGCCACCAGATCCTGCAGGCCATCCCCGTTCAGATCGGCCCATTTAAAATCCGAAATTCCACCTACTTCCTGTATTTCTGGTATTTTTTCTTCAGTAACCTCCCTGAAATGGCCCTGGCCATCATTTTCAAACAGTTTGTGGGCAGGGCTTTTACCGAAAGCACCCGGGACTGCATCCGCACTTATAAGAAGGTCCAGATCCCCATCCCGGTCCATATCCAGGGTATCCACCGCAGAAGCGTTCAAATAACAATCTTTAAATGCAATCGTATCCTTTTCAAAGGTTCCGTTTCGGTTTCTGTAGAGCCTGGGCCGGATGGGGTTCCCCGTATTGAATTCATTCCCTCCACTGACTACAACAAGGTCCTGCCAGCCATCGGAATCCACATCTAGGAAGCGATGCGCAGTATCCTCATTGATGGCATCGGTTTCGAAGAGGGATTCACCTTGGGATACGAAAGAACCGTCGGGCTGTTGTACAAAGAGGACAGACGCCTGCCGTTTTCCCCCGCTGATGAATAAATCTTCCAAACCATCGTTATCGATGTCAGCTGTGGAGATGGCCGGCCCCTGGTTGGAGCGCGCATAGGCGATAAGAGGCTCCCTGTCAAAATCCAGACTGGGATTTTCCCTGTGTACAAAAAGCAGGAGGCTATCTGTTTTCCGCCAGAGCGGCAAGGCTTTGGTGGGACGGTCTCCATAGTAATTGCCTTTTGCAGCTACCTGCCGGAAGACCAGGTGCTGCCCGGCGCGGACATCCGTTACTTTCTGATAGTTACCTCCGGGCCAGATTACCAGTAAGGAATCCAAACGTTCCGAATTTCCGAGGCCGAGGTGGATCCCGGAAGGAATAGAAGAGAGATACCCCCGGGTGGTATAATTTTCTACCACCTGCATACCTTCTTTCGAATAGGCGATTACCTTGCCTCCAATCCCCCGTGTATTTGGTCCGTCTCCTGAGAGGGAGACGTTGAGGAAATTTCCCCCTTCGAGCGTGTTTTCCAGGATCGAGGCGGTTTCATCCACATGATTGACCACCAGATCCAGGTCCCCGTCCCCGTCTAGGTCGGCATAGGTACTGCCGTGGCTATAGGTGGGGCGGTCTCCAATCCAGGAACCGCTCATGTCTGTAAAGGTGAGGTCCCCGTTGTTTCTGAAGATGTAGTTGGGGACCTTCTTGGGGGGGATTTCGCGGGTCATGGGCATGTCGGTATCCTGCATTCCCTGGTCGATCCGCCTCTGGATGTCTTCATTTGCGATGAAGTTCATGTAATCCATGTCATTGGTGGCCCCTTTGATACCATTGCTTACGAAAAGATCTTTGTGGCCGTCATTGTCAAAATCTGCCAGCAAAGCACCCCAGGACCATTCCGTTGCGGCAATACCGCTCAGATAGGCAACTTCCGAAAAGCTTGCATTGCCCAAATTGAGTTGGAGGGTGTTTTGCATATACTGGGGTGCAAAGCCATTTCGGAGGTACTGCCTGTAAATGGGGTAGGCGTATTCAAGCCCGGAAGTCTTATAGGTCAACAGGTCTTCCGGCAGCATGTCGAGGGAGACGAGATCCATCAGCCCATCGTTGTTGATATCTGCCAGGTCATTTCCCATGCTGTAATGGGTCGTATGACCCACTCCCGCACTCCCGCTGGAAATAATTTCCTCAAAAGTGCCATCCCCCCGATTAAGGTAGAGGTAATCATTCTCAAAGAAATCATTGCCCACATAAATGTCCGGGTATCCATCGTTGTTCAGGTCGCTGATACCCAGGCCCAGTCCGTACCCTGCCTTTCCCTGGAAGATGCCGGCTTCCTGGCTTACGTCGGTAAAATAACCCTGCTCATTTCGGTAGAGGCGGTCCCCGGAAAGGGGGTCGTAGGTTTTTCGCTGGGCACCTTTTCCATAATTGCGGTTCGGGTGGACGGAGTGGTTCAGCAGGAAAAGGTCGAGGTCCCCGTCCAGGTCATAGTCAAAAAAGGCGGCCTGGGTGGAAAGGCCTGAAAAATCAAGACCGTATTCCCGGGCGGCTTCTTTAAAATGCGGGATCCCATTGTTATCGAATCCCTGATTGATATAGAGAAAATTACGGCCCTCAAGGGCCCTGTACCCGGAAGCCTTGCAGACATAGATGTCTTCCAGGCCATCCCCATTGATATCCGCATGGGTAACCCCAGTGGTCCATCCGTCAGAAGTGGATATCCCCGATTGCTCTCCCGCTTCTACAAATTTCATCCCGCCTTTATTAATGTAAAGGACATCGGGCTGCTGGTTAGCCCCGAAATAAAGGTCGGGCAGGGAGTCATTGTTGAAGTCCGCTGCGAGCACACCGGCTCCGTTGTAGTAGTAGAGGTAATTCAGGATGTTGAGCTCCGGGGTTTCCAGCAACTGGTTTTTGAAATGCACCCCGGTTTCACCTGGTTCCAGTTCCCGGAAACCCGGAGCCGGTTCCTGTTGGCAGCTCGCCATCAGCACCAGTACCACACTTATTTCAAAAATCCGTTTCATCGATCTGTTTGACAGGGGTCAAAAATACAGATTTGACTTTTGAATTAAGGAAAACTTATGACGGGGAGCCCCTTGTTTTATGGATCTTTAATCCTTTTTAATATTTCATTAATCTTTTGACAAGATATTGAACTTGGGATATAAAAAAAGGCCACCGGAAGGTGGCCTTTTGTATTGGTAAATATGGCGTTCTAATAACCCGGGTTCTGAACCAGGTTTGGATTTGCCAGCAATTGAGGCAGCGGAATCGGGAATAACTTACGGGTTGTGTTTCCGGTTTCTTCACTGCTCTTAAATTCCCACTGACGCGTGTATTGTCCAAAACGAATCATATCGTTTCTTCTCCAGCTTTCAATGTAGAGCTCACGTCCTCTTTCATCAAGGAGATCCTGCTCTGTAAGAGAGCCAAGTGGATCAACTCCTCTTATTACCCTTAGTTCATTTACCAAAGCGAGCGCATCCCCTGAAGCACCCCGGAAGATAGCTTACGCTTTCATCAGGTGGGCGTCAGCGTACCGCATAATAATCACATGGGGTTCAAAACCACCACCGATACGGGCCTGGTATTTTTGGACCCGGATTCCCGTAATCTCGCTGTTGTTGATCAGATTTGCCTGGCCACTGCCATCCACAAACTCCCGGGTAAAGGAGAGTGGATTTCCCTGCCTGTCTTGCAGCGGTGTGCCATCCAGGGCGTACTGCTGTCCAACCAGGAAGCCTTTCCCAACGTTGGAACCGTCTTGGAAGCCGTCATCAGTGGTAATCCCTATGTTAGGAACACCCCCCCGGCGCTCTTCCTGGTTGCTCAGGGGAGTACCAGTTAGCAGGTCGCCATCGAGGGCATTTTCATCGGGATCCCCTTCAAAAAGGTCATAGAATTCGGCCAGGGTGCTGAACCCGTTCCATCCACCACCACCCAAACTGGTAGAGTTGTAGTGAAGACCGTTGAAGATCCGGTTACCGGTATTGGCATTGTCTGCAAACCAAATGGTTTCTGTATCAGCTTCCGGTTCGAAAATCTCAAAATAACCTTCCTGCAGTGCATAACCATCTGCGGCGATCTGGTCTACCAGAGTAACTACTTCCTGCATGTCAGCAGCAGCAGGGGAACCTCCTTCACCAGTGAGCTGATTTTCGAAAACATGGCGGTTCAAAAGCACTTTGGCTTTCAGGTAGCGAGCTGCGGCCTTGCTGACGCGATTTTGATCCCCAGTCCCAGCTGCAATTGCAGGTAATCCGGAAATAGCCGCATCCAGATCGGCAAGTATAAAGTCAACCGCGGCAGCCCCAGTAAGGACTTCTGGTACTGTAGTGGAAGGCAGTTGCGTATCCCGAAAGGGTACCTGCCCGTACAGATCCAGGATCCAGTACATAGAAAAAGCCCTGAGGAAACGCGCCTGTGCGGCCACATCAGGAGATGCTGCACTTCTTTCATCGAGAATTTGAGACGCGAGAAGCTGGTTGGAATTCCAACTATCGAAAGGGCGAATAATGTCAATTTCTTCAAGTCCCCATTCGTGCTGGTGGAGTTTTCTCCAACGCCCGTTATCACCCCAGTCGGCTCCCCTGGTAGGGATGAGCTGTTCGTCTGTGGTTACGATGTTAAGGGCATAGGTGTTCTCCTGACCACCCCATTCTCCATCTATTTGATTATAAAGCTGGTCCAGTGCGGACTGAGGATCCTCAAGTCCCTGGAAACCTTCAGAGATGAAGGAATCTGTTTCCTCGATCTCCAGGTCGGTACAGGAGTACAGTCCGAATACCGCCAGTATTGCAAGTGTTTCACCAGTTGGCACAGTTACCTCTGGATCAATACCGCTGTAATCTGTCCACAGGGCCAGGTTCTGTCCTGTAAGAGAGAATCGAAGGTTTTTAAAGGCGCCGTCACCACTAAGAGGCACGTTGTACCCAATGGTTGCGTTCTGGAAGCGAACAAAATCACCTTTTTCAAGGAAACGCGTGGATACCGCGGTTGAGGCTGATCCACTTTCACCACTGGTTACTACGGACTGGGTTACGTTCCGGGCAGTGGTTAGCTGTCCGGCGTTAAAGAAGGAGTTGGCAGTGTTGTTGTACACAGAGAACCCAAACTGGCCGCTGAAGAATGCTGAGGCATCCCAATTCTTGTGGCGGAAGTTCAGGGAAAGTCCGGAGGTGACATCAGGCAAGGCATCTTCTCCTACAAAGCTTTTGTCTGCGTCCGGATCACCTATGCCATTTCCATCAACATCTCTGTAGGTAGGGTTTCCGTTAGAATCAAATCCAGTGAACTCGGCCATGTAGTAAGAGAACAGAGATCTGCCTGCTTCAAACCGCTGGGCAAAAGCCCCGGACAGACCCGGACCGGCGATTTCACCAGTGTTAATGGATCCGGCGAAATCCTGGATCTCGTTGTCGTTGTACGCGATGTTAAACGACACTCCGAAATCGGTATCCTCTGTTTGCACAAAGTCATAGGCAATGGAAAATTCAATACCCTGGTTGATCACCGAGGCGTCCACGTTACCGAATTGGAAGGGAATCGTGGAAGGCGCCGCGGGGGGCGTCTGCAGCAGCAGGTCATTGGTCTCCCTGCGATACACATCAATACTACCGGAAATACGGTTCATATTGAAGCCCCAGTCCAGACCCACGTTCATATCCAGAGTTGTTTCCCATTTCAGGTCAGGAACGTCCGTTGCAACAATGGAAAGTCCATTCTGGAATACCTCGTTATTATTGGTGATACCAAGACCGGCAAAACGCTGACGGGCTACAAAGTTACCATACCCGAGACCTTCCTGGTTACCGATCAGACCGGCACTCAGACGAAGCTTCAGGGTGGAGACGTTATCGCCGATGAAGTCCTCCTCTCCAATTTGCCAGGCAAAGGCTCCCGATGGGAAGTACCCGTACTGGTTCTCAGGACCGAACCTTGAGGAACCATCAGCCCTCATGGTTGCGGTAAAGAGATATTTGTCGGCAATGCTGTAATTAACCCGTCCGAAGTAGGATTGCAGCTCATCCGTATTGTCAAACAAATCGGCAGTAATCGCCCGTACTCCCCGGTTGAACTGGAACGGAATCTGTTCTCCGGCAACCGGATCTGGGAACAAGCGGTTTACGATGAGGGCAGGTTGGTTTACGCCATAAAAGTACTGCTGGAAAGAACCAGTTATAGTCCTGCCTGCACCATCAATGGTATTTCTCATAGCCTCACCCATCAGATTCAGATCTGCGGTTCCGAAACCACGAGCTGCAGCATTCCTTCCGGAAGTACGGAAATTCTGGTAAGCATACCCGAGAAGTGCATCCAGCCTGGAGTTTGAGAAATCCTTCTTGTAAGTAATAGTAGCCTCTAAGGTTTTATTTAACCGGTCCAGACGGTTGTACGTACCGAAACCATTGCCTTCAATACCGGTAAAGTTTTGGATATTGGTGCTGATTACGGAAGTGTTCGAACTGTTGGACTGGTCGTAGCCGAGATTTACCTTGGCCGTAAGCCCTTCAATGATTAAGTATTCGGCCGAACCGTTAAAAAGAACCCGGTCTGTATTGGTCCGGTTCTGGGTTTCGGCCAGGTAGTTGGCAGGCTGTACCTGTCCACCACCATCATCAAAAGAAGGGTTCGCTGGCCAGGTTGGGTTGGCAGAGTAAGCTGATCCGAGGATGTCCCCACGGAATCCAGCAGTAGCTGAAAGAGGGGGTTGTTCCCTGTTAACACGGGCAATCGTTCCCTGGAAGTTAAGCAGGAGACGGTCCTGGAAGAACTTATGGCTCGCATTGAGACGGCCGGTAATCCTTTCGAACTCAGACTTTTCAACTACTCCAAAGTTCTTTTGATACCCGAAGGTTGCCCGAACGTTTCCGTTGTTGTAACGGTGGGAATACGCCAGGTTGTGAGTGGTGGAGGCCGCGGTACGTGTTACCACATCCTGCCAGTTGGTGTCGGCTCCAAAATTCACATCGCTTGGCGTTCCTCCATAGAGGGCAACGGCATCGAGGAACTGATCGGCATTCAGCAGATCAAACTGGCGTACCGGTGTGGAAACGCTGAGGCTGGAAGACCACTCCAGTTGGCCTCCTGTAGCACCTTTACCGCTCTTGGTAGTAATGATGACGACCCCGTTCGCACCCCGCGAACCGTAGATGGCAGTTGCCGAAGCGTCCTTCAGGATACTCATGCTTTCAATATCATTCGGGTTCAGGAAGTTCAGAGGGTTACCTACCTCTGTGGCCCCGTCCCCGGAATCTCCGGAGGCATCGGTGTTTTGTCCGAATAGTGGCACCCCATCCACAACGAAGAGGGGATTGTTATTGGCACGAACAGAGTTTGCACCCCGGATGTTTATGTTAATACCAGCACCCGGCTCACCACTCACCTGCTGAACATTCACCCCGGCAGTTTTACCCTGGATCAATTGTTCCGGGGAGTTGATAACCCCGCCGTTAAATTCTTCAGAGGTTACCGCGGAAACAGCTCCTGTCGCATCCTTGACGGTAGTCTGCCCGTAACCGATAATCACAACTTCATCCAGTGCCTGAGCATCTTCTTCCAGCACTACATTGATCGTGGATCGACCGTTTACAGCAATTTCCTGGGTGGCGTAACCGATGTAACTGAAAACCAGTACAGCATTGGAATCCACGCCATCGAGGGTGTAATTACCGTCGAAATCCGTTTGTGTACCATTGGTAGTTCCCTTCACTACAACACTGGCACCCGGAAGGGGGCCACTTGCATCAGAAACCGTACCTGATACTTCTTGCGCTTGCGCCCATCCGAAACATAAGAATGCCCCGACAAGCAGTAAGCTCCTGAGTAGCGTAATCTTCATAAATCGTTAGTTTTAAAGTTTAGTTAATTCAATTCAAGAGGTCAAAGTATGTAATTCCTATGACAATTTGAGTAAAATTTCTGGGCTGCTGAGATTACGGGTATTTTGAGATGTTCAGGTGTTGTCGGACAGGCCTCCGGAATATTGCGTACCTTCATTATTTCATTAATTCAATTGATGGATGATTCGAAAAAAAGTCACTCTAAAGGATATCGCGAGGGAATTAGAGGTGTCTATATCAACCGTGTCCAAGGCACTCAAGAACAGCAATGAAATCAGCAGGGATACCCGGGAGAAAATACAGGCCTTTGCCCGGCTGTACAACTACAAACCGAACAACATTGCGATCAGCCTCAAGAACAAGCGAACCCGCAATATCGGGGTGATCATCCCGGACATCGTACATCATTTCTTTACCACGGTTTTCCGCGGAATCGAGAAATACGCCAATCAGCGAGGATACAACGTCATCGTTTGTGTTTCAGATGAATCGTTTGACAAGGAGGTGATCAACATGGAACTCCTCGCCAACGGGAGCATTGACGGATTTATCATGGCCCTTTCCGCTGAAACGCAGGTCAAGAATGATTTCAACCACCTCCGTCAGGTGACGGAACAGGGGATCCCTCTGGTGCTGTTTGACCGGGTTACTGAGGAAGTGGTCTGTGATAAAGTAGTGATCAACGATGAGGAAGCAGCTATGGAGGCCGTCGATTTTCTGGTCAGCAATGGCAAGAAGCGCATTGCCCTGTTCACCACGGAGAGCTATCTGAATGTGAGCGAAAAAAGAGAACAGGGTTACCGGCGTGCCCTGCAGAAGTATGGCATCCCCTGCGATGAAGGCCTCATACTGCGCCTCCCCTTCCAGTTTGAAGAGGAGGCTCTCAGCAGGCCCTTTTTTGAAACAAAGCAGTTTGATGCAGTCCTCAGCGTAAACGAGGTATTCGCCATTCGGGGGATGCGACTCGCCGGGAAGATGGGACTACGGATCCCTGAGGACATTTCATTTATCGGCTTCACCGACGGGATTCTCTCCAAGTACTCGATGCCCACCTTGAGTTCCGTGGCGCAACACGGTGAGCAAATGGGCGAGGTGGCTGCCAGGATGCTGATTGACAAGGTTGAAAACGAATATGACGAAACCGACCCTGAAAGCTATCGCACAGAGGTGATCCGGGCCAGCCTGGTGCAACGGGAATCTTCCTAAAAAAAGATTTATGAACGTTTCTAACTCCATTTGGTTTGCATTTTACTTTCTGTGACAATGGAGATTTACGCAACGGCTTTTTAGAATCCAATTCCTTTCTATATTTGAAGGCCGGGATCGAACCCGCTTAGATGGCCAGCAGCCATCCAAAACCTAACCTTATAATGAAGGGCTTCATTTTTGATCTGGACGGAGTCATCGTGGATACCGCCAAATACCACTACCTCGCCTGGAAACACCTGGCGGAGCAATTGGGCATTCAGTTCACCGAAGCGGATAACGAACGCTTCAAAGGCGTAAGCCGGAAACGCTGCCTTGAAATCCTGCTTGAAATGGGGGGTATGGAGGTTACCCAGGCACAGTTCGACACCTGGCTTAAGGAAAAGAATGAGGATTACCTGCAGTATATCGGACGGATGGATTCCTCTGAAATTCTTCCGGACGTGCCAAGGGTCCTGGATTACCTAAGGGAAAGGGACATTCCGATGGCCCTCGGTTCTGCAAGCAAAAATGCGAAAGCGATTCTGGAGAAGGTGGAACTTACCTCTTATTTCAAAACCATTGTGGACGGGACGGAAGTGGTCAGGGCCAAACCAGACCCCGAGGTATTTCTCATCGCAGCCACCCGCCTGGGGGTCGCTCCCTCAAACTGTGTGGTTCTCGAAGATGCTCTTGCCGGAATTGAAGCAGCCAACACCGCAGGGATGTACAGTTTAGGGATCGGCGATCCGGAAGTCCTTTCCAATGCGGACCGGGTCTTTCGGGATTTTACCCAGATCGGGCCGGAATTCCTGGAAGGACTCCTCAAACTCAAGACAAAACCTCTTTAAATTTGATATATGAATCAGGATTACATTATACCCGATGCCTGGTCTATCCTTGAAGAAGGCTATGACAGCGCCCGGATCAAATCTTCAGAAAGCCTTTTCAGCCTGGGGAATGGTGCCATGGGCCAACGGGCCAATTTCGAGGAAGATTACAGCGGCCCCACCTTTCAGGGGAGTTATATCGGTGGGGTGTATTACCCGGACAAAACCCGTGTCGGGTGGTGGAAAAACGGGTATCCTGAATATTTTGCGAAGGTTATCAATGCGCCGAACTGGATTGGGATCCGGATAGTGATCAATGGTGAAACTTTCGACCTGAACCGCTGTAAAGAGGTTTCCGGGTTTCGGCGAGAATACAATATGAAGGAGGGCTGGTACGAGCGTTCCTTTGAAGCTGTACTCCAGAATGGGATGCGCGTTAAGGTGTCGGCCATGCGATTCCTGAGCATGGAACGGGATGAACTCGGGGTTATCCGGTACAGTCTGACTTTGGTGGGGAAAGATGGAACGGTGGAAGTGTCTCCGTACCTGGACAGTGGGATTACCAACGAAGATTCCAACTGGGATGATCAGTTCTGGGAAACAACCGCTATCCACTCCCGTGGCAGCCGGGCGTTTATCGAAGCCCATACGCTGAAGACGCATTTCCATACCTGCACCTTTATGGATGCCAGGCTCACCCTGGGCGGCAAGGAGGTGACGGCTGCCCCCCTTGTCCGGGAGGATGCCACCAGCGTGGCACACCAGTATGAGCTTGAGGTCCCGGCCGGGGAGCCCCTGGTGGTATACAAGTACGGGGGGTATACCGTGGACCTGAACCACCCGGCGGATCAACTCGCGGATGCTTCTGAAAAGGTTTTGGATGATGCTCTGGAGCAGGGTTTCGAAGCGCTTAAAGCGGAACAGCGGAAGGCCTGGGCAGATATCTGGGAGATGAGCGATATTTCCATCGAAGGCGACGTAAAAGCCCAGCAGGGGATTCGCTTCAACATCCTGCAACTCAACCAGACCTATACCGGGAGGGATTCCCGCCTCAATATCGGCCCAAAGGGATTTACAGGGGAGAAGTACGGGGGAAGTACCTACTGGGATACGGAAGCGTACTGCATTCCTTTTTATATGGCAACCAAGGACCAGCACGTGGCCCGCAATCTGTTGAAATACCGCTACAACCATCTTGAAAAGGCCATTGAAAATGCGGGGAAACTCGGCTTTAAAAACGGTGCCGCCCTCTATCCCATGGTAACCATGAACGGGGAAGAGTGCCACAACGAGTGGGAAATAACTTTTGAGGAAATCCACCGCAATGGCGCCATCGCATTCGCGATTTACAATTACTTCCGGTTTACGGGGGACTACACGTATATTCCGGAGATGGGCCTGGAAGTGCTTATCGGGATCGCCAGGTTCTGGCACCAGCGGGCGTCTTTCTCAGAGCAGAAAAAGAAATATGTGATCCTGGGGGTTACCGGCCCCAACGAATACGAGAACAATGTAAACAACAACTGGTACACCAATTACATTGCCCGTTGGTGTATCCTGTACTGTCTGGAGCAGCTCAAAAAGGTTTTTGAAGGCTACCCGGAGGATTACAAACGCATCATCGGGCATACGGGGCTCACAGAGACCGAAACGGAATCCTGGCAAAAGGTGGCCGATGGGATGTATTTGCCCTATTCTGAGGAGCATCAGGTATTCCTGCAGCAGGATGGATTCCTCGATAAGCATCTCATACCTGTCGCCCAGCTGGACCGGGCCGAACGACCTCTGAACCAAAAATGGAGTTGGGACCGCATCCTTCGGTCTCCTTATATCAAACAGGCGGATACGCTACAGGGGTTTTACTTTTTCGAAGACCATTTTTCCATGGAGGAATTGGAGCGGCACTATGATTTTTACGAACCGTTCACGGTGCATGAATCCTCTCTTTCCCCCTGCGTGCACAGTATTCAGGCTTCCAGGCTGAACCGCATGCAAAAGGCCTATGAAATGTATCTGAGGACTTCCAGGCTGGACCTGGATGATTACAACAGAGAAGTAGAGGAGGGCTTGCATATCACCTCCATGGCGGGTACCTGGATGAGTATCGTGGAAGGGTTTGGCGGTATGCGCGTGATCGATGATAAACTGAACTTCTTTCCACGGATTCCGAAGCAATGGAAGTCCTATTCCTTCAAGATCAATTTCCGGCATCGCATTCTGAAGGTTACCGTTACCGCAGATCGCTGCAGTTTCCTCCTGGATTCAAAAGAAGAGATGTCTATTCGGGTAAAAGGTCAGCGAGTAGTGCTCCCGCCAAACAAAGAGGTGCATGTGTAGGGGGAGGAGCTGGCATTTGCCGGGATTCCTGCCGCTGATGTCCCTATTTTTGACCGGATTTTTCTTTATGGCAGGTAATACTAGTTTACAGGGGCAGGAATCAACACTTCGGGTAGAACCTCCGAACTGGTGGGTGGGGATGCGAGATTCTTCGCTTCAGCTCCTGCTTTACGGCCAGGACCTCGCGCACTACTCTCCTCAAATTAAATACAAAGGCCTTAGGCTCCAAAGCTGGCATCCCGGTGCCAGCCCGAACTATCTGTTCCTGAACCTTTCTTTTGGACCGCAGATTCAGGCGGGAAAAGTATCGGTGGCCTTAAGGCGTCCCGGAAATCCGGATATCTCCTTTGAATACGAGTTGAAATCCCGTGAAAAGCCGGCAGAAGCTTACAGGGGGTTCGATGCTTCGGACGTGGTTTATCTGATCACCCCCGACCGGTTTGCCAACGGAAACCCCGGGAATGATATGGTTCCGGGCATGAAGGAAAAAAAGGTGGACCGAACCGATGATTACGCCAGGCACGGAGGGGATATCCGCGGGATTATAGATCATCTGGACTATATAGACGGAATGGGGTTTACGGCTATCTGGCCGAGTCCGCTGCTTGCCGATGACATGCCCCGCAGTTCCTATCACGGGTATGCCATTACGGATTTCTACGAGGTGGACCCGCGCTTCGGCACCCTTCAGGAGTACAAGGAACTCAGCCGTAAGGCCCGATCAAGGGGGATCAAGCTTATCATGGACCAGGTGGTGAACCACTGCGGACTTTCGCACTGGTGGATGGCAGACCTGCCGTTTCCGGACTGGATTCATTACCAGGCAGAATACCTGGCGGGAAAACCCTTCACGGTAACCAACCACCGAAGGACGGTCAACCAGGACCCCTACGCCTCCAGGACAGACCGGGAACTTATGAACCAGGGGTGGTTTGTGCCCTCCATGCCGGACCTGAACCAGGACAACCCCTTCCTGGCGACCTATTTGATACAAAACAGCATCTGGTGGGTGGAAACCCTTCAACTGGGCGGGATCCGGCAGGACACCTATCCCTACCCGGACAAAGAGTTTCTGGCAGACTGGGCCAGGAGGATCATGGAGGAGTATCCGAATTTCAGTATCGTGGGGGAGGAATGGAGTTACAACCCGCTTCTGGTTGGATACTGGCAGCATGGTGCTCATAACCGGGATGCCTATCAATCGTATCTGAGATCCACCATGGATTTTCCCCTGCAGCGGGCTTTGGTCAGGGCGCTCAGGAGCGAAGAAGCATGGGATAGCGGCCTGAATATACTCTACGAGGCCCTTGCCAATGATTTCAACTATCCCCGCCCTGCAGATTTGTTGTTTTTCGGGGATAACCACGACATGGACCGCCTTTTTACCCAGTTGGGCGAGTCGGTCCCCCTTATGGAAATGGCCCTGGCCTATATCCTCATCACTCCCCGTATCCCACAGGTATACTACGGCACTGAGCTGTTGATGCAGAATTCTGAAAAGCCCGGCGATCACGGACGGATCCGGACAGACTTTCCGGGAGGTTGGCCCGGAGATGTCAAAAATGGCTTTACCGGGAAGGGACTGACAAAGGCGGAGGTCAGGATGCAGAATTATCTCAGGACGATCCTTTCTTACAGGAAGAATAGCCAGGCCATTCAAAAAGGGGACATGGTCCATTTCGCACCTGAGGACGGGACTTACCTTATGGCACGGGCTTTTGAAAAGGAAACCGTGGTCCTGGTGCTGAACAAAAGCGAGGACCCCGTGAACCTTTCCCTGCAACGCTTTGAAGAGTTGGGCCTAAAGGGGCATACGCTCAGAAATGTGCTTACCGGGCAAGAAATACGCTGGTCGGAAAGTTTAAAGCTTGATGGCCCCGGGGATTATATATTTACAACCATTTAAGGAAGCAAGATGAAATCCATCCATATCTTTCCGCTGGCAGCCTTTTTTCTGTTTGCCTGCGGTCCTGAAAAAGAAAAACCAGAGGTGAAAGTAAAGGAACCCTATATGAATACATCCCGGAAAAAAGTCGTTTACCAGGTTTTTACCCGGTTGTTCGGCAATACCAACACTACCAATAAACCATGGGGGACCCTGGAGGAGAATGGTGTGGGTAAGTTTGCAGACTTCACACCTGGGGCCCTTGAAGAAATCAGAAACCTCGGCGTTACCCATATCTGGTATACGGGGGTTCCGCATCATGCCCTGGTAACGGACTATACATCAAATGGGATAAGCCAGGACGATCCGGATGTAATCAAAGGCCGTGCAGGATCTCCCTATGCGGTAAAGGATTATTACAACGTCAACCCGGACCTGGCCCTGAATCCGGAAAATCGACTGGAGGAATTCCGGTCCCTGGTAAATAGAACCCATGAATCTGGCCTTAAGGTGCTGATCGATATTGTGCCCAATCACGTGGCCAGGAAGTATGAGGGGGCTTCTACTCCAGCCAACAGCACCCCTTTTGGTGCGGCAGACGATACCAGTGTGGTTTATTCCCGACAGAATGATTTTTACTACATCCCCGGGGAACCTTTTCGCGTCCCTAAATGGCGGGATGGGTATGAGCCGCTGGGAGGGTTGCCCCATCCCCTGGCAGACCATTTTTTTGATGAAAATCCGGCCAAATGGACAGGGAACGGATCCCGGCTCGCTCAGCCGGATATGAATGACTGGTACGAGACGGTCAAACTCAACTACGGCGTTCGCCCGGATGGGACCCATGATTTTGATACCCTTCCCGATGCCTATGGACAAAAAGAGTACACCGCCCATTATGAATTCTGGAAGGATCGGGATGTTCCCGCAACCTGGGAGAAATTCAGGGACATTGTCTTCTACTGGCTGGATTTCGGGGTAGATGGGTTCCGGTATGACATGGCCGAAATGGTACCTGTGGAATTCTGGAGCTACCTGAATTCCCATATCAAGATGAAGAATCCGGACGCCTTTTTGCTGGCCGAGGTTTACAACCCAAACCTGTACCGGACCTATATACAAAAAGGCAAGATGGATTATCTCTACGATAAGGTAGAACTCTATGACAGTCTCAAACACATTATAAAAGGGTATGGTTGGACAGACCACATCCCGGTGGTCCAGAAGGGCCTGATGGACATCGAGCACCACATGCTCCACTTTCTGGAAAACCACGATGAACAGCGAATCGCCAGTCCTGAATTTGCAGGGGACGCAGAAAAAGGAAAACCTGCCATGGTGGTATCAGCTACCCTGAGCACTTCTCCCACTATGATTTATTTCGGGCAGGAAGTGGGGGAGCCGGGTGCTGAGGAGGCGGGGTTCGGAAAACCATCCCGGACTTCCATATTTGACTATATAGGCGTCCCCCACCACCAGCGATGGATGAACGACAAAAAATTTGACGGGGGTGCTTCGCTTCCTCAAGAGAAGGCCCTGCGCGATTTCTACCGCAGGCTGTTGAATTTTGTGATCCAAAGCGAAGCGCTGATGGGCCCTTATGAAGACCTGCATTACTTTAACAAAGAACATACGCCCACCTATGACCACAGGGTGTATTCTTTCGCCCGATGGTCCGATGGAGAACGCCTGGTGATCCTGAGCAACTTCGATGCAGATCAGTCGTATGAATTTGAACTGAAGGTGCCTGAAAGCCTCATTACCTCCTGGGGCCTGGAGGATGGTGATCACCCGATGGAAGAAATGCTTTACGGGGTGCAAAACCCGGTACTTCGGGTATCCGGCGGGCGCGGGTACATACCATTGAAAGTAAAGCCCCTGGAATCATTTATCCTTAAACTCCAATAGAAAAAAAGCCCGCTTTCCACAAAGCGGGCTCCTGTGAAGTATGCATTCCGGCTCAGCCTTCTTTTTTGTCGGTTGCTTTGTAAATAAGAGCGATTACACCTCCGGTTATTCCGAGGTATCCTATTTCCAGAAGGGCTTCAACGGCGTGTCCCATTGAGTCCATCATGTTGGCCGTCCCCATCTGGACCAGCCCATAGCCCACACCAAAGATAAATCCGACCCATGCCCCGAAGATAAATCCATCTCCAAAACTGTGATACCCCCTTGCCCATTTACCATAGAGCGAACTGATTCCGAATGCGGCCAAAATATTACCTACAAGAATGAGAGGCATATTTACCTCCTGCTCATCCTTCATAAAATCCATGAGGGAGTGGGCTTCAAAAAAATAAGCTGTGGCAAGGACCCAGATCAGGTAGCCCAGGATAAACATAAGAATACCCCCTCCCAGAGCCGCTAGAAGATTTTGTTTTGAAAACATAGCTTGTCGAGTTAATTGGTTAATAGTGAGTTAAATATAGGTAATTTTATCAGTGACATTTTTATGGGGCCTCGAAATGTGTTTCTTCTGAGATGGGATTTTTAGGGGAAACCGTATTTTAGTCCTCAAATAAAAAGATGATGCGATTCTATACAGGCCTTTTTTTGTTTTTATGAGCAGTTGTAACCCGTTAGAGAATAAACCACTGATTATCGGACACCGCGGGGCTATGGGATACGAAACGGAAAACACCCTTGCTTCTGTGGAGAAAGCCCTTGAACTGGGTGTGGATATGATTGAAGTCGATGTCTTCCAGATCCAGAGTGGGGAGATCGCGGTTTTTCACGACGAGCGCGTAGACCGCCTTACCAACGGAGGTGGACAGATCGAAGAGTACAACTATTTCGACATGAAGCGGCTGATCCTGGATGGGGGGCACCGAATCCCTATTATGCAGGACGTACTGAAACTAGTCGATCACAGGGTTCCCATAAATATTGAACTCAAAGGCGAGGGGACGGCCGGCAGCATACATAAAATTACCTCTGTTTATTCGGAAAAGCAAGGCTGGAAACCCGATCAGTTCCTGATTTCCAGTTTTAACTGGGATGAACTTAGGTCGTACCGCAAGCTCAGTCCTGTAGGCCGAATTGCCGTATTGACGGAAGGAGACCCCCTGGAGGCCCTCGAAGTGGCTGCAGAACTAAAAGCAGAAGCTATCAACCCCCAGCACACGCAACTGAATGCGGAGAATGTTGCGAAGATCCATGAAGCCGGCTATAAGGTATATACCTGGACTGTCAACGATCCCGTAGAATTCCAAAGGCTCGTTTCTATCGGGGTCGACGGCGTCTTTTCGGATTTTCCGGACAGGATGCGGTGATCCCCGCAGTATTTTCCCTCTCGGGATAATTTTCTGAAAACTACGGAATCAGGACAACCACAGGGACAGCAGGGCGGCGAGACTTCCACCTGCCAGCGGGCCGAGTACCGGAACCCAGCTATAGGCCCAGTCACTCCCCCCTTTGTTTCTTATAGGTACGATGGTGTGAATGATACGCGGCCCCAGATCCCTGGCCGGATTGATGGCATAACCGGTAGTCCCACCCAGGCTAAGGCCAATTCCCCAGACCAAAAAGGCTACGGGAAGGGCTCCCAGAGAGCCCAGTCCAATAACGGTGCCCGGATTACCCAGAGTGGCATCCGTGAAATAGAGTACTGTGAATACCAAAACGAAAGTGCCTGTAATTTCCGTAAAAAGATTGAGGGGAAAGTTCCTGATGGCAGGGCCGGTGCTGAACACAGCAAGGTGCAACCCGGGATCCGGGGTCCGGTTGAAATGGTCTTTGTACATCAGCCACACCGCAAAGGCCCCGCCCATGGCCCCGATCAGTTGTGCAACGATATAAGGTATGACTTCTGACCAGGGAAAACTTCCCGCCAATGCCAGGCCAACGGTAACTGCGGGGTTAATATGGGCTCCGCTGTACGGGCCGGCAACCACTACGGCCACGTAAACGGCAAGTCCCCATCCTGTTGTGATAACGATCCACCCACCGTTATGCCCCTTCGTATCCTTTAGTACCACATTGGCAACTACTCCGCATCCCAGGAGTATCAGGAGGAAAGTCCCGATGATTTCGGCAGTGAAGGCACTCATGATTCTAAGGCGTTTTCATCGTCTGCTGCCCAGGATTCGAGAGCTCTGATGGCACGGTACCAGCCCTGAATACCCTTTTCGATGGCGTTTCGGTCTTCCCTGGGGACAAAGCGGCGGTCAACCTTCCATAGCTGTTGGATTTCCTCAAGGTCATCCCAGTATCCGACAGCCAGGCCAGCAAGGAAGGCGGCTCCCATAACGGTAGTCTCCACGATTTCAGGCCGGACGGTTTCCGTATTGAGCACATCCGCCTGGAATTGCATCAACAGGTCGTTGACCGTGGCTCCACCATCCACCCTTAATTCCCGTATGGGGATCCCGGCATCGGCCTGCATGGCTTTCAGGATATCCATGGTCTGATAGGCGATTGATTCAAGCGAAGCCCGGGCGATATGGGCATCCGTGCTTCCCCTTGTGAGGCCGAAAAGTGCCCCACGGGCCTGTTGGTTCCAGTACGGGGCGCCCAGACCCGCAAAGGCCGGAACGAAATACACGCCATCTGAATCCGGGACGCTGGAAGCCAGGTTTTCCACTTCCGGCGATTTTCCGATGATCTTGAGGCCATCCCGCAACCATTGTACCACGGCCCCCGCGATAAAAATACTGCCTTCCAGCACATAGGTGGTTTTGCCTTTTATTTTCCACCCGATAGAGGTGAGCAGGTTGTTTTTTGAGACGATAGGGGTCTCGCCTATGTTCATCAGCATAAAACACCCCGTGCCATAGGTGTTTTTGACCATGCCCTGACGGGTACACATCTGTCCGAACAGGGCAGCCTGTTGATCCCCGGCGATTCCTGCGATCGGGATGCCCTCCTTGAGGAAGCCTGAGTCCGTATGCCCGTAGACTTCACTGGATTCCCTGACTTCGGGCAACATGCTTTCCGGAATGCCCAGCAACTCCAGTAATTCCGTATCCCACTGAAGGGAGTTGATGTTGAAAAACAGGGTCCGGCAGGCGTTGGTTACATCGGTAAT
Source organism: Robiginitalea sp. (assembly GCA_037382325.1). Classification (GTDB taxonomy): domain Bacteria; phylum Bacteroidota; class Bacteroidia; order Flavobacteriales; family Flavobacteriaceae; genus Robiginitalea. The sequence continues at coordinate 40,439 of JARRQA010000015.1, forward strand.
ATGGAGGGAACCACCTGTCATGTTCCAGATAAGCCAGGAATCGATGGTACCCAACAACAGGTCGCCGGCTTCTGCCTTTTTCCGGGCCCCCTCGACATTGTCCAGAATCCATTTTACTTTGGTCCCGGAAAAATAGGCGTCAATTACCAGGCCTGTCTTTTCCCGGATCAGGGCCTGTTTGCCTTCCTTTTTAAGTTCGTCGCAATAGGCCGCTGTCCTCTTATCCTGCCAAACGATCGCATTGTATACTGGTTTTCCGGTTTTCCTGTCCCAGACCACCACGGTTTCCCGCTGGTTGGTGATCCCGATCGCCCGGATGTGTCCGGGGTTTATCCCTGCCCTTGAGAGGGCTTCAGAAGCCATACCGGACTGCACCGCCCGAATTTCCTCCGCATCGTGTTCTACCCATCCGGATTTGGGAAAATATTGCTGGAATTCTTTTTGGGCAGTTGAAATAATTTCCCCTTTTCGGTTGAAAACAAGTGCCCTGCAACTGGTAGTTCCCTGGTCAAGGGCTAGGATATATCCGTCCATAAATCAATTTTAGACTGACCTTTTTCAAGATTGGCAATGCTCTAAAATAAGAGAATTATGCGATTAAATGTAATCAGGTTTAAAGTGAGTGTGCTCCTGCCTTAATTCAGGCGGACGATCTCAAAATTAAGGACTCCCGCGAAGATTACCCAGAGCAGGTATGGGATCAGCAGGTTGGCGGCGGTACGGTTGACAATCCGGAACTGACGAATGGTCAGCACGATGAGAACCAGCAGTACGATCAGGATGACAAAAGCGGCCAAGGGACGGCGCAAGCCAAAAAAGACCATGCTCCAGGTGGCATTGTAGAGCAACTGAAACCCGAACAGGTAGAGGGCCGTTTTTACCCACTTGTGATAAAATCCACGGGCCCAGACCAGGCCGGCAGAGATGCCCATTAACACATACAGAACCGACCATACAGGGGCAAAAACCCAATTTGGCGGGTTGAAGGCAGGCTTGTTGAGTCCGACGTACCAGGTATCCACTGAAGATTGGGTGGCAAAACCAGACAGGAACCCTACCAGTAAACAGGTAAGGACCGCTATTGCAACTTTCACATAGGTTTTTTGCCGGGTTCGCATAGGCCTAAAATAGCAAAATTTTGTCACGAAAGCCTGTACGGACGCAAAGGCATATCTTTGCAGAAAATCAGTGAATGACCAAATCGGACTTCATCCCTGGACCTGCTGGATCACTCCCTGAATCCGGAATGCTCAGGTGGCAGGCTCCCAGCAATATTGCGTTGGTTAAGTACTGGGGGAAAAAAGCGGGTCAGATCCCCATGAATCCCTCAGTGAGTTTCACCCTGAACACCTGTGCGACCCGGACTGAATTACGCTACCGGAAAACGGAAACCGACTTTGACAGCCCGTCCTTCGAGGTCTTCCTCAAGGGACAACCGGCCCCGCATTTCCGGGAAAAAATACAATCATTTTTTAAGCGGATCCTTCCCTATCAGCCCTTCCTTTCCCGCTATGAATTTGAAATCCATACGGAGAACACCTTCCCCCATAGTAGCGGTATTGCCTCCTCAGCCAGTGGCATGGCTGCACTCGCAATGTGCCTGATGGAGCTGGAGCAGGCCGTTTATCCGGACCTGCATCCGGATTTCCGCGATCGCAAGGCATCTTTTCTGGCCCGTCTTGGGTCCGGGTCTGCCGCCCGCAGTGTGGGAGGTAAGCTCGTGCACTGGGGCGCCCAGGATTCTGTTCCGGGAAGCTCTGACCTTTTCGGACTGTCATATCCACTGCCATTACATCCTGTATTTGGAACTTATCAGGATACCATCCTCCTTGTAGACAAAGGCCAAAAACAGGTAAGCAGCACCGCAGGCCATGGATTGATGCAGGGCCACCCCTATGCGAAGGCCCGGTTTCAACAGGCGAGGTCCCGCATCGATGCCCTTCATCCGGTATTCCGGGAGGGAGATTTAGAGGCCTTTATCGAACTGGTGGAGTCGGAAGCCCTGACGCTGCATGCCATGATGATGACCAGCAGCCCTTATTATATCCTGATGAAGCCAGCGACCCTTCAGATCATTGAGCGCATCTGGAATTCAGAAGGTCTGAGAATGAACCGGTTTGTTTTACCCTGGATGCGGGCGCCAATGTCCATGTCTTATATCCGGAGGCTCATAGCAAAAAAATCTATACCTTTATTCAGGAGGCACTGCTTCCCTATTGCCAGGACGGGCAGCACATATGTGACCGCGTTGGGGCCGGCCCAGAAAGGCTTTAGAGTGGATTAACAAAACCTTTAGAAGAAAGTTTCTTATTTTTGCCGTAAGTAGTTTAATGCCAGGTATGAAAGGACCATTGTTTTATTCCAAGATTCTTCTCTTCGGAGAATACGGAATTATTAAAGACTCCAGGGGGCTTTCCATCCCTTATAATTTTTTCAAAGGAGCCCTTAAAAAAGATTCGGATCTCAAGGGGAAATCCCTGGATTCCAACATCGGTCTTAAGGACTATTCCCGGTACCTTGAAGAATTGCAGGCTGAATCCCCCGACCTGGTAACCTTTGATTTGGACGCTCTCAAGACGGACCTGGAAGAAGGGATGTTTTTTGATAGTTCCATTCCCCAGGGATATGGGATAGGAAGCAGCGGGGCGCTGGTTGCGGCTATTTACGACCGGTATGCACAAGACAAAATCACGGTCCTTGAAAATCTTACCCGGGAAAAGTTACTGAAACTTAAAGCTATTTTTGCCCGGATGGAATCTTTTTTCCACGGGAAGTCCTCCGGTCTGGATCCGCTTAACAGCTACCTGAGCCTTCCAATTTTGATCAATTCCCGTGATCACATCGAATCCACCAGTATTCCCTCTCAGAACCCGGATGGAAAAGGGGCCGTATTCCTCCTCGACAGCGGAAGTGTGGGAGAGACAGCACCCATGGTACAGATCTTTATGGAAAAGATGAAACAGGAAGGGTTCCGAAAAGTATTGAAAGATGAGTTTATCCGATATACGGATGCCTGCGTGGAGGATTTCATCAGCGGCAATGTAAAGTCCCTTTTTGGGAATATCAAAAAGCTCTCACACGTGGTGCTTGACCATTTCAGCCCCATGATCCCAAAGGAATTTCATACACTCTGGAAACAGGGTATCGAAACCAACGCCTATTATCTCAAACTTTGCGGATCCGGGGGAGGCGGGTATATCCTCGGATTTACTGAAGACCTTGACAAAGCCCGGGAAGCCCTGAACGGGCATCGTTTGGAAGTGGTATACAACTTCTAGACCCTCAAAATGCTCTCCCGTAGGACCCGCCTTTTCCTGCTGAAATCGCTCAGCCTTATTTCTATTGTACGCGGGTATAACATCCTTGTGATCGTCCTGGCCCAGTACCTTGCCGCCATTTTTATTATGGCCCCGGACCTGCCACTTCGGGAGGTGGTACTGGATTTAAACCTCTTTGCCCTGGTGGTTTCTTCCGCTTTGGTCATTGCGGGGGGATATATCATCAACAGTTTTTACGATTCTGAAAAGGACCTGATAAACAAGCCCCGGAAGAGCATGCTCGACAGGCTGGTACCGCAGCGGTTGAAAATCCAGGCCTATTTTATTTTAAATTTCCTGGGCGTGTTACTGGCCAGTTACGTTTCCTTCAGGGCGGCCCTTTT
>JARRQA010000016.1:0-17468 GCA_037382325.1 Robiginitalea sp.
CCAGCGAGGAGTTCGTCGAACACTATCCGGAACTGATCCGTCGGGGATTTGATCTCGTTTCTTCGAATAAAATTGCCAATACCCGTTCCTTTTCTTTCTACAGTACTCTGAGGGAGGTGCTGCGGGAACATCAAAAACAGTATTTGTACGAGACGAATGTGGGCGCCGGCCTTCCCCTGATTGATACCATCCGGCTATTACACCTCTCCGGAGAAAATATCACCCGGATCCGCGGGATCTTCTCGGGATCCCTGGGATACATCTTCAATGCGTTCTCCGGGGGTCAACGCCCCTTCTCCGGAATCCTGAGGGAGGCCATGCAGGCGGGGTACACGGAACCTGACCCTCGGGAAGATCTTTCGGGAAACGACGTGGGGCGTAAACTACTCATCCTGGCCAGGGACCTTGAACTGGAAAACGAATTCGAAGATATCCGGATTGAGAACCTGATCCCCCCCGAATTGCGCGGGATTACCCTGGACGGATTCCTGGAGGCTCCCGACCCTCTGGATACCTTTTTCGGGAATCGTTTGAAAAAGGTGCCTGAGGGGGAAGTCCTTCGCTATGTGGGTGAATTGTCAGGGGACCTACAGAAAAGCAAAGGGGTGTTGGAGGCAAAACTGGTATCCGTTCCCCTGGAGAGTCCTTTGGGAAGAGCTCAGGGAGCGGATTCCCTGATCGAGATCTATACAGAATCCTACGGGGAACACCCGCTGGTCATACAGGGTGCCGGGGCCGGGGCCGCGGTCACCGCCAGAGGGGTCTTTGGAGACCTGCTTAAGATAGCCGAAAAAGGCCATTCAGAAATTAGTTGAACAAAAAATATAACATCGTGAAAAAGTACCATCCCGAAACCACTGCAATACGGACCCAGATCCCGAGAACGCCCTTCCGGGAGCATTCCTCTCCCCTGTATCTAACCTCGAGTTTCGTCTTTGACGATGCCGAGGATATGCGGGCCTCTTTTGCCGAGGAGAAAGAACGGAACATCTATTCCCGCTATTCAAATCCGAATTCTGATGAACTTATCCGGAAGGTCTGCCTGATGGAAGGGGCAGAGGACGGGTTTGCCTTTGCCTCGGGTATGGCAGCGGTGTTTTCCACGTTTGCCGCCCTGCTCGGGAGCGGAGACCATGTGATAGCCTCCCGGTCCGTCTTCGGCTCGACCCATACGCTGTTTTCGGATATTTTCCCCAGGTGGGGGATAGGACATTCCTATTTTCATTTTGACGACCTGAATACCATCGAATCCCTCATCACGCCCCGGACAAAGGTGTTGTATGCAGAATCCCCCACCAATCCGGGGGTTGATCTGCTAGACCTGGAGGCCTTAGGTGGAATTGCCCGGAAACACGGACTCTGGCTCATAATCGACAATTGTTTTGCCACGCCCTATCTACAGCAACCCATCCGTTTCGGGGCGGATGTGGTCATACATTCAGGTACCAAACTGATGGATGGTCAGGGCCGCGTCCTGGGCGGTCTTGCGGTGGGCAGCAGGGAGTTAATTGACCGGATCTACCGCTTTTCGAGGATAACAGGTCCGGCGCTGTCACCCTTCAACGCATGGGTGCTGTCCAAGAGCCTGGAGACGCTTCCGGTACGGGTAGACCGACATTGTGAAAATGCAATTCAGGTAGCCGAATTCCTCGAAACCCACCCCCGGGTGAATTGGGTAAAGTATCCCTTTTTGCCCTCCCATCCCCAGTATGACCTGGCCCGGAAACAAATGAAGGCAGGCGGCTGTGTGGTTGCTTTTGAGGTACAGGGCGGTGTGGATGGGGGCCGGGACTTTTTTGACCGCATCCGCTTGCTGTCGCTCTCGGCAAATCTCGGGGATTCAAGGAGTATCGTGACCCATCCCGCATCCACAACGCATAGCAAGCTGAGCCAATCAGAACGCAACCAGAGTGGAATCACGGACGGCATGGTGCGAATTTCGGTAGGCCTGGAACACCCGGAAGACATTATTTCGGACCTGGATCAGGCGTTGGATGTCAATGCAACACGATAGGTGATGGGCGTACCGTTGAGAAAGCAGTCTTTGGAACAGCCCATTTTAAATCGCCTTTTCACAGGGTATAACAGGGAAAGACCGTTTGTTTTTCACAGCCCCGTGACCGTTCTTTGCAGAAGTTCATTGCCAGGTTGTCCTGTTATGGAGAAAGGCAGAGGGAACAGACCCGGCGAAGCCTTGGCAACCCTTTTCCCTCATGGGAAAGGAGGTGCTACATTCTACCTGGTCGGAACACAGATACGGGAAAAGATAACATACCAGTCCGGGGTTTCCCTCCTGTTGCTTTCCAAAAACAATACATTGCTGAATTTTTACCCCTGAACAGGGGAATGAACAGAGGATTAAGAAATATGTCACAGATCGAAGCCTTATTAAAGGAACGTATCCTTGTCCTGGATGGGGCCATGGGGACCATGCTGCAGCGGTACGCTTTTTCGGAAGAAGATTTCCGGGGGGAGCGTTTCAGGGAATGGCAACAGCCGTTGCAGGGCAACAACGACCTGTTGTCCCTTACCCAGCCGGGAGCCATAGCTGATGTGCACCGACTGTACCTGGAAGCCGGGGCAGACATTATTGAAACCAATACTTTTTCTGCGACTTCGGTGGCTATGGCCGACTACGGTATGGAGGACCTGGTTTTTGAAATGAACCGGGAATCAGCGCGCATTGCCGCTGAGGTGGCTGCCGAATTCAATCGCACCACGCCGGACAAACCCAGGTTTGTGGCTGGCAGCATGGGGCCGACCAACAAAACGGCCAGCCTTTCACCCGATGTCAATAACCCGGGCTATCGCGCCATTACCTTCGAGGCCCTGCGAAATGCCTACCGGGAACAGGCAGAGGCCTTGCTGGAGGGCGGAGTGGACCTGTTACTGGTAGAAACAGTTTTCGATACCCTCAATGCGAAAGCCGCCCTTTTTGCCATTGCGGATGCGCAACAGGACCGTTCACAAAAGGTTCCGGTCATGGTGAGCGGAACCATTACCGATGCTTCCGGCCGGACCCTTTCAGGTCAGACGGCCGAAGCCTTCCTGATTTCCATCAGCCATGCTCCCCTGCTTTCCGTGGGGTTCAACTGTGCCCTGGGCGCCAGCCAGTTAACGCCCTATCTACAGATACTTGCGGACCGGACAGACCTGGCTGTTTCCGCCCATCCGAATGCAGGCCTTCCCAATGCTTTCGGGGAGTATGACCAGGGGCCCCGTGTGATGCGCAACCAGATCCGGGAGTACCTGGAGAAAGGACTTGTAAATATTGTGGGAGGATGCTGTGGGACCACCCCGGACCACATACGGGAAATTGTGGAACTGGTAAAGGAATACGAACCGCGGCGCCTTAAAAACCAGGATGATGGTAAGGAGGAGGCTGTGGCGGATTCAGGGTCGGGGGACCGGCACCTCAAGTTAGCCGGTTTGGAACCCCTGATGGTTACCCCTGAAAGCAATTTTATCAATGTAGGGGAACGGACCAATGTGGCCGGATCCCGCCGCTTCCTCAGGCTTGTAAAGGAGGGTGCTTTCGAAGAGGCCCTGGAAGTGGCCAGGGAGCAGGTGGAGGGCGGAGCCCAAATCCTGGATGTCAATATGGACGATGGCCTGATCGACGGAAAGGAAGCCATGGTGCAGTATCTGAACCTCGTGATGGCCGAGCCGGATATCGCCCGGGTACCCATCATGATTGACAGTTCCCGATGGGAAATCATAGAGGCAGGCCTGCAGGTAGTTCAGGGCAAATGCGTGGTGAATTCCATCAGCCTGAAGGAAGGGGAGGAAACATTCCTTTGGCAGGCCCGGCAAATCCGGGGGTATGGGGCTGCGGTGATCGTTATGGCCTTTGACGAAAAGGGGCAGGCCGATTCCTATGCCCGCCGCATTGAAATTGCCGAGCGTTCCTACTACCTGCTCACTGAAAAGGCTGCATTCCCTCCGGAGGATATCATCTTTGACCTGAATGTCTTCCCTGTGGGTACCGGGATGGAGGAGCACCGGCGCAATGCAGTCGACTTTATCGAGGGAACCCGCTGGGTTCGGGAGCACCTTCCGTTTTGTAGCGTCAGCGGTGGGGTGAGCAATGTTTCCTTCAGCTTCCGGGGGAACAATCCGGTACGGGAAGCCATGCATTCTGCCTTCCTCTATCACGCCATCAGGGCCGGGATGAACATGGGTATTGTAAACCCCACCCTGCTGGAGGTGTACGACGACATCCCTCAAACCCTGCTTACCTATGTAGAGGACGTTTTGCTGGACCGACGGGAGGACGCCACCGAAAGGCTTCTGGAATACGCAGAAACCGTGCAGGGTCCTGGCAAGAAGCGGCAAAAAGATGAAGCCTGGAGGGAGCTTCCCCTCCAGGATCGGATCACCCGGGCCCTTGTTAAAGGGATCGACCAGTATATCGAGGCGGATGTGGAAGAGGCCCGCAAAGACAGCCAGCGAACCATCGAGGTGATTGAAGGGCCGCTCATGCAGGGGATGAACGTGGTCGGGGACCTGTTCGGCAGCGGGAAAATGTTCCTGCCCCAGGTGGTAAAGTCCGCCCGGGTCATGAAAAAGGCAGTGGCTTATCTGACCCCTTTTATTGAAAAGGAAAACGCTGCCCTCAGTGACATACGACCCGCAGGGAAAATCCTGATGGCTACCGTAAAGGGCGATGTCCACGATATCGGCAAGAATATTGTCAGCGTGGTCCTCGGCTGCAACAACTATGAAATCGTAGACCTTGGGGTGATGGTGCCTCCGGAGAAGGTTATCGAGGCTGCGAAAAGGGAGCAGGTGGATATCATCGGCCTGAGCGGGCTGATTACCCCTTCCCTGGATGAAATGGTTTTTCTGGCCAGGGAAATGGAGCGTCAGGGGTTCAGCATTCCATTACTTATCGGCGGGGCGACCACCAGCAAAGCCCATACGGCGGTTAAGATCGATCCCCAGTACAGCGCTGCGGTGGTGCATGTCAATGATGCCAGCCGGGCGGTGACGGTGGTCGGGGATTTATTGCAGGAAGAGCGGTCTGAGGCCTATAAGAAATCAGTGAAGCTGGATTATGAATCCTTTCGTGATAAATTCCTGTCCCGGGGACGCCAGAAATCCTATTTGACCCTCGGGGAAGCCCGAAAAAACCGGCTGCAGCTTATCTGGAGAAAAGAAGACATTACAATACCCCGGCAACTAGGCGTCCAGGAAACAGGTCCTGTCGACCTTCGAAAACTCGAGCCTTTTATAGACTGGTCCCCTTTTTTCCGCGCCTGGGACTTGCACGGTAAGTACCCGGACATCCTCGAAGATGAGGTGGTGGGGGAACAGGCCAGGTCACTGTACCGGGATGCCCGTAAGATGCTGAGGGACATCACACGTAAAAAACAACTCACTGCCCGGGGGGTTTTCGGATTGTTCCCTGCCAATGCGGTAGGAGATGATATAGAAGTAAAAACAACCGATGGGAAAAGCCTGACCTTCCGGACACTCCGACAGCAGGGGCGTAAACGGGAAGGGATTTCCAACCTGGCCCTCGCGGATTTCATCGCCCCGGCATCGTCTGGCCTTCAGGACTACATGGGCTGCTTTTGTGTGACGGCAGGGCTGGGAACCGAGGAGCTCGCGGCGGCTTACACCGAAAAGCTGGACGATTATGGGAGTATCATGGTCAAGGCCCTGGCAGATCGTTTGGCGGAGGCCTTTGCGGAATACCTCCACCGGGAGATTCGCGTCCGGCACTGGGGGTATGCCCCCGGGGAACAACTGGACAATGAGTCCCTGATCCGGGAGGCTTACAAGGGGATACGCCCCGCCCCCGGATACCCGGCCTGCCCGGACCACCTGGAGAAAAATACCATTTGGGAGCTCCTCGGGGTGGAGGGGCGCATTGGGGTCCGGCTAACCGAAAGCCTGGCGATGTGGCCCACAGCCAGCGTCAGCGGGTATTATTTTGCCCACCCCAGGGCCAGGTATTTCGGACTGGGCAAGATCTTGCGGGACCAGCTTGAAGACTATGCCAAAAGGAAGGGGATTCCTGTCGAGGAAGCGGAGAAATGGCTGGCCCCTAATCTGGCCGAAGAATAATTCCCATCCCGATCCCTGTCGGGGCTAATCGCAGTTGTATAATTGTAGCTATGAAAGTAACCGAACATATTGAAAAGGCCGACGAAACCCTCTTTTCCTTTGAAGTAATACCGCCGGTAAAGGGGAAAAACATCCAAGAGCTGTACCAGAATATCGATCCGCTGATGGAGTTCAATCCACCCTTTATCGATGTGACGACTTCCAGGGAGGAATACGTGTACATAGACCGGGACGGCCTGCTCGATAAAAAACGCACCCGGATGCGGCCGGGAACCCTGGGCATTTGTGCAGCCATAAAACACAAATACGACGTGGATACCATCCCCCATGTCCTCTGTGGCGGGTTTACCCGTGAAGAGACAGAGTACCTCCTGGTGGACTGTCAGTATCTGGGTATTGAAAATGTGATGGCCCTGAGGGGGGATGCCATGAAAGGAGAAAAATACTTCACCCCCACTAAGGGCGGGCATACCTATGCCTCGGAGTTGGTCGGGCAAATCGGGAACCTTAACAAAGGGGTCTACCTACACGAGGTAGTGGAAACGGACCAGTGTCCCGATTTCTGTATCGGGGTGGCAGGATATCCTGAAAAACACATGGAAGCTCCCTCCCTGAAAACTGACCTGAAATGGTTGAAGCACAAGGTAGACCTGGGGGCAGATTACGTGGTTACCCAGATGTTCTTCGACAACCAAAAATATTTTGAATTCGTCCGAAAGGCCAGAGAAATCGGTGTTGAAGTACCAATTATCCCCGGCATTAAACCCATTGCGGTAAAGAAGCACCTGCAACTACTGCCCCAGGTATTCCGCACGGACCTGCCGGAGGACCTGATCGAGGCAGTGATGGCCTGCAGGGACAACAGGGAGGTCCGGCAGGTGGGAATTGAATGGGCCATTGCACAGTCCAGGGAACTCAAGGCAGCCGGGGTCCCGGTCCTGCATTTCTATTCCATGGGAAAATCCGATAATATCCGGGCTATCGCCGAGGCCGTTTTTTAGAACGCATGTGCCACAGGACCCGGACTATTTCCCAAAAACCCTACCTTTACCGGCGATGAAAAATGGGCTGTCCCTCATCCTTTGCCTCCTGTTCTGCCTACCTACCCTTCTCGGACAGGAACCCCGACCGGTCCGGAACCTGGACGTCAACCCTTTTTACGGTTCCATCCTGCTGCATAACCCGGACATTTCACACCTGATCCGAGCCCATCCGGCGGGTTTTATCCTTGCCCTGAACCGCAAGACCTTCGGGCAGGAGGCCTGGGAAGAGCGTTACGGATATCCGGACCAGGGGGTTTCGCTGATTTATCAGCACATGGGTACCCGTACCCTTGGAGACAACCTGGGGCTCTACCTGCATTATAACTTCTACTTCTGGAAGCGAAGGCTACAGTTACGCATCGGACAGGGAATTGCCTTTAACACCAATCCCTATGATCGTCAGGACAATTTCAGGAACAATGCCTATGGCAGCCACCTGATGAGTTCTACCTACCTTATGTTCCAGTACCACCGGGAACGCATCTGGAACCGTCTGGGGCTCAAGGCAGGAATAACCCTTGTGCACTATTCCAATGCGAATGTGCGGGCCCCGAATACCTCCACCAACACCCTCGGGCTGACGGCCGGCCTGGTTTACGAACTGGATCCTGCCCCTGCCGGTGGCTATACCTATAAAAGTTGGCCCCGTATTCCGGTTAAAGAAAGGGTCAGGCTTAATTTGGTTCTCCGTTCAGGGATCAATGAAAGCGATGTGGTGGGGTCCGGGCAATTCCCGTTTTATATCCTTTCTGCCTATGCAGACAAGCGGCTCGGACAGCTGAGTGCCATTCACGTGGGGACAGAAGTGTTCTTCTCCAATTTCCTCAAGGAGCTGATCCGCTTTCAGTCGAATTCGTTTCCGGAACTGAACGTGTCCCCGGATTCGGATTTCAGGAGGGTGGGGCTGATGGTGGGTCATGAACTCTTTATCAACCGGCTCAGCGTGCTTGCCCAGTTGGGCTACTATGTGTATTATCCCTTTGATTTTGAAGGTCGGGTCTATAACCGGGTAGGGATCAAGCGCTATTTTGGACAGCAATGGTTCGGGGCGATCAGCCTGAAATCACACGGGGCCAAGGCAGAGGCAATTGAATTTGGAATAGGCATCCGACTCTAAATATGATGAAATGAAAAGACTCCTGGTAATGCTTCCGTTGGCACTATTCCTCCTGGAGGGATGCGGCAAGAACGGCCCGGATTGTATTCAGTCTTCCGGGGATCTGGTGCGGGAGGAACTGGCCCTGCCAACTTTTCAGAATATAACCGTCTTTGAAAACGTCCGGCTTGTGTTGCGCTATGGAACTGAGCAGCAGGTGATCGTGGAAACCGGGAAAAACATAAGGTCGGATGTGACGGCCCGGGTTGAGGAGGGGACCCTGGAACTCAGGGATCAGAACAACTGTAATTTTTTCAGGGCTTATGGCCGTACTACCTTTTATGTGACCACCCCCGACCTACAAGTCCTCAGGAGCAGTACCGGATGGCCCATTCAGAGCGAAGGCATCCTTCCCTTTACGAATCTGCGGCTGGTATCAGAAAGCTTCAACAACCCGGAAGCGGAGACCACGGACGGGTCTTTCGATCTGGAAGTGGATACGGAGCGGCTTTCTGTGGTGGCCAACGGCATTGCCTACTTCAAACTCAGGGGGCAGACGGAAGCGCTTTCAATTACAGTAGCCGCAGGGGATTCGCGCATAGAAGCAGAAAAGCTCCTTGCGGGAACCGTTCAGCTTAACCACAGGGGTAGCAATGATATCCTGATAAACCCCGCCCAGCGCATCGGGGGCGTGATTCAGGGATACGGAGATGTACTTAGTTTTAACCGGCCTCCGGAAGTGGAGGTGGAGGAGACCTTCCGTGGCCGGCTCATTTTTATCGATTGATATGGGATGGACCTGGAATCAGTTCCGGCATTGGCTTTCCGGCCGTCCAAAGCTGAGGCGTTCCAAGATCCCGAAGACACTTCAGCAAGCAGATCTGCTGCTCAGCGACCTGGTGAGCGAAGGACGGGTGCTGGGTCTCGCCATAGAGGTGGCCTTCAGGGGAAAAACCTGGTTCACTGCCGGATACGGAATGGCCGATTTGGAAGAGGGTACTGAAGTCCTTCCGGATACCACTGTATTCCGGATTGCCAGTATTTCCAAGCCCATTACGGCCACGGCCCTGGCTTGTCTGGTGCAGGACGGGGTGCTTCACCTGGAAGACGATGTCCGCAGTTACGTCCCTGAATTCCCCGGGAAGCACGGGGTTATTACCCTTCGGCAACTCGCTTCCCACACCGCAGGTATCCGCGGCTACCGGGGTAAGGAATCCGCCCTGAACAAGCCTTTAGGGATTGCAGAAAGCCTGGACCTTTTCAAAGCGGACCCGTTGTTGTTCCCCCCGGGACAGGGATACCACTACAACAGTTTTGATTACGTTCTCCTTTCCCTGGCCATGGAACGGGCTTGCGGGCAACCTTTTGACCAACTGGTGGCAGACCGGGTACTCAAACCCCTTTCAATGTCCGCGACCGGCATGGAGATTCCGGGTAAGCCTGTACCCGGGCAGGCCAACTTTTACAGCAAGTCCGGAAAAGGTTTCCGCAAAGCGGTCCCGGTGGATACGCGTTACAAGCTGGCAGGAGGAGGCTACCTTTCTACGGTTTCCGATGTCTGTAAGCTGGGCATGTCCTGTCTGCAGGGAGAGCTGGTCTCTCCGAATACGTTGAAGCCCTTTCTGACTTCCTGCAAAGTGGGGGGTGAACCTACCCATTACGGCCTGGGCTGGCAGGTCAGTAGGGATGCCAGAGGCAGGTCTTTCTACGGACATGTTGGAAATACGGTGGGTGCCTACAGCAATTTTTATATCTACCCACAGCAGGATCTGGTCTTCGCTGTTCTCGTAAATTGCTCGGTGCCCGGGGTACAGCCGGTACTGGACCAGGTGGTGGATGCAGTGCACCAAAGCCTTCCGGATTCCCGATACTGATTCTTTTTCCACGGGTGGATTTTCCTATCTTTCAGAAGAAGGAAGGGTAATTGAGTAAAATATGGAAAGAATACAGGTACAGGGAATTTGTTATGATGCTGGATCTTCCTTTATGAAAGGCCCCGCCAGTGCCCCGGGGAAGATCAGGGAAGCCCTTTACTCGGGGTCCATGAATCTGTTTGCCGAGAACGGGACGGATCTTTCGGACCGACTCGCTGACCAGGGAGATTTTCAGGTGGCCGAGTACTTCGAGATCGAGGCCCTGACGCTGAAGCACCTGGATAAGGGGCTAAAATTGTTTACCCTGGGTGGAGACCATTCCATAACTTTCCCCATTCTCAGGGCCCTTCATCAGAAATACCCCGTGCTGGATGTGTTGCAGATAGATGCCCACCCGGATCTGTATGAGCAGTATGATGGGAACCTGTATTCCCATGCCTGCCCTTTTGCGAGAATCCTCGAAGAAGGCCTGGCCGGCCGGTTGGTTCAGGTAGGGATTCGAACCCTCAACAAACACCAGAAAGAACAGGCAGATCGTTTTGGGGTGGAAATGTATCCCATGGGCGATCTGCCTTTTGTAAAACCCCTTCGTTTTTCAAACCCGGTGTACATTTCACTTGACATGGATGCCCTGGACCCGGCCTTTGCCCCAGGGGTATCCCACCGGGAACCGGGTGGGCTTTCCACCCGGCAGGTAATCTCTATGATACAGGACCTGAAGGGGGAGGTGGTCGGTGCCGACCTGGTGGAGTACAACCCCGTACAGGATTTCGGCGGGAATACGGCCTCCGTGGGGGCCAAACTTATGAAGGAACTCTTAAGCCGGCTGGTATAAACACTGGTTCGCCTTAGAAGGTAAAGTTCTGCGAATTCTGGGAATTCTTTCTGTTTCTTAGTATGTTTTAGGAACATTATTATTGATCCGAAACAACATGACCGTATTTTTTGACAAATGGGCCGAAGCTGTGCACTATAGCCTTGGGTTTTTCTGGATGGCTTTCTGGGCCTTTGCCCTTGGCTATCTCATCAGCAGCATCATTCAGGTATTCATTACCGAAAGGCGCATGCAAAAAGCGATGGGAGGGGATTCCCTCAGGGATATTTCCCTTGGGACATTCTTCGGTTTTATCAGCAGTTCCTGTAGTTTTTCGGCCCTGGCCACCACCAAATCCCTTTTTCAGAAAGGGGCAGGATTTTCTGCGGCACTTTCCTTTCTGCTCGCCTCTACCAACCTGGTTATTGAACTTGGGATCATCATAGCCATATTTCTGGGATGGCAGTTTGTAGTGGGGGAATATGTGGGAGGGATTTTGCTGGTGCTGATCACCTGGGTCCTTGTGCGCATTATCCGGCCGGCATCCCTGATCCGTAGGGCACGTGAACACCTGGGCAGCGCTAAAGGCACGGAAATGGATGGTCCAGAGAACCGCCAGCTGAAGACAAGACTCAGCAGGGGTGAAAACTGGGCAAAGGTGGCACGGCAGTATAAGATGGAATGGGGAATGGTCTGGAAGGACGTCACCCTGGGCTTCACAGTTGCGGGAATCGTGGCAGCCTTCGTGCCGGAGTCCTTTTTTCAGTCCCTCTTTATAAACTCAGGGAGTTCGTCCGATGCGTTTACTTTTTTGGAGGTCCTGCAGCATGTACTGGTGGGGCCTATGGCTGCCTTCCTTACGTTTATCGGATCCATGGGAAACATTCCCCTGGCCGCCCTCCTTTATGGGAAAGGGGTTAGTTTCGGGGGGGTCATGGCATTTATTTTCAGCGATCTGGTGGTATTCCCGGTGTTGCGCATCAATGCCCGTTACTACGGGTGGCGGATGTCTCTTTTTATCCTTATGTTGTTGTTTATAGCCCTTGTGGTCAGTGCACTGCTCTTACACTTTGGTTTTAGCTGGATAGGGATCCTTCCTGATCCTTCCCAGGTGGATTTGATGGAACGTGCGTTTTTCAGCCTGGATTATACCTTCTTCCTGAATCTGACCTTTTTGATTGGTTCTGCCTTCTTGCTCTACCACGGGTTCGCCCGGTATCGGGATGTGGAGTACCACAAGGAGATGGCTCCCAAAAGTGAAATCATGGAGCGTACCCTCAAATGGATTGCCTACCTGTGTTTCGGCTGGATGGCCGTCGGAGCGGTCTTACTGGTCCTGGGTTAAACGAAAGACCCCGCGATACAGGCGGTTGCCAAGTTTTTTGGAAATGGAGCCCCTGCGGCAATTCACCCTTAAATTACCGTGCTGCGAAACCTGATAATCCTCAGGTGGCACCCGGGTTGAATTTCGTACTTTTCACATAGTTCCCTAAAGGGGCGCGAAGCACTATTATGGAATCCCTGGAGTTTATTTGGGAATGGTTACGACAGAACCCGTCGGCAGCGGTCTTTCTGAAATTCATGGTATGGCTTGTCGTGATCCTTGCGATTATTCAATACCTGCGCCGGCTGATCCGGCGGAAGGTTGCTGACTCGGATACCCGGTATAAATCCCAGAAAGTCGTTGAGGTTTTCGGCTACCTCTTGCTGGTGGTGATTACCATTTCTTACTTCACCGGAAATATTAAGGATATCGCACTGGCGGTGGGGTTGTTTACGGCGGGGGTAACCATAACACTTCAGGAGCTCATTCTCAGTATTGCCGGGTCCGTCTATATATTTCTGGTTAAGGTCTACCAGCCGGGGGACCGTATCGAAATAAACGGGATCAAAGGGGATATAATCGACGTGGACAGTATGTATACGACCATGATGGAAATCGGGGAGTGGGTTAGTTCTGACAACTACAGTGGCCGTATCGTAAAACTGAGCAATGCCTTTGTCTTCAGGGGCCCTGTTTATAATTATTCCAGGGATTTCCCCTTTATCTGGGACGAGCTGGACCTACCTATCCGGTACGGATCGGATGTGGAGCTGGCCAAAAAAATCGTTTTGGAGATTGCCGGGGCACAACTTTCGGACTATGTGCGGGAGTCTGTCCAAAAGTGGAAATCCGTCGTGGGAAAGTACTATATCGAAAATGCCATGGTGGAACCCAGCCTGGCGATCACCCTCACGGACAACTGGATCCGGATGAACCTCAGGTATATCGTGGATTACAAGAAACGGAGGCATACGGCACACATGCTAAACGACCTGATCCGGCAAGAGGTGGAGAAAACGGACGGGAAGGTTCAGATCGCCTCGGCCACGGTTGAAGTGGTCCGGATCCCTACCCTGAACGTGGAAGAACAAATACCTGAATCGAAGACCCAAAAAAGGTCCTGACGGCATTGGGCGGGGCGGAGCCATTAAGAATTTAAATTCTGAGACTATAGGTTACCTTTAAGGCATGGCGTATACCTATCCCGAATTTGCAAGCGTCAGGTCCATACGTCAGGAGGCGGGGAAGCGCTATCGTATGGATATTGAAATTGGTCCCGAGGGGGATGACACTTTCGTGGTCATCCAGAAAAATCCCAGCCGGGCAAATGCTGAGGTTTCCGACCATACCATCAACCGCGTTCTGAACTACCTTTACCACAACCGGGAAAAGTACGCCTGCCTGCAGGGGATTGGGAAGGTGGTCTTCCTGAATCTGATCCCCTGGTATGAAACCTATTCGGACCGCCTGGTAAAAAGGGATAAGGTTTTAAGTGATTCGAAAAACCTGAGGGTGATTGAGGCTTGCCTGAGTACCGGAAGCCCCTGTATCATTGCCTGGGGAAACCCGCCCAGGGGCCTGGGCAAACCCTACACAGCCCTTTCCGAAAAGGTATGCAACCTGCTCAGGAAGTTCAGCAATCCGGTCTATCATGTAGGAAGCATGACCCGGTTGGGATACCCAAGGCATGGCCAGATCTGGGGATACCATGATCCGTTGCGAGATATTAAGAAAATGTGAAAGCCCAAGAAAATTGTAACAAAACAACTGGGATTTCGTCTTTATAGTGTACCGTCAATCAATCAACAATCATCATAATGGCAACTGTTCGTCTCAATATCGCATACAAATCTATCCTGGTTGGGGCCTGCCTTTTCGCCACGCTCTGGAATGCCCAGTGTGAAGGTGAGGACTATGTGGCATCCGGAAAGGATACCCAGGTCATTGAAGCATGCCCGCAGGACACTGCTGCCCTTCTTACCAACAGGTCCTGAATGTCCAAATCCCTGATTGGTTTTGTAGTCCGGTATCGTGTGTTCTTTGAAACTCATAAGTAAGGGTCTCAGGGACTTACTTCGGGCTTTCCAAAAAATCAAGGAATATTTCCGGTTATTAATCCTGTTGCTATCTTTTGGTTAGGAATGAAAGTGTTTTGTCAGCATAAGTTACACCTGCCGGGGGTGCTCATTACCGGATGCCTGTGGCTCCTGACTTCCTGGTCCGCCAGGGCGCAAGAACTTCAAACCGAACCCAAAGCGCTCCCTGAAGGTTCCCATCGGCCCTGGGAGCATTTCGAATACCTCATCCAACTCAAAAAAGATATCGCTGCAACCTCCTGGCCAGACTATGCCCGTGAGGATCTCACCCTTCCCATCTTGTATTATAGTTTGAATGGTACCTTTACCATCAACCCCAACCCGCATATCCTTCAGTTGGCCAACCCTGTCCCGGTGCCCTCACTGGTTCCTGACCGGAAGATTTACCGGCTCCCGGAGTCCTATACCGACACCACAGAATTTCAGTTCGCCAACAGCTACAGCAATGATCCCGATGACTTGTATTACAGGGAAAACATCATGATTTTAAGCAGCTTTGAACTCACCCAGCGGTTTGTGCCGGTCACGGATCTGCAGGAGTGGGCTGAAATGGTGTTGCATGAGCTTTTCCATTCCTACCAGCGTGCCCTCCCCGAATTCCGGGAATACTCCATAAACCTCCCTATTCCCGGCGGGCCGGATACTTTTTTGGGGGCCTATCACAAAGATTTACCGTGGTATCGCGGGAGCGTGGCTCAGGAGAACGAGCTGCTCAAGGATGTTTGGCAGGGAACAAGGGACCCTACGGAAGGGATCAGGAAGTACCTGGATCTTCGTGAGATGCGGCGAAAGCGTATTCTGGAGGAGTACGGTCTGGATATCAGTGAAGTAGAGGATTATGAAATACTGATAGAAGGCCACGCGCGGTATTTTCAGTCCCTTGCGAAACGCTATATGAGGGACCACCCCACGGATACCTCCATGCTCTCTGAGGCGGACCGGGAACTGATCGGAAATATCTTTGCCGGATATGACCCAATTAGTGACACCGGGCTCTCAGATATCTACAACGACAGATACTATTATCAACTCGGATACAACATATCCATGATCCTGGAAAAGTATTTGCCCGGCTACACGGAAACCGTTTATCGAAAGGCTTTCAACTTCAATCCGTATCTCAACCTCCTGGCAGATTAAGTCAGCCTGACTTCATACGAAACCATATTCCCTTCCCCTGGCATCAGAACCCGCAGCGGCCCTTTAGTTCAGGTTGCATGCCTTCTCATTTTGGAAGAGGATGATCTGGAGTTTCAAAAATGAAGAATGTTTTGCTCCTGCTGGTTTTCGCCTTAGTTTTACAGGCGGCCCGGTCCCAAACCAAAAATTTTATCGATCAACCCTATCTGGAAACATCGGCCCGGGTAGATACCCTGGTTACCCCGGACCGGATCTTCCTGGAGATTCGGCTACAGGAGAGCGATACCAAAGGCAAAACCTCCCTGGAAGCGCTGGAAAGACGAATGGCTGCAAGTCTTAGGGAGTTGGATGTGGATTTGGAAGAACAACTGACCGTTTCCGATCTCTCCAGCGATTTTCGAAAGTATTTTCTACGCAAGCAGGATATCCTGAAAGAAAAGATCTTCGAATTGCTGGTTTACGATGCCCCAACAGCGGGTCGGGTCCTCTACGAACTGGAGCGTATTGGGATTTCCAATGTTCGGTTGGACCGGACGGAATATTCAAAGATGGACACTCTGAAGGATACCCTGAAGGCCCGGGCCGTTCTCAGGGCCCGGCGTCAGGCTCGTATCATGGTAGCGGCGGTTGAGCAGTCCCTCGGAAAGGCCCTGTTTATTTCGGATAGTGGTTTTACCGTGTTTAACAACATGAAGGCCCGGGCCGGGCAGGTTATGATGTCGGCAGACGAACCCGAATCCGCCTACGTGGCCCTGCCAGCCGATTTCGATAAGATCAGGGTAGAGGCAGGTGTGCAGGTTAAGTTTGCCCTGGAATAGCCCAAAAAACCTAACTTGTGTTTATAAGTGCATTGATTTCGAAGGCCTCGGACAAGTGGTATGTATTAATCCTCTTTTTTATCATTGGAATGCTTTATTCGCTAAAGGCCCAGGACCTCGATTCACACCGTTGGAAGGACCGGGTACTGCTACTTTACACTGATGACCTCAAAAACCCCGAATATCTGAGGCAGACCAGGGCCCTGCAGGATGGGCCCGGGGAATTGGAGGAACGAAGCCTGGTGGTTTATACGCTGCATGAAAACAGGTATGCCAGGGGATTGCCTCCTGTATCATGGGAAAAGGGGAGTCTTAAGGGATTTAAGGCAAAAGACATCGAAACTTTCAGGTTGGTTCTTATTGGCCTGGACGGAGGGGTAAAACTGCAGGAATCTGGTTTTGTTGACCCAGTGACACTGTGGAGGCTGATCGACACCATGCCCATGCGCCGTGCCGAACTGAAGAACAAGGGAACCCCTTAATTGCTTCACTATGTCCATCAGAACTCTGGGGTTGATCGTTTCACTTCTCGTATTTTGTGCGGCTTCCTATTTGCTGGTCACTGCTTCTCCGCTGTTGCTCCAAACCGTTTCAGGCTCCAATGGGATGCCATGGGGCACCCTTATCGCCTGGTTCGGGCTGCTAAGCCTCCCGATTCTGGTGTATTTTCTGTTCCCAGGATTGATGAATGCCACTACGCCGGTCCAGCGAATACTCAAGGGACTCTGGTTGCTATCCCTGATCCTTGCCTTAGTATGGCCTCTGGCAAGTTTTTACCTGGCCGGGAACTGGTCGTACTCCTTCAAATCACAGGAGGAATTCCGGGGAAGCGCAAGAGCATCGGTCTATTACTGGAACCTGGTCAAGATCACGGCACTGTTACCTTTGGTGGTGTTTTTTGGCTTCCTGCTCGATCGTTTCCTGGGAAGGGGTGCAATGGACTGATTTCTTTTAAAGTCCGAAGGATAAAAATGGGGCGGGGAATGCTGCTTGGAAAATGCAGGGCGATCTCGTAAATTGTTAGTGGGGAGGGGGAACATTTTCCCCTGACAATTCCTTTTCTATGTGCTATGACATCAAAGCCAGCTTTGAAGCCCAGTTAAAACGAGCGTTGCGCAGAGGAGATCAGGAGGCAGCAGACCAGATCCGGGAACAATTGCTGCCCCTTACGGACCTGCCTCTATACCATGC
>JARRQA010000017.1:0-20072 GCA_037382325.1 Robiginitalea sp.
GACCAGCGTCAACAACAGGCAAACAACGCCGCCGCCGCTGCAGCATCACAGGACCTGATGAACAACTTTAAAAAGGCCTTTGCTGCCTGTATGGAGGGGAAAGGGTATACAGTGAAGTAGCGAAGCGGCAGCCGCAGTGAAGGAGTCCATGGTTTCAAGCTTTTCTGCCTACGCTCTTCCCAGCCCTGTTGGGTAAAAAGGTTCTATACTGAAAGCTGCTTCTGATGACTGTAAACTAAAATCGCTTGTGCATTGCAGGCTACAGAACCGTGATTTCCAAAAAACCCCTACGTATAATAAATCCTGCGGATGTTCAGGCTCTTCAGATCCCTCAGAAACAAGGAAATTATGAAAGGAAAAGTCCGAAGTTACTTTTTTTATGCCTTCGGGGAAATATTATTGGTGGTCATCGGGATCCTGCTGGCACTGCAGATAGACAACTGGAATGAAGAACGGAAAAACCGGCAGATTGAACACGAAATACTGGAAACGCTCTACACCAACCTCGGACAGGATTCCCTGGGTATTCGGGAAGCGCTCATTAACAATCGGGAGGCCATCCGAAGTATGGACAGGATTTTCCGGGATCGGGCCTATTTGCACTACCCGGACAGCATGGAAACCTGGCTGGCTGGCATCATGTCCTTTGAACGCATACAGCCCCGGAGCAGTGGTTTTGAAGTGTTAAAATCCAGGGGGTTAGACCTGATTGAAGACGAACAGTTGCGTCTTGACCTGGCAACGTATTACGACGAGACCCTTACCCATATCCTGCAAAGCCTGGGGGATATTGAATGGGCTTTCAAAAGAGAAATAATTCCCGAAATACGGAATGTGGTATCCGGGTTTCAATTCAAGAAACGAGTTACGCTCAAAGACCCGGAGGCCTACCTTACAGACATCTCTACGATTGCCTATTACCAGCTTTTCAGGGACAACCGGGAAGGAACCCTGGAACCCCTCGAAAGGGGCCTTGAGCAAATCTCAAGACTCCGGTCTCAAATCAGGACACAATTAGACGTTTCCCCCTGATCATAAATTCCATGAACCCCCGTGGGGCACACTTCTGGGTCCCGGGCAAGTGCCGCAACCAGGCCCCAATCTGTCCCCCGGACGTTTTGGATTTACAGGCATTCCTAAACTGGGTTATTAATTGTAAATTCAACCCTGAAAAATAAATTCCAATGCGAATACTGAGACTGCTTTATCTATTTACTACTGCTGCACTTTTGAGCCTTACCGCCTGCTCGGGACCGGATAGGGAATCCGCCACCCTGCTAATTTACGGGGGCACCATCTACACTATGGATTCCACCCAGGCCACCGTGGAAGCTGTGGCGACCAAAGGGGATCTCATCCTGTTTGCTGGCAGCCTCGAGGAAGCCGAACAATACAAAACCGACCAGACTCAACTGATCGACCTGCAGGGAAAAACCATGACCCCCGGATTGATCGAAGGCCACGGGCATTTTATGGGGCTCGGGTACAATGAACTGGACCTGGACCTGATGAATACCACAAGCTACCAGCAAATCGTGGATGCGGTAGCCGATAAGGTCAAAACCGTGAAACCCGGAGAATGGATTACCGGGAGGGGATGGCACCAAAGCAAATGGGATTCCATGCCCGGGGAAACCGTCAAGGGCTTCCAGACCCACGACCTGCTGAGCGCTGTCTCCCCGGACAACCCCGTGTACCTGCGGCACGCCAGCGGCCACGCGGGCTTTGCCAATGCAAAAGCCATGGAACTGGCAGGATTACAGCTCATCCCCAAAGAAGGGGTGGACCGGCTGGAAATTGAAGGAGGCGAGGTCATCCGGGATGATCTGGGCAGGCCTACCGGGATTTTTAATGAGCGGGCCCAGACCCTGATCACCCAGCACATCCCTGAAAACACCCCGGAACGGGACGCCAAAGCCTTCGAACTGGCAGTGGCAGCCTGCCAGCGAAATGGGATTACCGGTTTCCACGACGCCGGTATCGGACGGGAGACCATCTCCCTTTATGAACAAATGAAGGCATCCGATAAGATGCAGGTCCGCCTCTATGCGATGCTTACCGGATGGGATCCCGATTTGCTGCAGGAATGGTACGAGAAAGGGCCTTCCGTGGACCCGGATCACCTGCTCACCATCCGTTCGGTAAAACTAAATTGCGACGGGGCCCTGGGATCAAGGGGCGCATGGCTCCTGGAGCCGTATTCGGACCGGCCCGGACACTACGGGCACGAAACCCTGCCTATGAGCTTTGTAAAGGAGACGGCCCTGAACGGGCTGGAGCACGGGTTCCAGGTATGCTCCCATGCCATAGGGGACCGGGCCAACCGGGAGATCCTCGACCGCTATGAAGCAGCCTTTGAGGAATTGCCCGCTAAAACTTCCGACCACCGGTTTAGGATAGAACACGCCCAGCACCTGCATCCGGAAGACATCCCACGTTTTGCCGAACTTGGAGTGATCCCGGCCATGCAGGCCATCCACCTTTCTTCTGACCGGCCCTGGGCCATTGACCGGTTGGGGGAACAACGCATTAAGGAAGGGGCCTATATGTGGCAGGCCCTGCTGCAGAGTGGCATCCCTATTGTAAATGGTACGGACGTCCCGGTAGAACCCCTGGACCCCATCGCAAGCCTGTATGCCAGTTTTACGCGTAAAACCCTGAAAGGCACCCCGGAAGGCGGGTACGAACCAGACCAGAAAATGACCCGGGAACAGGCCCTGAAATCCTATACCCTGGATGCTGCCTACGGGGCATTTGAAGAGGATATCAAGGGCTCGATCAGGGCGGGAAAACTGGCTGACTTTACGATATACAACCAGGATTTAATGACCGTCCCGGAGGCAGATTTCCTCGACACAGAAGTAGTCATGACTATTTTTGACGGAAAAGTCGTCTACCAGAGAGAGGAGTAGGCATAACGGGATCCCCCGGTGCCGAAAACCAAAGCCTTCACGCATGGGGGCCAGTCTACTAATACTATCCCGGATGCCAGGTTGGGATATCCCTGCAAGGATATTGCTCAGGCGTTGTTTTTCGAAAAGATCATCAACTTCACAGGATTGCTCTCGGGCAGCTTATACGCCGGCGATATGATGGAAATCATTCTTCATTCTGAACCCAGCGGGTACCTTGCAGGTTGTAACTCCTAAATACGTGCAGAAATGAAATTCACCGCATTATTATTTATGACAGGACTTCTGATACTATCGTGTAATGAGGTTCCAAAACCCATGGAGGATTCCGCGAAGCAAGTGGACCTTCCTGTTGTCTCTGAACCTGCCAGGGATGGGATTTTTATACATATCACCGAAGGGTACGATGATCCGCACCGGGTATTGATGCCATTAAAAATGGCCACCATGATGGCAGAGGACAAGGACGTACTCGTGTATATGGACATTCACGCCGTGGAACTTCTGGTTAAAGATGCAGAAGACCTGAATTTTGCAGATTTTGAGTCCGTCCAAACCTACCTCAAACAGTTGGCTGATAAGGGAGTAGGTGTATATGCCTGTCCAACCTGCCTGAAAGTTGCCGGGTTTCAACCCGCAGATTTGAGAGATGGGGTACAGGCAGCCGAGAAGGACAAATTTTTCAATTTTTCCGAAGGACGTCTCCTTACGCTGGACTATTGATACAGCGGGGGATTTCCATACTAGTTTAAGGCTATCTGCCCTTCCTTTGGGCAGGTAGTGCTCCCTCCTTTAAAAAAACTTCAAAGCCCCCTGAATATGAAATATCGGATACACCGCATAGAAGTTAAACGCGACAACATGCAGGAAAAAATTGAAGCATTCCTTAACAATGCAGACGGGGAGGTGATTTCCATCATCCCACATGTCCGCCCCACCTTTCAATTTATGGGGGCCACTGCCCGTACGGATTTCGTGCTGATCGTTGAGAAAAGACCGGTACATTAATCTCAGAGCTTTTATTAAAAAGGTCTCAGCGAAGTGCTTTACCAAAATTTCCTACTTTTAGTCTCATCAAATAGCGCATTAAACCTTCTTTATCCAAATACGAACCATTACGAGCTTCGTATGTACTTAAATTCCTAATCATGAGAAAATTAACTTTTTCGAACACTGTAAGCACTACTTTAATACTCCTTTTCCTCTCAGTTTTAATGTCCCTTTCGGCAGGTTGCAGGGGAAAGAATACCGAGGTAATAGAGGTAACCTCTGAAGTGAAGGAAGAGACGGCTGCGGTAACTGAGGAACTCATCTGGCATATCAAGGCGGTGCATCCGGAAGGCCGTTTTCTCGATGTTAAAGCCCTGGATGCAGACGGGAACATTTACGACGTAAAGGCCATTCAGGATTCAGACCAGCGACAGCTAATGGACATCAAGGCGCTTATGGGAAGTGCAAAAATACCAGTCAAGATTCTGGTCAGTACAGACGAGTATGCCCCGGTCAAGGCCATAGGAACCGATGGGACCATCTATGACATCAAGGCACTGACTCCTGAGGGAGAACGCCTCGATGTTAAAGGGGTCAGCAGGGCCGGGAACATTATCGACATAAAGGCCATCAACAACGAAGGAACCTTTTACGGGATCAAAGCGATTTCCCCAACGGGTCAGCTAAACGATGTCAAAGGGGTCAAGATGTTTGGCAATGACCGGGAGGCCACCGTAAACGGTGTGGATGTGCACGCACACATCAAAGCCCTCCCGCAGGCCGTTCGTGTGGGTGGCACCGGGATCTGGCACATCAAAGCCATCCATCCGGAAGGCAGGACCCTGGATGTGAAGGCCCTGGATTCTGAAGGAAATATTTACGATGTAAAAGCCATTCAGGATGCCGGCCAGCGGCAACTGATGGACGTGAAAGCGCTTATGGAGGGTAAGAAGGCACCGGTCAAGATCCTGGTCAGCGGTGATGCCTATGCCCCGGTCAAAGCCCTGGGCGAGGACGGCACCATTTACGACATCAAGGCACTGACTCCTGAAGGGGAACGCCTCGATGTAAAAGGAGTTAAGAAGTCCGGTAACATCACCCATATAAAGGCTATCAACTCAAAGGGCGAATTCTATGGCATCAAGGCCATTTCTCCGGACGGCATGCTGAATGACGTCAAGGGGGTCAAAATGACGGAAACCGATCAGGAGGCGGTCATCAATGGGGTGAAAGTCCATGCGCATATAAAGGCCCTGCCACAAATAGACTGATACGCACTGATAAGCCAGATATGGCTGCAAACAGAATTTAGCAAATACCCTTGCCCATGAGTGATAAAACCGCCATGATCTACGCCACGGTAGACGGCCAAACCCGTAAAATATGCAACCGGTTGCAGGAAGTGCTTAAAAAACACGACCAGCCTGTGGATTTGATGAACATCGAAGATTTTGACGGGGATCTTTCTCCCTACAGTCGGGTCATCCTGGGGGCCAGCATCCGCTACGGGGTTCACGATAAACAGGTCATCGAACTGATCAACACCCGGCAGCAGGAACTGGAATCGAAACGCACCGCCTTCTTTTCGGTCAACCTGGTGGCCCGGAAACCGGAGAAGAGCAGCCCGGAGACCAATCCCTATGTGGTGAAGTTTTTCAAAAAAATCACCTGGAAGCCAGATGTGGTGGAAACCTTTGCGGGCATGCTCGAATATCCTAAGTACTCCTTTTTTGACCGTAACATGATCCGGCTGATCATGTGGATGACTAAAGGGCCCACCGACCCTAAAACCGTTAAAGAATACACGAACTGGGAAAAGGTCGCGGCTTTTGGAGAGCGGTTGAGCAAACTATGAGGGCCCGATCAGGGATCGTTTTTTTAAGTAAACCGTGGCATCCTGAAAATAAAGATCTGGGTTTCGTAATCCAATGGAAATATCCTATCTTCAAAGGAAACACCCTTACCAACAATGAACAACCCTGTTTTCCTTATTAGCCAACTGATGGCATCCCCCCGCCTGAGCAAACGAATAATTCTGGGTGCAGGTATCGGCTTTCTGTTGATTTCCCTCTTTCTGATCCTGGCCGATGGCTCACAACCGGAATGGGGTAATTTCTGGATGGTGCGCCCCCTCCTGGTCGTTCCCTTTGCGGGCGCTATGGGGGGCGTATTTTACACATTTATGGACCCCTGGCGCCGGAAAGGGGGGATTTACAGTGTTATGGCAAACCTGATAAGTGTCCTGGTTTTTCTTTTCGGGCTCTGGATCGGGTCTGTACTGGGACTGGACGGCACCTATTGGGACTAACCTTAATCTACCGGATTGAAAACGCGCTTCTCCATGACCCGTCCGGGATCTGAACCAAAAGCAATCCCGTTTGCCAGTGTTCTTACAACCCTCTCGCTCCTGCTGGTACTTTCCTGCGGTCCCTCGGCAACCGTAATTGAACTCCCGGCCGCCCAGAGCATGTCGATCACAGGAAAGGGACCCGGACAGGATGCCGCGATCAACCCTTTTACGGGAAACAACAGTATGGCCATCGTGGAAAATCTGGGGCCGAATCCGTTCTCTATTCGGGTAGAGGACAAACAAGGTAACTACAGGGAACTTCCATTGAACCCGGGTGAAACCCGGGAGGTGTTCTTACGTGCCGGAGAAAAGCTCTATCTGGATAGCTACCTCGAATCCAGGGCAAAAATTTCCTTTCGAAACGTGGCAGAACAGTAGGGGTATACTTACGTAACAATAGTTACAGATTTAGGCTGAAGAAATCCGTAACTCGGGAGTACCAAATAAGTTAATTGAGCTATGAAATATTATTTCGAGAAAAAACTGGAAAATGTGTCTTTTGAGGAAGCCATCGAAAAAACGACAGAAGCCCTTAAGGAGGAGGGTTTTGGCGTCCTCACCGAAATCGACGTAAGCGCCACCATGAAAAAGAAGCTGGATGTGGATTTTAGGCCCTATCGCATCCTCGGGGCCTGCAGTCCTAACCATGCCTATCGGGCGCTTTCTGCAGAGGACAAGATCGGGGCTATGCTCCCCTGCAATGTCATTGTCCAAAAAGTAGAGGACGGGGTGGAAGTAGCTGCTGTGGACCCGATTGCCTCTATGAGCGCAGTGCAAAACAAAGAATTGGAACCGGTCGCCAAGGAGGTTCGCGAGAAGTTGCAGGCTGTCATCGACCGGCTCTGATCACAGACCGGAAATGGGCATCGGACTTTGCGTACCCAGGACTGTCTGAAGCCCGGAACAGACGGACTCAGGATTCCACTCGGGGAAGGCCCCGAGTTTTCCCCAAGACCCTTTATTACAGGGACCTATCCAAAGGTTGCCGGCTCTCGTTTTTTCCCTGTGGGTGGTTCTGATACTCATAATGCCCCCGTGTTGGACATAGTAAAATCCCTTGAATTGGAATGGAGGTTCAGCGTATTGGAAGTATCTTTAGAAAACGCAGAAACGTCTGGAAAATCCCTTTTGATTAAATCATAAGCCCAGAAGAAACGAACCAAAATCCAATGAATGATACCCCCTGCAATAAAATTACCGGTACAGGCTCTTACCTACCTGAGAGGCGTATCCCAAATGATTACTTCCTGTCCCGTGCGTTTTACGACTCCAGCGGACAAAAACTAAAGAAAGACAACCAGGAAATTGTCGATAAATTCCTGGAGATCACGACCATAGCGGAAAGGCGCTATGTGAACGATACCCTTAACACCTCGGACATTGCCTATCTGGCTGGTGCGGAAGCTATCAAGGCTGCCGGCATTGATAAAGAAACGCTGGACTATATCATCGTGGCCCATAATTTCGGGGATGTCAGGGGATGTGGGGGGCACTCGGACATCGTTCCAAGTCTTGCAGCCCGTGTGAAGCACAAACTGGGGATTGCCAATCCGGAAACCGTTGCCTATGATATGATTTTCGGATGCCCTGGCTGGCTCGAAGCCCTGATCCAGGCCAACTACTTCCTCCGGTCAGGAGATGCCAAACGGGCCCTGGTCATAGGGGCGGATGTGCTCTCGCGTATCTCGGACCCCCACGACCGGGACGGTATGATCTACGCAGATGGTGCAGGAGCTGTTGTCCTCGAGGCAAAAACCTGCAGGGAACCTGCCGGGATCCTTGCCCATAAAACCCGGTCGGACACCCTGGAGCATTCCCAAATGCTGTATATGGGGCCCTCATACCATCCTGAAAACGGGCAGGAAGATGCCCTTTTTCTGAAGATGCACGGTCGGAAACTCTACCAGTACGCCCTTGAAACCGTTCCGCAAGCGCTCAAGGCATGCCTGGAAAAAAGCGGGGTACCCCTGAGTGGTATCAAAAAAGTACTGATCCACCAGGCCAATGGCAAAATGGACGATGCCATTTTGAAGCGCCTCTACGAACTCCATGGGATTCAGCAGGTACCGGCTGATATTATGCCGATGACCATTTCGTGGCTGGGAAATTCCTCCGTTGCTACCCTCCCCACCCTTTTGGACCTTATCCTGAAAGAAAAGTTGGAAGGCGAACACCTGAGCGCAGGAGACGCCATCCTTTTTGCCTCGGTGGGGGCCGGAATGAATGTCAATGCGATGGTGTATCGGATGTGAGTTGGCAGTTGGCAGTGGCAGTTCGCAGTTAGGCTTTGCTCACCTTCACGTTAAAAGCCTGCATAGAGCTACGGCATGCTGTTTATGTTTTATTGTTAGCAGTTTTCAGCGGAATCCCCTACCTTCAGGACATGTTGTTCAAAGCCATATATTTTGGGTGGTTTCTGATCCTGTTTTTCGCCTGCCAGCCGTCTAAAAATGAAACCCTGGCAGCTTTTGAGGTATTCTGTGAGACCGTTGCCAATGATGCCAAGCCCATCGCCCTTCACCACCCCATGGATTCAGCAGTCGTGGATGCCCTATGGACCGTTTTTGAAAAAACAGCTGAAAAATGGGGCGTAAGCCTTTACCGGGAAGCCGCCTTCCCAAAGAATCTTTTGTTTCCCGGGTCGGTTAATGACGGACAGCATGTGGTGCTGATCTACCATTCCCCACACCTGCAGCAATACCTCCAGTGGAAATCGGATCAGTCAGCGGCGGATCCCGGTGACAAGGATCTCCAGGTAGCCCTTGCCCGCAGGCTTGGCCGGCTGCTGGGATATGGCCCTGAGGGGATCAACCGCTTGCTGGCAAAAAATTCCGGGTACCGAAGCCTCGCTTCCTTTGGGGTCGTAGCGCAAATTACCCACCTATACTACAAAAACCCTGAGGAGGCCATTGCCTTCTACGAAAACATACTGGGCCTGCCGAAAGACGGAACGAACCGGTTCCGGATCAGTGCCGATACCGGAATCGAAATCCATCCTTTCGATACACTGCATCCGGCGGGTCAGCCTAAAAGCACTGCCATCGCCCTGCTGACGGATCAATTACCGGAATGGTATGCCTACATCCAATCCAAAAGCATCCCCGTCAAATACCCCTATAAACCAAGGAAAGGGGGGCCACACGACGGTTTTGTCGCCAGCGATCCGGGTGGGTACCTTTTAGAGTTCGAACAGTTCAAACAGCATCCGGAAAACGAAGGGCTCATGGCAGTACTGGCCAGCGCTCCCCGGGTGAATACTACCCCGGAAGGCTTGTATTTCTTCGGCTCTATTACCTGGACCTATCACCAGGACCTCCTTAAGATGCAACGCTATTACGAGGAAATCCTGGGTTACCCACTCATGGCGGACCAGGGCTGGACCAAAATCTACCAGACCTCTCCCACCGGATTTATCGGGCTGGTAGACGAGCGCCGTGGCATGGAGAACTATGCAGATAAAAAGGCGGTGGAACTCGAATGGCGGGTCAGGGACTTGCAGGAACTTAAGGCCTATGCCAAAGATTCCTGGAGGGCTTATGACCCTGCCATCCACACCGTGTCCGGGCCTGAAAGCTACCGGTACCGCCTTTCCGGGAAAGAAACTAACCCACCAGGGCAATAAGAAATGCTGCTTATGGGATGATTTTCCCAGAACAACGATAAATTCAGGATTAAAATTGATTTAAATCCTTCCCTCAAAACCGCATCTTATGTCCATACCTCTCCCAACCCCCAGAATACAGAATGTGATGGTTGCTTTGACGAGCCTGCTAATTTTCCTGTATAGCCCGCCTGTATCCGGACAACAAGACCAGGGACAGATCAGGCAGCTCCGGGCCGCTTCCAACCAGGCTATGAAGGCCTATGATCACGAAAAGGTACTCTCCTTTCTGACAGAGCATGCCCTGACCACCACAGGGAATGGTACGCTGCTCTGCGGCAAGGCGGCCCTGGCCGAGTACATCGAAAAGACTGCAGGAAGCAAAATGTACTTTGTCCGCACCCCGGACCAGATCCGGACAACGCCCGGGAGGGCATGGGAACAGGGTACCTGGAAGGGCTATGACCCGCTGAAGGGACCTGATGCCATCGTAGGGGGTGCCTATGCTGCCATGTGGATCGAACAAGGGGAAAGCTGGCTGATAAATTCTCAGTTATTTGTCACCCTTGAGTAGGGAATCACAAACATCTTTAAAAAACAGGTCTTGGGAAATCGGGGAAGAGTAACTACTTTTAAATGGACTACACATAACCAACACACCAGCCATGAAAAATGCTTTCCTATTCCTGTTTAGTATGGGTATAATTGGCTTCTCTGTCCCTGCCAATTCTCAGCAAAACCCCATAGAAGAAAAATTTTACAAAGGCCTGGAATGGCGCAACATCGGGCCCAACCGGGGCGGACGCTCCCTGGGGTGTGCCGGGAGCCCGGACCGGCCAAACGAATACTACTTCGGGGCTACCGGGGGTGGTCTCTGGAAGACCACGGACGGGGGCAACGAGTGGAAGCCGGTTACGGATGGGCAGGTAAGCAGTTCTTCGGTAGGGGCTGTGGCCGTGGCGGAAACCAACCCGGACATCGTTTACATCGGTATGGGAGAGGTGCAGTTACGCGGGAGCATCACCCAGGGGGACGGGGTTTACAAAACCTCAGATGCCGGAAAAACATGGAAGCACCTGGGCCTGGAGGAAACCCAGGCCATCGCCCGCATCCGGATCCACCCGACCAACCCGGAACTGGTCTACGTGGCTGCCCTGGGCCATCCCTACGGAGAGAATGAGCAACGGGGGGTGTTCCGGAGCAAAGACGGAGGCACCACCTGGGAAAAAGTCCTTTACGTGAGCCCTAAAGCCGGGGCGGTGGACCTTATCATCGACCGAAACAACCCGGAAGTCCTGTACGCCAGTACCTGGGAGGTCTACCGCAAAGCCTGGAAGATGTGGGGCGGCGGTGGCGACAGCAAGCTCTGGAAATCGGTGGACGGAGGGGATACCTGGACCGACCTGACCGAAAACCCGGGCATGCCGGAAGGCCCGATCGGAAAAATCGGGGTTACCGTTTCCCCTGCCAATTCCAACCGGGTATGGGCCATCGTCGAAGCGAATGAAGGCGGGGTTTTCCGTTCGGATGACGCAGGCAATACCTGGAAACGCACGAACGACGAGCGTAAGCTCCGGCAACGTGCCTTTTACTATTCCCGCATCTACGCAGATCCCCAGGATGAGAATACGGTGTACTGCCTGAATACCGGGTTTTACAAGTCCACGGACGGGGGTGAGACCTTCGATACGACCATACGCGTACCCCATGGTGACAACCACGACCTGTGGATCGACCCGAACAATCCGCAACGGATGATCAACTCCAATGACGGGGGCGGCAATGTCAGTATCAATGGGGGCAGGACCTGGACCGAACAGGACTACCCGACCTCCCAGTTCTACCACGTAATGACCACCAGCGATGTCCCTTATCACGTCGCAGGGGCCCAGCAGGACAACAGTACCCTGGCCATGCCCAGTGATGACTGGGATCACATGCAGGCAAGGGGGCCCAACCACGGCTGGTGGTACGCCGTGGGCGGGGGTGAAAGTGGATGGATCACCCAACACCCGGAAAACCCGGACATCTTTTATGCCGGCAGCCAGGGAGCCCTGTTGACCCGGTACGACCGAAGCAACGGGCAGGTCCGGGACATTCAGGTATACCCGAGATTCTTCTCGGGGGAGCCGGCAGAATCACTTCCGGAACGCTGGCAATGGACCTTTCCCATTATGTTCGCCCCGCAGGATGCGAATGTGATGTACACCTGTTCACAGCACGTTTGGAAAACCACGGACGACGGACAATCCTGGGAACGTATCAGCCCGGATCTTACTTACGCAGACCCCAGCACTCTGGGAAAAACGGGCGGCGTGATCACCATGGACATGAACGGGCCTGAAATTTACGCCACCGTCTTTGCCCTGGCCCCTTCCTGGCACGACATCAATACGATCTGGGCCGGTTCCGATGACGGGAAAGTCCACATTACCCGGGATGGAGGCAAAAGCTGGGAGGACATCACCCCGGAAGGCCTGCCCAAATTCTCCCGGGTAAGCATCATCGATGAGTCAAGGCACCGCCCTGGAACCCTCTTCCTGGCCGCCAACCGGTATCAGGTGGACGACAGGCAACCCTACGTCTTCAGGACCCATGATTACGGAAAGACCTGGACGAAGATCACGAACGGGATTGCGGACGGGCATTTTGCCCGGGCAGTCCGGGAGGACCCAATCCGGCAGGGACTGCTCTTTTTGGGCACGGAACACGGGGTCTACTTTTCCATGAATGATGGAGAACGCTGGCAGCCCCTGCAACTGAACCTCCCGGACACCCCCATACGGGACCTTGTGGTCAAGGACGATGATGTAGTGGTCGGTTCCCACGGGCGCGGGTTCTGGATCCTGGATGATATCCGCCCGCTGCGGCAGTATACAGATAGCATGAAGGACCGGCAGGCGGTGCTCTTTCGTCCTGCAGATGCTATCCGGAGCGTTTACGACGCAAAGATCCAGTATTACCTGAAGGAAGCCCTGGATACCATTACTTTTGAAATCCTGGATTCGGAAGACCGGGTTATAGGCACATTTACCGGGAGCAAACCGGAATACGAAGAAGATCCGGATATCCCCTGGTGGCGGCGGGGCGGGTCTACCAAACCCACCACGGCCAGGGGGTTGAATTCATGGACCTGGGACCTTCGTTATCCGGGGGCCACGGAATTCGAGGGGATGATCATCTGGAGTGCCCGCCCGACAAGGGGGCCAAAAGCTCCTCCAGGCACCTACAGGGTCCGTATGAGGACGGGCAGTGATGTACAGACCTACCCGTTTTCCATCAATATAGATCCGAACCTTAAAGGCGTCACGGAAGCGGACCTGAAGGAGCAATTTGAACTGGCTCAAAAGATCGTGGAAAAAACAAGTGCCGCCAACGAGGCCGTTATCCGGATCCGTAAAATGAGGGAGGCCCTTGTTTCAGGCAGGGATAAAATCCCGGCACCAGCCTATGAAAAAACCGTAGCCCCCTTCCTGAAAGAGCTCGCCGGGGTTGAGGAGGAGCTTTATCAGGTCAAAAACCAGTCCAACCAGGACCCGCTGAATTTTCCGATCAAGTTGAACAACCGGCTGGCCTCCCTGAGGCGTAGTATTGAAACCGGGGATGCAAAACCGACGGATGGGGCCTATAAAGTTTTCGGAGAACTCTCGGCAGAACTCGAACAGCACCTCGGCACGTTGAATTCAGCCATCCAAACACATCTGCCCGGGGTAAATGCAGTCCTGAAAGCGTCTGGGATCCCGCCCCTGGAAGGAGCTGCTGAATAGTATGAAAGGGCTTATTTATGAAACTTTTCAAGGGCCCCTCCACCTGAGAGACCTGCCCGATCCGGTTCCAGGCCCTCATGGTGTAATTGTTCGGGTGGAAGCCACCGGTCTGTGCCGAAGTGACTGGCACGGGTGGATGGGGCACGACCCGGACATCCGCCTCCCACATGTACCCGGTCATGAACTGGCCGGGACGATATTGGAAACAGGGAGGGAGGTCAGAAACTTTCAGAAGGGAGACCGGGTTACCGTCCCCTTTGTCTGTGGGTGCGGCCGGTGCTGGCAATGTCTGTCCGGAAACCACCAGATTTGTGACCACCAGTCCCAGCCGGGGTTCACGCATTGGGGTTCGTTTGCGGAATTTGTCGCCATTGAGTATGCCGATGTAAACCTGGTAGCCCTTCCCGATGAAATCGACATGGTCACGGCAGCCACCCTGGGATGCCGTTTTATAACTGCTTTCCGGGCGGTATTGGATCAGGGCCGTGTCAGCGGAGGGCAATTTGTCTCAATCCACGGATGCGGGGGGGTGGGCCTTTCGGCGGTTATGATTGCCAGTGCCCTGGGGGCCGAGGTCATTGCGGTCGACATCCGTGAAGAAAGCCTGGAACTCGCGCGGGATCTGGGGGCGGCCCATATCCTGAACGCCTCCCGTGCTGCTGACATCCCGTCCCAAATAAGAGACCTGACAAGCGGGGGAGCACATGTGTCCCTGGATGCCCTGGGCAGTCCCGTAACCTGTATTAATTCCATAACCAGCCTTCGAAAACGGGGCAGGCACGTTCAGGTGGGCCTTATCAACGGGTCTCCCGAAATTCCCATGGACCTGGTGGTAGCCCGCGAACTGGAAATCCTGGGCAGTCACGGCATGCAGGCCTACCGGTATGAGGAAATGCTCAGGATGATCAGCAAGGGAAAACTAGCCCCCTCCAGGCTCATTCAAAAGAGAATATCCCTTGAGGAGGGAGCACTTGCCCTGCCGGCCATGGACAGGTTCGAACACAGGGGGGTTTCCGTGATCGATACGTTTTAAAAGGCAGTGTGGAGATAGCATTCTCCCGCTACGTTCAAGGTTCCCTACTTATCCCCAGTGCATAGGCTGAAAAGAAACCCCTTCAAAACTTCCGTCCAGGCGTATATGGCGCCCCAGCCTTTTCCAGGGCAGCCTCGAGACTTTCCAGATCTTCGATAAAGGAATTCAAATCAGCACGGAAGCTTTCAAAATCACCCCTGGCAATCTCAAGATTCTTCTTATGGGTTCCCGTTGGCATTTGCCGCGTCTCCCAATGGCCATAGACCACCTGCCCTACCCTTGCGCTAATCGAGGGAACTGCTGCCTCGTTAAGGCGCCGCCGGGCAGGGTCCCCTGACAAACGCATACGCAGTCCTGACAGGTCTTTTTCAAGTCTGTTAATCCGTGTAAAAAGCTCAGAGGTGGCTTTAGGTGTGCGGGTCAATGCTGATTGCATATGCTTCAACCGCTGTGCTGGTCCACTGGTTTAACCCTGAATTCCCGTGGATTCCCCTGTGCCTCCAATACGCCATCTTGCAAAGTATACAGGGTAACGCTGTAGCTTCCCGGAGCGGCCAGCGGACCTTTGGGCGTCTCCGCCCAGGGGGGTACAAAGTCCGGCTTTCTGAAGTCAATGGGATCCGGCGCCGAATACCTCAAATCCCAGCTTGTCCTGTGCAGCCCTTTTTCGGCAATCCCGTTTATCCAGCGCACCGGGTTACCGCTTGAATCCCGAACCAGGAGGAGGACTTTTGGATCACCTTCAACAGACTCCTTTTGCAGCTGCTCCCAACCGGGGAAAGGAATATCCGAACCTGACTTTCTCAAGGACTTTTCAGCATCCCTTCGGGTGGCCTTTTCGGTCCGGGGGATTGTATTTAAGTAGTACGTAAATACAGCTCCGAAAGGGGGATTATCGGCGACAAAACTAGTGGTACCCAATGTAGGCATCCCTTTGGCCTGCATGGGGGCATTGGGGATATACCACCAGGCATCCCGCACTGAAAACAAGGTATTGGCGCCCGCTTTTACCACAGCGCCCAGCTCCCTTAAGGGACTGTAGTCATCCAGAATATAGAATCCCCGCCCGAAAGAGGCCCCGACCAGGTCGTCGTCCCTTTGATGCAATTCGATATCCCGAAAGGGAATGGTGGGAACACCTGCTTCAAGGGCTATCCAGTTTTTTCCTTGGTTCAATGAGAAATAGAGGCCGAATTCCGTGCCGATAAACCACAAATCCGGATTGATGTGATCCTGCTTTATGACCCAGACGATGGTGTTTTGCGGAAGATCCCCGGTTATAGAACGCCAGGAACGGCCCCGGTCCCGGCTTACAAACAGATACGGGTGGAAGTCCCCGACCTTATGAGCATCAGCAGCTGCAAAAACTGTATTCACATCGTGAGGGGAGGCCTCCACATCATTGATAAAGGAACGCTCGGGAACCTCTGGGAGTTTGCCGCCATTCCTCCAGGTTTGCCCCCCGTCTTCACTAACCTGTATTCGCCCGTCATCCGAACCTACATAGAGAAGACCTTCTGACAAAGGGGATTCAGAAATATTGGTCAGGGTGGCATATTTGGACATTGCCCCGGTGTCATAAAGGGCATCCACGCTCCATACCCTGCCGATCATTTCCAGCTCATAGCGGTTGGTATTGGTGGTAAGGTCAGGGCTAACTGGTGTCCAGGAATTCCCCCTGTCATCACTGCGCCAGAGGCGCTGGGACCCGTAATAGAGTCGGTTCCGGTTGTGCGGACTGACCAGCACCGGACTATCCCAGTTCCAGCGTTCCGGCGGGTCCTCAGGGCCAGGCTGAGGCTGAATATTCAAAACCTCCTCGCTGCGCCTGTCATAGCGATGCAGCAGGCCCTCCTGGATTTCCATATAGGCGGTATTCGGATCTTCCGGGTCAAAAGCGGCATCATACCCGTCGGCACCCAGGGGCACGAACCAGTCCTGATTCCGTATCCCTTCCGTGTTCAATGTCCTTGAAGGACCGATCAGGGTCCCGAGGTCCTGAGCCCCGCCCATGATGTTGTAAAAAGGTTCGGTAGTGTCCAGGGAGAGCTTGTAGAACTGAGAAATGGGCAGGTTTGGGAAATGCCTCCAGGTGGTGCCCTGGTCATAGGATTCATACAGGCCCGCATCCGTGCCGGCAATCAGATGGGCTCCATCATCGGGATCAATCCAGAGGGCATGGTTATCACTGTGCTTTTCTCTTCCGGTTCCCAAATAATCAAAGGTCCTGCCCCCGTCACGCGTAACGTGCAGAAACACATCCATCTGATAGACCAGGTCCGGATCCACAGGGGACGCTTCAATTTCCTGATAATAGTGCGGGCCTGTCCCTCCCGAGATATATTCGTTCCGTTTCTCCCAGCTTTCCCCTCGATCCAGGGACCTGTAAAACCCTTTTTCACTCGCGTCTGCCTCAATGGTGGCATAAACGACCTCCGGGTTTGCAGGTGTCACTGCAAGACCGATCTTACCCATGTCACCTTTGGGCAAACCGGTTGTAATCCGCCTCCAGGAGGCACCCCCGTCCGTAGATTTATAAATGCCTGAATGAGGCCCGCCTCCCAGGAGTGACCAGGTATGGCGACGTCGCTGATAGGCTGCAGCGTAAAGGACGTCAGGATTGGAAGGATCAAATTCCACATCCGTGACCCCTGTATTCTCGTCAATCTCAAGGGCAAGTTCCCATGTTTCTCCACCGTCCGTGGTCCTGTACAGTCCCCTTTCACCCCCGGAAGACCAAAGGGGTCCTTCCGCAGCCACAAACACCACATTGCTGTTTCGCGGGTCCACCAGGATTTTTCCTATATGCTCAGAAGTGGAAAGGCCCATCGCCTTCCAGGTCTCTCCCCCATCCGCACTCCGGTAAACACCGTCTCCCCAGCCCACATGCCGGCCACTGACGTTTTCACCTGTACCGATCCAGATAACATCCGTATTGTTCGGATCAATGGTTACCGAACCGACAGAATAGGAGGACTGGTCCTCGAAAACAGGCTGCCAGGAAGTCCCCCTGTTAGTGGTTTTCCAGACGCCTCCGGAACCCACCGCCACATACCAGGTGCTCGGGTTCTTTGGGTTTACCGCAATATCAGCGATCCTGCCCCCCATAACCGCCGGGCCAATACCGCGAAACTCCAGCCCGGCTGTGGCTTTGGCAATCGCATTGATATCTTCCTGCTGGGCTAGTGCTGAAGTGGCGATCCATAACAAACAAGTCATCAGGAATCCGGCTGTAAGGGTATTGGAGGTACGCATAGAGTAATTGTTATAGAGTTCTTAATCAGCGGGGGACTCCTTCATGGAAGCAGCCTTCCGGCTCCCCATCTAAAGATACACAAGTTAAAAAAAGGCGGTGGTAACGCTGTCCACTACCAGGTATACTCCGGGGGCTGTATTCCATTCATACGGATATACAGGTTGGCCTTTGCCCTGTGGTTGGCCATATGGTCCTGCACATAGAAAAAGGCAAAGGCACGGCTTACGGTATTCCCACTGTGGTACATTACACAGGTCTCATCCAGCTGGGGTTGTTCTATTTCGTAGATAACCCTGGTGGTGTAAGCAAATCCCTTTTCAAGCAGGTCCAGAATCTGTGCTTTGGACATCTTCGAGGCGTCAGGGGTATTCGGGGTGACCTCCATCCCCTGTGCATAGCGTTTGGTGAGCAATTCCACGGTATGGGCAATGTGCACCATTTGTTCCCCGAAGGTCTTGCTCACCTCCGTGGGTTTGTACGAGTACAACTCCTCCGGCATAGCCCGAGCGACATCCATACAGTGGTCCCTGGCTTCCAGCCAGACCGGGAGGTACATTTGGGTGAAAGGGGTTTTAGGTACCTGATCGGATTGTGCAAAAGAAACCAGAGTTGTCAGGAAAGCGAGCAGGAAAAAGACAGGGTTTTTCATTGGATTCACTATTAATCGTATGGATTGAATGCATAATTTACCAATAATCCCATCACTTCACAAAGTGGTATTGATA
The DNA here is from genome assembly GCA_037382325.1 of Robiginitalea sp. Lineage (GTDB taxonomy): Bacteria > Bacteroidota > Bacteroidia > Flavobacteriales > Flavobacteriaceae > Robiginitalea. Next base: position 18,635 of record JARRQA010000017.1, read on the forward strand.
CGATTAGTGATTTTTATATAACTCTGGCAGACAATAATTTGTACCTTAACAAAAATCTAAGAATCAACCATCATGAAGAACACATTTCTCGCAATGCTCGCTTTGGCTCTCGTTAGTGCCTGTGCGGAAAAAAAGGAGGCCCCGGCTGAAGTGGCTGTTACTATAGAGGAGCCCTCCATAGAAGGAGCCTGGGTATTGGATCATATCAGCTGGAAAAGCCCGGACACCACCATGTACTGGAAGCCCTTTAAGAGTATCCTGATCTATACGGATCAATACTACAGTGTGGAGGTGGCCAGGGATGAAAGGCCATCCTGGCCCAGTTTGGGTGAAGGAGAGGAAAGAAGTCCTGAAGATATTATCAAGGCTTTTAATGGGTTGATCTCGAATTCAGGGACTTATGAAGCCGTCGGGGACTCCCTGATACATCATGTTATTGTTGCGAAAAGTCCTTATCTGATGAACGATAGTCCCCGTTATGCGCGTCATTTAACCATTGAGAAGGATTCGGCTTACTTTACGAATACCAATGAGGAGGGGGTGCAAATCTGGGTGATGAAAAGAATGGAATAAATCTTCTGTTAGCAGGTTAAGGGTTTCAGGTTCCCGGGCCAGGGACATCTAGGGACATACAACCCCTGGGATAACACCTCTTTCAGAGATAGGTGGCTTACTCCTTTACAGGGGCAACCGGGATTTTCCCATGAGACCCTTTCAAATGGACCTTTAGATCATTCCCCAAAGACGTGAAAACCATCGGATTTATAGGCGGCATGAGCTGGGAATCCTCCCTGGAATACTACCGCATTGCTAACGAAAAGGTTAAAGAATTGCTGGGCGGGTTTGCCTCCTGTCCCTGCCTGATGTATTCGGTGGATTTCGCCCAGGTGGAAAACCTCCAGCACGCCGGGGACTGGCAGGCCCTAGACGGCTTGATGGCCGATGCCGCCAAACGGTTGCATCGGGGCGGAGCGGACCTGATCGTCCTGTGCACGAATACCATGCACTTGTGCAGTGAGGCCATCACCAAAGCGGTGCCCGTACCGTTTTTGCATATAGCCGACGCCACCGGCAAACGGATTGCCACCAGGGATTTGCAAACCGTTGGGCTGCTGGGCACGAAGTTTACCATGGAAAAGGATTTCTATAAGATAAAACTGGGGGAGGATTACGGGATTCATACGCTTATTCCGGATCCGGACCAGCGGGAGGTCGTCCATAATATAATCTACAGGGAATTGGTGAAGGGAAGTATACGGGAAGCATCCCGGGAAATCTTTAAGGAAATCATCGCAAGCCTGGCAGAACGGGGTGCCGAAGGGGTCATCCTGGGGTGTACCGAGATCCCCTTGCTGATCTCTTCTGAAGATGTCGATATCCCTGTGTTTGATACTACGCGCATCCATGTGGAGGAGGCGGTCTGCCAGGCGATGCAGCG
>JARRQA010000018.1:0-17158 GCA_037382325.1 Robiginitalea sp.
CCGAGAAACGACCATTGAATCAGAACAAAACCGAACTCGTACTGTCTTCCTGGCTTAAGCAGGCGGAACCTGAAGGAACCTATCCGGCCGAATCCCATTTACGGTATGAGATCCCTCCCCTGGCCCCCCGAAATCTGGTCTGGGTCCACAGTGTGTTCAGCGGGAGTGATTTTGATAAAGCCTACCAGATTGCCAGGGGGCTGGCGCACGACGGAAAACGGCAACAGGCCATTTGGCTCACGAGCCATATTCTGAGGGAGGTACCCGGACACGTGGATGCAGAAATCCTGATGGGCCGGCTGCTGGCATGGGAAGGATCGTTTGAACAATCGGCCAGAATCCTCGAAGAGGCAACCCGAAAACATCCGAAGTACGAGGATGCCTATGCCGCTTTGCTGGATACCTATTTCTGGTCCGGACAGCACGAAAAGGCACTGCGCCTGCAACCGGTAATCGAACAATTTATGGAAGGCAGCAGTACGCTGCAGGCAAAACTGAAGCGCTCCAGGGAGGCTCTCAGGAACACCGGGGGAATCGCAAACAGCACTTGTTCTCAGACCGCCGCGAGACTCCCTGCCAAAAAAGCAGAAAGGCCATGAAGAAGAGTCTCGTATTTCTGCTAGGTGGTTTAATGCACATCGGGATGGCGCAGACAAGTGTAGTCGATCCGGATGCTGCTTTTCAAAATGCCAGGGAACTCGCTTTTCAGGGCGACCACCATTCGGCCAGGGACACCTTGCAGTTGATCCTGCTGCAGTTTCCGGAGTATACGGAAGTACACACCTTTCTGGCAAATACCTACCGGTGGGAGGGAGATCATGAAGAGGCGCGAAAACATTTTAACAGGATCACCTCAAAGGAACGGGGATATGAAGATGTATGGAAGGCAGCCATACAAAATGAGATTCAGGCGGGAAACCCTTCCATTGCCCTGGGCCTTGCGAACAAGGCGCTTCATTACCTTGGGGGAAATAGTTCCATTGAGCAGTTGAGGACAGCATTGCTCTCCGGCTATCAGGGTACGTCAGCAGGGGATAAAACCGCGGAGACCAGGGAATTCAGGAACAGCCTTTCCGTGGCCAACCGCCTGGAGGCCTTTGACAAATATTACGACCCCATGCTGTATACGAGCCTGGAATACCAGCGCGATACAGAATTGGGAAAAGTGGTACCAAGGGTCCGGTACAGCAATCGGTTTAACCTGCAGGGATTGCAGTATGAGATTGATCTGTATCCGAGGATTTCAAAGGCCTTTTACGGGTTTGTGAATTACGGATATTCAGATTCCGAACTGTTCCCGGGCCATAAGGCCGCCGTGGAACTTTACGCGAACCTCCCGAAAGCGCTGGAAGCTTCCCTGGGAGGGCGGTATCTTTCGTTTCCAGAGAGCGGAGCTACCCTGCTCACCGGCTCTTTTGGTTTGTACAGGGGGAATTATTACATGAGTTTCCGACCGTATTTGGTGATGCTCGGAAACCGAAAACCGGGGGGCTCAGGAATTTTTCAGGTGCGTAAATATTTGTCGGATGCCTCGAATTACCTGGGGCTGTACGTTTCTTACGGGTACAGCCCCGAATTACGACAGCTTCAAAGCGGAACGGTCCTGGTGGCAGAAACCCTTTTATTCCTGGAATCCCAGCAAGCGCGGTTCGAATACCAGTTTTCAACCGGGGGCGGACAGCACCTCTACCAGGCCAGCCTGGGCGTGAGCCGGCAAGAATACCTCCTGGAACCGGATTCCTTTTTCTGGATGATCAGCGGTGGACTCACCTATAAAATCCGCCTGTGACGGAACCAAATGAAGGATCCCCAGACTACAAAAATCGAAGGTTACACCACAAAAAGACGTTGAAGTGCCATAAAATGGGACAATTTTATACGAGAACCCCGTTTTCAGGCGTTAGTATACTGGCATTTCAAAACCCAATCTTGCTATGTTATACGACACCTACGGAGAAGAATACCTGACATTTCTCCGGGAATTGAATGAAATCTTAAGTCTTAACGAACTGGCTGAAGTGGATTATCTGTAATCCCGGCCACTTTCCCCAAATTGAATCCCTATGGCAGAAAAAAGCAACGACAATACCGCGTATCTGGACTTTATCCAGAGTCTCAATGAAATCCTCATGGATTTCAACATCAACAGGCTTAGCTGTTCTTAATGTGTTTAGTGTATGAAAAAAAGCGGCTCCGATTGGGCCGCTTTTTTTGTTAACCTAGATATGCTTTCAGCAATTTACTGCGGGAATGGTGCCTTAGTTTCCGAATGGCTTTTTCCCGGATCTGCCGAACCCGGTCGCGGGTCATGACCGATTTCCGCCAATGTCATGGACTGTTGGTCCCCGATCCCGTAATACAGTTTGATGACATCGGCTTCCCGGGGCGATAGTGTTTCCAGGGCACGGTTGATCTCCGTATTCAGGGATTGCCGCATAAGGGTCTTATCCGGCCGGGGGGATTCCCCTGACCTCAGCACATCATAGAGGTTGGAGTCTTCGCCTTCCTTCAGGGGAGCATCCATGGAAACATGCCTTCCGGAGTTCCGGATGGATTGTTTTACCTCGCTGATCGACATATCGAGCTCCTTGGCAATTTCCTCGGCAGATGGCGGCCGTTCGTGGGCCTGTTCCAGATAGGAAAAGGTTTTCTTGATCTTGTTGATAGAACCAATTTTGTTCAGGGGCAGCCGTACCACCCTGGACTGTTCCGCCAGCGCCTGAAGGATGGATTGCCGAATCCACCAAACGGCATAGGAAATAAATTTGAATCCCCGGGTTTCGTCAAAACGCTTCGCTGCCTTCACCAGCCCCACGTTGCCCTCGTTGATAAGGTCCGGCAGTTTCAACCCCTGATTCTGGTACTGTTTGGCAACAGACACCACAAAACGCAGGTTCGCCTTGGTCAGTTTCTCCAGGGCGGCCTGGTCTCCTTGTTTTATGCGTTGTGCGAGTTCTACTTCTTCATTGGCGGTTATTAAATCAATTTTGCTGATATCCTGCAGGTACTTGTCAAGGGATTTGGACTCCCGGTTGGTCACCTGCTTGACAATCTTAAGTTGCCTCATGTACGTATATTTGGATTAAGTGTTAACATCTTCTCATTATACATTATTATTTGCTCTTTTCCAAAAGCATACCCTATTAGTTTTACATAATTTATAAGTATTTCACAAAGATTTAAGAGAATCCGGGCCTCAGAAGGCACAGGTATCGTGTGAAACTTGTATAAATTTAGCCCCGATGAGTAAAAAAGCCCTTAAAAAATACCTGAAGGAACTCGATGCGGCTGCCCTGAGGGAACAAATCCTGGATCTGTACGGTCGGTTTCCGGAGGTAAAGACCTATTATGACTTTGTGTTTAATCCCAGGGAGGAAAAACTTCTGGAAGAAGCCATGCAACGGATCTCGGAAGAGTATTTTCCCCGCAGAAGAAAAAAAGCCAAAGCCCGCCGGTCGGTCGCCCACCGATATATCCGTCATTTCAGAACACTGGGAGTGGATCCGGTGGTGCTCTCAGAGCTTATGATCTTCAACCTGGAGACGGCACAGCGATATGAATCCTGTCGGAATTGCCCCGAGGCATTTTACCGCAGTATCTACAAATCCTTCCAGGAGTGGGGAAATCACCTGGTACACCATGGGATCTATCCGGAATTCAGGGACAGGGCTACCTCATTTGTAAAAGGGGTGGAAGCGGCGGACTGGCCGAACAAGCAGGCCTGTGCGGACTATTTGGAACAACTAACCATTTGAACCTATGGCACTTGTAATTGTCAGAAACGACCCTCTCGTCAACCATTGGAAAAAAGCGCTACAACAGGTAGCCCCGGATATTCCCATCTATGGAATAGGGGAGGACTTGCCCCCGGAGGATATCCAGATGGCGGCTGTATGGAAACACCCTCCCGGTAGCCTGAGCGCCTTTCCCAACCTGAAGGGAATCCATTGTTTGGGAGCCGGGGTGGACTTCATTCTGGAAGACCCCAGCATCCCGGAGAATCTTCCCATCATGCGCGTTGTAGATCCGTTCCTGGCCTCCGATATGGCGGAATATGTTCTGGCGCAGGTAATGGCCCACCTGAAGGACATCCACCGGTACAAACAGGACCAAATATCCGGGAAATGGCTACCCAAAAAGTACAAACGGATTAGCGATGTTACTGTGGGAATCATGGGCCTCGGGACCCTGGGAAAGGCTGTGGCTGATTTGCTGGGAGGTACCGGTTTTTCACTGACAGGATGGACCCGGGCCACCGACCCCGAAGTGGATTTCCCCACTTTCAGGGGGGTAGAAGAAAGGGTTTCCTTTCTGGAACAAGCCGATATCCTGGTATGCCTGCTGCCCCTGACCCCGGATACAAGGGGAATCCTGGATTACACACTGCTTTCCAGGCTACCGGAAGGCGCACTGCTTATCAATGTCGCCCGTGGCCCCTTACTGGTTGATGACGACCTGATCCGCGCTCTGGATGAGGGCTTGCTTTCAGGCGCCTGCCTGGATGTTTTCCACACGGAGCCGCTTCCGGAATCCCATCCTTTCTGGGAGCATCCTGCAGTTCATATCACCCCCCATGTAGCCAGTGTTTCAGATCCGGATTCCGTGGCTCCCCAAATCATCGACAATTACCGGCGCCTGATCAAAGGCAGTCCCTTAAAAAACACTGTTTCCAGGGTGCGGGGTTATTAAGAATCCGCCGTTTTTCAGGATTGAAATTTCCCCGAAGGAAAAAAATCAACTAGTTTTGCAAATTGATCCGGGCCACAGATTTAACCCGGTTTGAACGCGAAAAAGTAAGCGCCGTTGGGTACGAAAACCGCCAATTCCGAAAAAACGCTTTACGATTACCAGTTAGAGGACCTCAATAAAATTTTTTCCTGCCTTGAGGAGTCCCCTGATAACATAAACCTGCTCTATCAATTACCCACCGGAGGCGGAAAAACGGTTATTTTCTCCGAGATCGCGAAACGCTACATCGCCCAAACGGGGAAAAAAGTGGTCGTCCTGACGCACCGGATAGAACTCAGCCAGCAGACATCCCGCATGCTCGAGGGTTTCGGCGTACACAACAAGGTCATCAACAGCGAGGTCAAGGCCTTGCCGGATGAAGACCAGTACCAGTGCTTTGTAGCCATGGTGGAAACCCTCAACAACCGCCTGCAGGAAAAGGCTATTGAGCTTCATGGGATTGGCCTGGTAATTATCGACGAGGCCCATTACAATTCCTTCCGCAAACTCTTCAAATATTTTGAAGACTCCATTATCCTGGGTGTGACGGCCACCCCCCTGAGTTCGAACATCAAGCTGCCGATGAAGGACCACTATAAAAAGCTGATAGTAGGGGAGTCCATTGCCAATCTTATCGAGAAAAAATTTCTCGCAAAGGCTAACATGTACAGTTATGATGTTAGCCTGAAGTCACTCAAACTCGGAATCCACGGGGACTATACGGTACGGTCTTCGGATGAATTGTACAGCAACCATCAGATGCTCGGAAAACTCATGGGGGCGTATGAGGAACTCGCGAAAGGCACCAAGACACTGATTTTCAATAATGGGATCAGCACCTCCAAATACGTCTACGAGATCTTTAAGAAAGCAGGGTATCCGATCCGTCACCTGGACAACAAAAATACGGCCACCGAACGGCGGGAAATCCTGGAGTGGTTTTCCGGGACACCGGATGCCATCCTCACTTCGGTGAGCATCCTCACGACGGGTTTTGACGAACCTTCCGTAGAGACCATTATCCTGAACCGGGCAACCCGTTCGCTGACCCTCTATTTCCAGATGATCGGACGGGGCTCCCGAATCCTCAAGGAGAAAGAGGATTTCACGGTGGTGGACCTCGGGAACAATATCGCCCGTTTCGGACCCTGGGATGCCCCGGTCGACTGGCAGGAAATCTTTCATTTCCCGGATTTCTACCTCGAAAATATCCGCAATGACGATGAGATTGAACGGGAATTTGTCTACGAGATGCCTCCGGAACTCCGGGACCGGTTCGGGAAGTCGGAGGAAATCGACCTGGATGTCAAGGAAACCTACAAGGAGATTTTCGCTCAGGGCAAGAAATCAAAGGAAGTACTGGAGATCAGTATTGAACAGCACGCCCAAATGTGTGTGGAAAATTCAGAGGACATATTTGATGCCCGGATTCTTGCCAAGATGCTGAAAGAGGAAATCGAATACCGCATCAAGCAGTATTCCCATTGCATCATGAACAATACGCAGAACTACAGGGATTGGTTGCAGGAGGATTATGAACGGAGGCTGCGTCTGAGGATTTCCCAGCTATAGGCCTCCCGCCTTTAAGCAGCACCATGGAAGCGCCCCCTGACCATAAAAAAATGCTGGTGATCGGGCACCACTGGCCTCAGCCTGATGCTACCGCGGCCGGCCAGCGGATGTGGCAGCTCCTGCAGGGGTTTTCCGAAGCCGGGTACCGAATCACCTTTGGCAGTGCAGCTGCCCCGGAGAAGCACAGCCGGCCCCTGGATTCCCTCGGGATAGAGTCCCTTCCCCTTAAATTAAACGATTCCTCCTTCGACCGGTGGCTAAAGGGATCCCGTTTTGACCTGGTCCTCTTCGACCGGTTTTTAACTGAAGAGCAGTTCAGCTGGAGAGTGCGGGACCAACTTCCCGGTTGCACGCTCCTGCTGGATACCGAGGACCTCCATTCCCTCAGGCATTCAAGGGAAACAGCCACAAAGGCCAGCCAGCCCTGGCAGGTTTCGGACTGGCTGGAAAGCCCGTTGTTTTACCGCGAGTTGGCGAGTATCCTCCGCTGTGACCTGAGCCTGATCATCTCCCGGGCCGAACAGGACCTGTTGCTGGCAAGACTCCCCTTTCTGAGGGGTAAACTGCACTACCTTCCATTCCAGTTCCCCCGGGAGGAAGCATCCCCTGTAGGATCTTTTTCCGAGCGTACCGGGTTTGTTTTTTTAGGCAACGGGAAACACCAGCCGAACCTGGATGCTATCTCCTGGCTTAGATCTGAAATCTGGCCAGGGATCCGGGCGCGTGTCCCGGGGACCAGGCTAACGGTTTACGGGGCCTACCTGCCTGCTGCCGTCCGTGAACTTCACGCCCCCGCGGAGGGGTTTGAGGTTTTGGGCTGGGCCCCGGAGCTCAAATCGGTATTGGCAAACAGTCGTTTGCAGCTGGCCCCCTTGCGGTTTGGGGCAGGGGTAAAGGGAAAGATCCTGAATGCCCTGCGCTTCGGGTTGCCCACCGTGAGCACTGGCATCGGTTGGGAAGGAATCTATGAAGGCGATGAATCGGTGGATTTCCTGGCCGAAACACCGGAGGAATTCGTCCGGAAAGCGGTCCTTTTGTATACGGACCCGCATGCCTGGAAGCGCGCCCTTGAATTACAGCAACGCGCAGCGACTCCCCATTTTAAACCCTCCCTGACAGCGCTTTTAAAGGCTATTGATCCCCTGGAAGAAGAACGTGAATCTTTGCCCGAAGCCCAAAAAGTTTTGCAGAAAATGTTACAACATCAGGCGTTTGACAGGCTTCGATACCTCTCCAGGTGGATCGAGGCCAAAGAGAACCGGTCTAATTAAAGCTTGGGTCGTATCTTTACATTTGTCGCAACCCTTTAAATTTTCAACAGCATGAGCAGTATCCCGTGGAAGACAGTCCGTGAATTTGAGGATATCACCTACAAGAAATCAAATGGCGTGGCCCGTATCGCATTTAATCGCCCTGAGGTTCGCAATGCGTTTCGCCCCAAGACCACCAGTGAATTGTATCAGGCGTTTTACGATGCGCAGGAAGACACCTCTGTTGGGGTAGTCCTCCTCTCAGGGGAGGGCCCTTCCCCGAAAGACGGGATCTGGGCCTTTTGCAGCGGAGGCGATCAAAAGGCGCGTGGCCACAAGGGCTATGTTGGAGAAGATGGATACCACCGACTGAACATCCTCGAGGTACAGCGGCTGATCCGGTTTATGCCCAAGGTAGTCATTGCCGTGGTACCGGGATGGGCCGTAGGAGGCGGGCATAGTTTGCATGTGGTTTGTGACCTGACCCTGGCCAGTGAAGAACACGCCATCTTCAAGCAGACGGACGCCGATGTCACCAGCTTCGACGGGGGATATGGTTCGGCCTATCTGGCGAAGATGGTCGGGCAGAAAAAGGCACGTGAGATCTTTTTTCTGGGTCGCAATTACAGCGCCAGGGAGGCCTGTGAAATGGGGATGGTCAACGCCGTTATCCCTCATGAAGAGCTCGAAGATACCGCCTATCAGTGGGCCCGGGAAATCCTTGAGAAATCCCCGACATCCATCAAGATGCTGAAGTTTGCGATGAATCTTACCGATGATGGAATGGTCGGCCAACAAGTGTTTGCAGGGGAAGCAACCCGTCTGGCCTATATGACGGAGGAGGCAAAAGAGGGCAGGAATGCCTTTTTGGAAAAGCGTAAACCGGATTTCGGAAAGAACAAGTGGATCCCGTGAACCCGTTTTGCAGCAAAGAACTCGCCCGGGGATAGCCCCCAAACGAAAAAGAGCCCTGGCGTTAGCTGCAGGACTCCTTTACGAGAACACTATATGAAAATGAAAAAAATTAACTCCCTGTTTTTGATTTCTGGGATAAACATACGGCCCTTTCACAGGTCTCAGAAGTTTTTGTTGTGAAAAGGACCAATTCTGTGGTGTAAGCCGTGAATCAGGGTTTCTCACCTTTTATTAACCGTAATTGGCCACGATATCCCATCCCTTTAATTCTTCAGGGAAAGGCCTTAAGCACCTCCCTTAAAAAGGTATTTCCATCAAAATCAGGCCCTTCCGCAAGCCCTGTTCGGACGATCACCAGGTTTCTCGAGGGTATAATAAAGACATGCTGTCCCTGGTATCCGTTGGCCATGTACATATCCTCCGGGGCATCGGGGTATTTTCCGTCCCGGTTCAGCCAGAAATGGGCTCCGTAGCTTCCCTCGGAATGGGGGGTAGGCCTTGTAATATAATCTACCCAGGTAGAATCAAACACCTGGGTTCCGGCCCAGTTTCCCCGGTGAAGATAAAGCAGGCCGAAGCGTGCCCAGTCCCTTGTGGAGGCCCATCCATAGGAAGATCCTACAAAGTTTCCGCTCAGATCTGTCTCCAGGGTCATACTGTGCATCCCGATACGGTCTATAAGGTCCCTGTAGGGAAAATCCAGGTAGGCCTGATCGTTCTCAAACTCCTTCCGGAGTAGTCCTGAAAGCAGGTTGGAGGTGCCGGAGGAATAATTCCAGATGCTTCCAGGCGGACCCAGTAGCTTTTTTTCTGCCTGAAGGGAAGCCATATCCGGACTCAGGAACAGCATGCGGGTCACATCGGAAATGCCGGAATAATCCTCATCCCATTCCAGGCCGCTCTGCATCCTCAGAAGGTCATCATAGGTGATGCTCGCCCGGCCGTCTCCTTTCCAGTGGGGTACCGGCACCATTTCAGAAACATCCATCCTGCCCTGGTATTCCAGGATTCCATAGAGGGTAGCCAGGACGCTTTTGGTCATGGACCATCCCAGTACAGGGGTCTCGGGGCCAAAGCCCTCGACGTAGCGTTCGGCCAGCAGGTGATCCCTGTAAATCACGGCCACGGTCCGGGTGCGCTGCAGCTCCGGATTCGAAAAAGCCTGGTCCAGACCTTTTTCCAATTGGGAATAATCCACTTCAGGAAATACGGAATCCTTTGGGATGCCGTTCCCGAAAGGGTAGGGAAGCGGGATTGGGATGCGCCTGCGCACCGGGGCCCTTTGGTCCGGGGGTAGCGAAGTTCCCTTTGGCAGCAGGACACTGCCGAGGCCTTCCCGGTAGACCGCCCTGCGTTTTTGCAGCCCAAAAACACTGGCTACTGCCGCCGCTTCTTCAGGGAGAATCTCCTCAGATGCCAGGGAGATCATGGGCACTTCGTGATCGTTACGGAGGACGGATTCCGGAGATCTGCCCGCCAGGTAAACGTTTGAAGCCAGGTTTTTTGCCGCATAGCCACTGATGATATTCAATTTGGGATATTGCGTGTAGAATCCAAGGGCCAGAAGAGGGATACCCAGGAGCAATATCCATTTTATTTTTCCAATTCCTTTTTTCATGACAAAACTGCTATCTTTCAATTTCGAAGATACACATTTAGCCTATGTCTCATACTGGAATGATTATCCCGGAACGGAGCAGGGATATTGGAGATTTTCTGGTGGGCCGGCTGCTGCCGTTCCGCAGGAAACGGATGATCGGCCCCTTCATTTTTGTCGATCATATGGGCCCCACCCGTCTTGGCCCAGAAAAATACATGGATATCGGACAACACCCGCACATCGGACTCTCCACTCTTACCTATCTTTTTGAAGGGGAACTGGAACACCGGGATGGGTTGGGTACCCGCCAGCGGATTCGCCCAGGCTCGGTGAACTGGATGACGGCCGGCAAAGGGATTACCCATACGGAACGCACCCCGTCAGATCTGCGCCAGGGGAATACTTTTACCATGCACGGGTATCAGATATGGGTGGCTTTACCGAAAGAAAAGGAAGGGATTTCCCCGGAATTTTTTCATGCGGGTGCCCGGGAATTACCGCGCTGGAAGCAGGACGGCTGTGATTTTACCCTCGTCGCCGGAACTGCGCTGGGCCATACTTCCCCGGTACCCGTCTATTCTGACCTCTTTCTGTTGGAGATAAGGGCAAAGGAGCCCACGACACTCGAACTCGAAGGGAAGCTGCAGGGCGAGATAGGGATTATCCTGGTAGAAGGGGCGTTGAACGCCTGCCAGCAGGATATAGAAAAAGGAAACATCCTGTATTCCAAACCGGGAGAAGCCTGCAGGGTATCTCTTCAGGAAGGCACCCACCTATTGGTTTTCGGGGGAGCACCCTTTGAAGAAGAGCGATACATTCAATGGAATTTTGTGGCTTCCAGTCGTGAAACTATTGAATCGGCCCGCAGGGCCTGGCAGGAACGCACCTTTCCCATGATGGAGGACGAGGACAGCTATATACCCCTGCCCGGGGCCTGATTCGGATGGGTAATTAGCGCCAAAGCCTTATTTTCGCAAGGATCCAAATGATATCTCGTCAGGCGAGACGCTCAAGCCTCTGATAATGAAGAACACCCATACGTACCTCAGTATATCAGGCATTCTGTTCCTGCTGCTTTTGGGGTGCAATGCCTATCAGCCTGTGTTGGTGGACCGACCAATTCCCTTTGGAGAAACGCGGAAGGAGCTTACCCGTGAATACCTGAAGGACCGGTACGGCCTTTCGGGTGCAGACCCCGGCATCCACCCCCGGATGATTGTGTTGCACTGGACCGCAATTCCCTCTTTAGAAGGATCCCTGAAAGCCTTTGAACCGGAGCGCCTGCCGGGAGCGCGGGGAGATATACAGTCGGCCGGGGCCCTGAACGTTTCTGCCCATTACCTGATCGACCGGGATGGAACGATTTACCACCTGATGCCGGATACCGTCATGGCAAGACATACCATAGGCCTGAACCACTGTGCCATCGGGATTGAAAATGTGGGAGGGACCCCGGAAACCCCTCTTACGGAAGCCCAGTTCAAATCCAATGCCTGGCTTGTTCGGCAGCTTGCCGACCGGTTTCCCATTGAATACCTCATCGGTCATTACGAATACACGGCCTTTGAGGGACACCCGCTCTGGTTGGAAAAAGATGCCGGATACCGCACGGAAAAAACAGATCCCGGCTCGCAGTTCATGAAAAAAATACGCAGGTCCCTGAAAGACCTGGCCCTAAAACCCATACCTCAACCCCCCTCAAGATGAAAAGAAACAGTATCACCCTGATTGCGGTCTTTTTCTGCCTCTCCCTCTTTGGACAAACCGACCAGTTTACTTCCCAATTGTACGAGACTTATGACAGCTACAAGGAGCCTACTTTGGGCAAACGGAGGATCAAGCACGAAGATCTGCAACCTCTCATTGATGCCCTTAGCGCCTACCCCGGATTTGAGGTCCGGAAGGTGGGACGTTCCATCGAGGGCCGGGCATTGCGTCTGATCAGTGTGGGAACAGGGGATACAGATGTGTTTCTTTGGTCTCAGATGCATGGAAATGAGCCTACGGCCACCCAGGCCATTTTTGACATCCTGAACCTTATGGTCTCATCCGATTTCCAGGCGGAAAAGGAAGAAATCCTGCAATCGGTCCGCCTGCATTTCCTTCCCATGCTCAATCCGGACGGAGCTGCGGTTTTCAAGCGACGGAATACCCTGAGCATCGATATCAACCGGGATGCTCTCAGGCTACAATCCCCGGAGGGCCGTACCCTTAAAAGGGTAAGGGACAGCCTGGATGCGGAATTTGGTTTCAACCTGCATGACCAGAGTACTTATTACAATGCGGAGCGGACCCCAAAGCCCGCGACTATTTCCTATCTGGCCCCTGCCTATAACTATGAAAAGGACATTAATTCCGTCCGTGCCAATGCCATGAAGGTAATCGGGTACATGAACCAGATCATTCAGCGGTACGCCCCGGGACAGGTAGGCAGGTACAACGACGATTTTGAGCCCAGGGCATTTGGGGACAACATCCAGAAATGGGGAACCAGCGCTATACTGATCGAATCGGGGGGCTACCCCCATGACGTGGAAAAGCAGGAAATCCGGAAGTTGAATTACGTTTCCATCCTCTCTGCGATTTACGCCATTGCCACGGGTGCTTATGAGGACATCCCGCTGGAGGCATATACCCAGATCCCGGAAAACGACCGAAAGCTTTTTGACCTCAAGATCGAAAAGATGAAATATCCCCTTTTAGGAGATGAATATAGGATAGACCTCGGGATTCAGCGACCCGAGGTGAATTCTGAGACATACGAGGATTTCTGGAACAGCAGCCGGATTATCGATATTGGAGATCTTTCCACCTATTATGGCTACCAGACCCTGGATGCCTCGGAGCATCGCCTGAAGTGGGGCGGGGTGTACCCTGAAACCCTGGAAGATCCAAAGGCTGTGGCGCAATTGGATTTCTGGGATCTTTTCTCGAAGGGAATTGCCTATATAAGGGTGAAGCATCTGCCCAAAGACCTAACCTGGTCCCCCTACCCGGTACATCTTGTTTCCGAAGCGTTTGAAGTTCCGGCCGGCCCGCTGGATGTCGGTGATAACCCAACATTCTTCCTGGAGAAGGATGGGAAGCCCGAATATGCGGTGGTCAACGGGTTCCTCTACCATATTCCCACTAGGGAGGGAAAGGGTCACAACAGCATGGTTTACAGGTAGGTTAATACCCGAAGGAAATATTTACCTGATGACCGTGGAGCAGCAATATGATGAGCATGCCGGCGAGCGTCATCAATATAGAAAGGAAGATGGCGAACACCAGAATCCGGATCCATGGGCTGTAAGGCCCGATAGCACTTTGAGCGATAAATTGTTGAAGTACATCCATGACATTCTTTTTTAAGGGTTCACTACTGCGTTCGGATGTTTAGGTGGCTGCCATAAATAGTGCAAGATACGTGCCAAAAAGCACAACATTCTGAAATAAAGCGGCTTAACTCTCGTAAGCCTGGGAGCAATAAGCATAAAAAAAGACCCGTTAAGGGCCTTTTTAGAGAAAGCTTTTTGATGTTACTGGCAGCCTGCAGTAAAGCCCGTAGCGTCAAATCGGGTTTGGACCGCCCCCTGCCGGGTCCCCTCCGTCACCTGAATGGCGAGGTTGTTCTCGCCACTCCCATCCCTTTTGGGACTGCAGTACTCGAACAGGTAAAAGCTGTTTGCGCGTTCCGAAACTTTTTGGGATAACTGGACGAAAGTGGTTTCGAGTTCTTCCTTGTTGCCGGCGAAAACACTGAAAGTCTTGCCGATGGATTCAAGGATCTGACTGTCTATTTCAGCCCCGAGACCAATAGTAAAAAAGGAGATGTTGGAATCTGCCTTTTCAACCTTTTCAAGTGCATCCCCCTCCCGGTATCGGGAAGCCTGGTCGGTACCATCGGTGAACAGAACGACGGATGCCGCTCCGATAGTGCTGTTTTGCCGACTCTCCTCCAGCAGTCTACCCGCTATATCCGTGCTTTTGATCACCGCCCCGTATAGGTCTGTGGACGGATCCTCGCTGATGTCTCCCTGGATCCCTTCAATGGCTGCCCTCAGGGTCGCTTTTGAGGCGGTCAGGGGCTGGAGCTCGTGCAGCACATCCTGCCCATCAAACCAGTAGATAGCCATTTTATAGGACTGGGATTCGGGCTCCGGCATGACATTGTCGATAAAACTGGTCGAGGCGGATTTAAGCTCCGCCAGGCTGGAGCTGAGCACACTGTTGCTAAGGTCCAGTACCAGGAGGGTGTGGTTGGTGAACACCTGGGAATTCGGGGAAATACGCGCCTGGGATTCCGACGGGGAAATCGTATTAAAGCAATCGTCGTTCCGGCCCTGTTCATAGATCGTAAACTGGTCTGCAGTAAGCCCTGCCACGGGATTGCCAAATTCATCAGAGACCCGGAAGAAGACAGACACTTTCCCGGGAAGGGTGGTAAACTCATCCTGAATGGACAAAACCAGTTCATTCGGCCCCAGATCAAGACAGTCATCCACCGGGCTGCCAAGCCCAAGGTCTCCACCCAGGTTAGGGTCAAACGCAATATCGTCGTCCGAATTCCCGCAGGAAATCAGAAGGGTGATACTGAAAAACAGCAACAATACATTAAAGGGATTCTTCATTTTCATGGTTCTTTCGATTTCAATGGAAAACGGGGTTTTGGGTATTCTAGTATCCGGGTACCTCCAAAAGCAGGTGAGATGAACATATCAGGGAAGATCTCAAGGCCGTAAATAGTTAAAAATTTTATGCTACGGGACCAGGGCGCCGCCTCAGACTACCCCGGTTAAAAGAGCCTCGCAAGCCAACCTAAAAGTTGTAATTCAGTACGAAGCTCAGGTGGAACATATCCACCTTGTTGAAATAGAAGTTGGGGTTGTCCGGAACATCGCCGTTTGCAAACTTTGCGGTGAGCAAAAGCTCGGGTTTCAGGGCCTTTAATTTTTCGAGGTGGAAGAAGAAGTCCAGGTTCAGGTGGGTGTAATCCGGAATGGCGTATTTGTTGGCAGCTGCATCCAGTACAGAGGGTTTCCAGTGCCTGCCCAGGCTGAATACCGACTGGATTTCGAATAAATCCCGTTTCACCGGAAACCTGGTATGGTAATAGATCACCAGGGCGTGGTTGTCTGCCGTGCCCTCGCTTCGTTCGCGTTTCTGGAAACTGAAGAGACCTTCCCGACCCCATTCCCGGGGAGACAGGAACTGCCCATTGGGTAAGATCCTCTCATAGGCAAGGGAGATTCGGGAACGATTCTTTTTATACGTAAGCCGAACCCCCAGGATATCAGCATTTCGCTGGTAAAAATACCTCAGAGAATCCAGGGGATTCCCTCCTTCGCCCACCCGGTCCTGGTGTAGCCATTCCCCATCCAGCTGCAGGCTGGGGCTCAGGGTGAACCTGGGATTGATGTACAGGCTGTTGGAAACATTTTCCACCAGATAATCCCATAGGTGAATCTGAAGGGCATCGGTAATTTTAACCGCGGTATTTACCATGAGGATAAAGTCTGAAACGGTATTGCCGGGATAGCCATTAGGGGTGCCTTCAGGGCTGCGACCTTCGGGGTAGGTACCAATGCTTTCCCCTATCCCGAAGAATTCCCCGGTGGACCGGGGCGCTATTTCATTGAGCAGTCCGAGTTGAAATTTAAACGTTTTCTCCGGCTGAAATTCGTACCAAAACCCCTGTACCAGGGTAGGGATCATCCGGCCATCCTGTGGATTGATAAGAGGGGAGTTGATCTTCATCCGGCCCAGCTTGAACCGGTGTTCAGGTAAATGGTAGGAAATATAGGCCTCCCCGAGAAGAAACACGGCATCATTGGCCAGGTCCAGGCCGTCAAAGAGGCCTGCTTCATACCGACTGATCCGGCCGGTTGAGGGATCCGGATGGGTGAGATCCATCCCCCCTAAATGGGTAGTGTTGTAAAGGGCGGCGCCCAGGGTCAGTCTTTCGCTGACCCGGAAGGTATACTTCAGGTACCCTCCGGTGGCCAGGGCCGTAAAATCGGTCAAAGCCCCGTTGTTGATGGTGCTCATATAATAATTCCGCCACTGGCCGCTCAGATGGCCTTTTCTGAGGTTTTCCCCGGACTCCTGGGAACTGGAAAGTAGCGGGACTAAAAGAAAAGTAAGGGATAAAAACAGGCCTCGTATCAATACGTTCTATTTGGTTTTGATGATGTTATATTTTTCCCGGTAATATTCGATTATAGGGGGGAAAGGACCGTATTTGTGTTGTTCTGATGGGAAATCATCGGCCCAGGGTCCGTAAGGGGTTGATACTGGTTTTAATTTCAGGTCGGGATAATCCCGTTCCGTATCGGGTTTGTGAGGCCGGCTGAAGCTATTGATATAGCCGGCTACGTGGTAGGCCTCTTCATCAGACAGCCTTGGGTTATCCCGTGAGGCCATCCCAAAGGGCATATTACTCCGGATAAACTCGGCAGCTGTAATGACCCGGTGCATTCCAGCGCCGTCGTTATAGCTGTCGACCCCCCATAAAGGCGGATAAAGATACCCCTGGGTAGGGTCCGGGCTGGAAATACCCTGCCCGTCCTGTCCGTGGCATACGGCGCATTCGCGTCCATAGACATCCCGTCCTTTGTCCAGATCCACGGGAATATCCGGGATATTCAGGCGCGCGTACCCTTTGTAGTTTTCAATTTCATCTTCCGGCATTTCCTCGCCCAGCCATCCCATGTAGGCCACTATGGCCTTCATCTGCCGGGAATCCTCCGGAAGTTTTTTACCATTCATGCTCCGCTGCATACATCCGTTGATTCGGTCCTCAATCGAACTCATTTCATTGGCACGACCCAAGAATTGGGGAAATCGTCTGGTAACCCCGGCCCAGGCAGCAGACCCTCTCTGGGTCCCCCCCTGAAGGTGACAGTTGGTACAGGACAGGTTGTTCCCTGTAAAGCGAAGGTCTTCCGATGCCGCACCCGGTCCCATGTATTTCGGACTTTCACTGATCAACCGGTATCCCTCCTGTACGAGTGGATCCGCAGAATCCCAGGCCGCCAGAATATCCTTGGGTTCCCAGGAAACAGTGTCCGGAATTTCTGTGGATACCAACCGGGTTCCCGCCTCCGGCCGG
>JARRQA010000019.1:0-22515 GCA_037382325.1 Robiginitalea sp.
ACAGGGGAACTTTTTTGAAAAACGACATCAAGCTGATCCGTCGCAACAAACGCTCCAGGACCACTGTCATCATCAGCGCCCTCTTCCTGTTATACGGATTATTTTTCTTCACCGGAGCGGTAGAGGTGTACGAAACCCCGGTGATGTGGGTTTTTGCCGGAATATTCGTTTCAGGAGGCTTCCTGTTCACTTTCGGTCAGTATGTCCCCAGTTGGGACAGCTCGTACTATCCTTTGATGATGAGTCAGAATATACAGTACCGGGAATACCTAAATTCGAAATGGTACCTCATCGTCATCGCAACCATTGCCAGCACCCTTTTGTCGGTGTTCTATCTCTACTTCGGGTGGCATGCTTATCTCGCCATTTTAGTTGGAGCCATTTACAACATTGGCGTCAATTCATACCTCGTGCTTTTGGGAGGAGCCTTCATCAAAACACCTATCGACCTGACCAGCAACAAAAGAGCGTTCGGCGACAGCCAGGCGTTTAACGCCAAAACCCTGTTGCTGACCATACCGAAACTTTTGTTGCCCCTGTTGGTTTTCTGGGTAGGGGACTGGATTTGGAATGAAACCGCCGGGTATCTCATGGTAGCTCTTGCAGGGGTGGCAGGATTTGCCTTCAGGGAGCCCGTATTCCGGCTGATTGAAAGGATTTACAAGAAAGAAAAATACAAGACGCTTTCGGCTTATAAAGAGAAGGCCGCCTAAAATTTCATCTCGATATGATCACTGTAACCGAACTCACCAAAAAATACGGTACGCAAATGGTGCTGGACCTTCCTGACCTGCAAATCCCGAAAGGACAGAGCTTTGGTCTGGTAGGTAATAATGGCGCCGGAAAGACCACCTTTTTCAGCCTGATGCTCGACCTGATTCAACCCACTACCGGGAGAATCATAAGCACCGGGGTCGAAATTGAGAGCAGCGAGAACTGGAAGCCGTTTACCTCAGCTTTTATCGATGAAAGTTTCCTGATCGGATATCTCACCCCTGAAGAGTATTTTTATTTCATCGGGGAATTGCGCGGGCAGTCAAAAGCCGACGTAGATGCCCTGCTGGAAGGTTTTGAAGATTTTTTTCACGGGGAAATTCTCAACCAGAAAAAATACCTCCGGGACCTTTCCAAGGGAAACCAGAAGAAAGTGGGCATTACGGCCACTTTCATAGGCCACCCTGAGGTGATTATCCTGGATGAACCCTTTGCAAACCTGGACCCCACCACACAGATACGGCTGAAGAAAATCATCCGGAAGCTTACGGACAAACGGGAGGTGACCGCCCTTATTTCCAGCCATGACCTGGTTCATGTCACCGAGGTTTGTGAGCGCATCGTGGTCCTGGACAAGGGAAGAATAGTGAAGGATATTCAAACCGCCCCGGAGACACTCAGGGAATTGGAAACATTCTTCGGAGGTTAACAAGGCACTCTTTTTGAAGCTGGTTAGCGGGAACCCCGCAGAATACAGGCGGCAAATTGAACAAAACGCCTATTTTTAAGGTATCCCGGCATACTAAACGGGCACTTTTGCAGTTTAGACTACATAAGAATACCGGTAATTTTGAAGCTTCGTTTTTTTATACTTCCATGTCTTGGGGCATTGTGGCTTTTTGCATGGGGCTGTTCTACTAAGAAAGACGCCTTTGTCAACCGTAACTGGCACGCCCTGAACACCAAGTACAACGTGCTTTACAACGGGAACCTGGCTTTTGAGGAAGGGCGTTCCCAGCTCAACAACTCGTATCGGGACAATTATTGGGAGATCCTTCCGGTGGAGCGCCTGCAAGTTTCCGGAGAAGTCCGACTGGACTCGGAAGAAAACAATCCCAATTTTGTCAAGGCGGAGGATAAAGCCGCGAAAGCCATACAGAAACACAGCATGGATATCCGCGGGGTGGAGCGCAACCCACAGACGGATGAGGCATTCCTGCTGCTGGGGAAAGCCCGGTATTTTGACGAGCGCTACATTCCGGCCCTAGAGGCGTTCAATTATATCCTCCGCAAATTCGAGGAGAGCAACAAGCTGAATGAAGCCCGGATCTGGCGGGAGAAAACGAATCTCCGTCTGGGTTACGAGGAACTCGCGCTCCAAAACCTCAAAAAACTTTTTAAATACGACGTCCTTTCCGACCAGGAGTATGCGGATGCCCGGGCGGTCATGTCTCAGGCCTATATCAACCTGAAGGCCCTGGACACGGCAGTTCAACAATTAAAAACGGCTGCGGCTTATACGAAGAAAAACGAAGAAAAAGGGCGCTATTATTTTATTATCGGACAATTGTTCAACCGTCTGGGCCATCCGGACAGTGCCGATCTGGCCTTTAACAAGGTGATCGATCTGAACCGTAAAATCCCCAGGGTTTACCTGATAAATGCACACTTGCAGAAGATCCGGAACGCCCAGGAATCCGGACAGAGCAACGCGCAACTTCTGGAATACCTGACCAGGCTCGAGGAAAACCGAGAAAACAGGCCTTACCTCGATAAGATTTACCGGCAACTCGGAGAATTCCACCGCCATAACGGATCGGATAGCCTGGCCCTTACCTATTACAACAAATCCCTGAAAGCCGCGCAAAATGAACCTTTCCTGAATTCTTTGAATTACAACGACCTGGCCGAGTACTACTTCAACCGCAACAATTACCGGCAGGCGGGTTCCTATTACGACAGTGTATTGCTGAACCTCCCGGAAAACAGCCGCACCTATCGAAGGGTCCGCAAAAAAAGGGACAACCTGGACGATGTGATCGGATACGAGGAGGTCGTACAATATACGGACAGCGTGCTGTCGCTGCATGCAATGTCCAAGGTGGAACGTGAAATTTACTTCCAGATGTATGTCGACTCCCTCCGGATGGCCGAAGAAGCGGAACAGCAGAAAAAGGAGCAGCAGGAACGTGCCGGGCTGGAATTCTTTTCGCAAAGCCAGGGCGGCAAGCAAAATGAGGGTAAATTTTACTTCTATAACATTACCAGCCTTGGTTATGGCAAGACCGAGTTCAGAACGAAATGGGGGGATCGGGAACTCGAGGATAACTGGCGCTGGAGCAATAAGTCCAGGATCCTCCCGGACGCTTCCGGAGAAGTCCTTGCCGAGTCGGGGGCACAGGCGGAAGAGCTCGCGGATGACGAGAAATTCTCCACGGAGTATTACCTGAGCCGTATCCCGGACGACCCCCTGGTGATAGACAGCCTGAGCAAAGAGCGCAATTTTGCCAATTACCAGCTGGGCCTGATCTACAAGGAAAAATTTAAGGAACCCATGCTGGCTGCTTCCAGGCTGGAGCGAGTCCTGAATTCACAGCCGGAGGAAAGGCTTATTTTGCCCAGTAAGTACAACCTTTACAAGATCTACCAGGAGGTGGGAAGCCCCCTTGAGGAGTCGATGAAGCAGGATATCTTAAAGAACCATCCCGAGTCCCGTTATGCCGCTATCCTGACCAATCCTGAAATACGCCTCTCATCTGCGGAAAACAGCCCGGATGCCAGATATGCAGAATTGTTCAGGGATTACAGGGGGCAAGAATATTTAAAAGTGATTACCGGTACGGAGGCAAGTATCAATCAGTTTGAAGGAGACCCCATCGTGCCGAAACTCGAACTGCTCAAGGCAAATGCAATCGGAAGGTTGCAGGGTTTTGATGATTTCAGGGAGGCCCTTAACTACGTCGCGTTGAATTATCCGAACACCGATGAAGGAAAGCAGGCACGGGTAATTATAGATGAGCAAATTCCCAAACTGCAGAACCGCGAATTTACAGATGCCACCGGAGCCAGGGGAACAGGGAACTGGAAAGTGGTTTTCCCCTTCAAAAGGTTGCGCCATTCCGACGCCATGGAGTTGAAGAAGCGATTGGAACAAGTCCTGAGGGAACTCAAGTATAAAAATGAGGTTTCCCGTGACATCTACAACCTGGAAGAGGAATTTATCGTTGTACACGGATTCCCTTCCAGAGATTTTGCACTTGGCTTTGTGGAACTCCTTAAAAAGAACAGGAATTACCGGATTGACCGTGAGAATTTTGTAATTTTGTCCACCAATTACAAGGTGGTACAGGTCCATAAAAATCTCGAGGAATACCACCGTTATTTGCAACCTCCAAAACCATAAACAACATGTTCTCTGACAATAAAAAACCTAAGACTATGAGCGAGCTTGGCGGACAACCGAACCGGATCGAAAAGAACACCAAAATAAAGGGCGAAATCGTTTCCGAGGCTGATTTTCGCATAGACGGTAAATTGGATGGAAACCTGAAAACTTCCGGAAAGGTAGTAATAGGCAAGGACGGGTATATCCATGGAAAAGTGGAATGCGTCAATGCTGATATCGAGGGTAGTTTTAATGGAGAACTTCTGGTTTCGGACCTCCTGTCCCTGAAAAGTGCGGCAGTGATCGAGGGAACCGTGTTTGTTTCCAAGCTGTCTGTGGAACCCGGAGCCACCTTCAACGCTTCCTGCAGTATGAAGGGCAAAAACGCGGTAAACGGCAGGGAAGCCTCGAATGCCGAACCTAAAGGAAATCCTACTGGTGCCGCCAAACCCATGGAACGTGCCAAAACCTCCTGATAAAGAAAATAAAGAGAAGAACCCCCTCAGGCAGGTGGCGGTACTTTCGGGGATCGCCATTGAGATGGGGGTGATCATATACCTGGCCGCCCAGGCCGGGATGTGGCTAGATGCCCATTTCCAGACCGACAAAAGACTTTTTACGGCCCTGTGCACGATTTTAGGCGTGGGCATCTCACTCTGGGTAGTCCTCAAACAACTGAAGCGCCTGAATCCCTGATGAAAAGCTTCCATTACCTGCTTCGGTATTTTATTTCCCTCCTTGTCGTCCTCGGGGTTTCTTTCGCAATCCACACTGTCGTTAGGAGCCAATCCGGCCTTCCGCCCACTGGGGACTTGCTGGTCGTTAGCTATCTCTTCAACTTTTTTATGGCCTTTGTGATCGTGGCCGGGCTGTACGTGGTTCGTTCCCGGATGAAGCAGCAGATTGGGTTTCTGTTTATCGGTGGCAGCCTAGTGAAATTCCTGGTGTTTTTTCTACTCTTTTATCCCTCCTTTACTGCTGATGAAATCATCAGCAGGGCGGAGTTTTCCAGTTTCTTTGTGCCCTACTTTCTGTCCCTTGCCAAAGAGACCTACTTTACTGCATCTATGCTTAGGAATCTGGAAAAGGAAAACCCCGGCTGAGTCGGTTTCCGGGGCCTGAAAATAAAGTGTAAATGCTTTTTTGTTTTTAGAGGAATAGCTTACATTTGCACCGATTTTTAGAGACCCCCAAGATTCGATAATCATGCAAAAATCCTTTGTGAGGAAACTGCTGGCCGCCACCCTTTTGTGTTTGGGGCCTGTTTTATTTGCCAAGGAGTCTGCTCCCGAAGCTGAAGGTCCGGAGGGTACCAAGGCGGAAATCAAGGAGTACATTGAGCACCACCTTCAGGACTCACATTCCTTTAATATTGCTTCCTACACGGATGAACAGGGGGATGAAGTACACTGGGGGTTCCCGTTGCCGGTCATCATTTGGGACAACGGTTTAAAGGTGTTTTCCTCTTCCAGGTTTCACCATGGGGAAACTGTGGCGGAAGTCGGAGGAGCGCATTACACGCTCTATCACAACAAGATTTACAAAACAGATGCCGAAGGCACTATTGAGCTCGACGCTGAGGATCACCCTGCCAATGTAAAACCCCTGGACCTTTCCATCACCAAGAATGTGGTGGTGATGTTCCTTACCGGGTTGCTGCTTTTATGGATCTTTACCAGTATGGCCCGCAATTATGCAAGGCATGGTGGAATTCCCAAGGGGGCGGCTAAGTTCTTTGAGCCCATCGTGCTCTACATACGGGATGAAATTGCCATCCCTAACATAGGAGAAAAGAAATACCGGAGGTACATGCCCTACCTGTTGACGATTTTCTTTTTTATCTGGTTTCTCAACATGTTGGGCCTGACGCCTCTCGGAATAAATGTAACGGGTAATATTGCGGTTACCACTGCTCTTGCCGTCTTCACCTTTCTCATTACCAATTTCACCGGCACCCGTGATTACTGGAAACACATTTTCGATCCCCTGGGAGACGCCATGCCCTGGTATGGCAAGGGGATTATTTACATCATCCTGGTGCCCATAGAGCTGCTGGGGCTGTTTATCAAACCCTTTGCCCTGCTGATTCGTTTGTATGCGAACATGACAGCTGGCCACGTGGTGATGATGAGCCTTATCGGACTTATATTCATTTTCAAAAGCTGGCTGGGAGGACCCCTGTCCTTCGGGCTGAGCTTTGCCATTTCACTCATTGAGTTGTTTGTGGCCCTGTTGCAGGCTTATATTTTCACCATGCTTTCGGCACTTTATTTCGGGTTCGCATCTGAAGAGCACGATCATCAGCACGACAGCGAAGAGCCTGTTTTGGAGCACCTGTAAGGTTTTTGTTCAGAGTTGTATTGTTTAATTTTTTAATACTTGTTTTATGGAAATTCCAAGTGTAGTAGGTGCAGGACTTGCCGTAATCGGTGCCGGTATCGGAATCGGAATGATCGGTGGTCGTGCGATGGAAGCCATCGCGCGCCAGCCTGAAGCTTACGGTAAGATCCAGACTGCGATGTTGATTGCGGCTGCCCTTATCGAAGGAATTGGTTTTGCGGCAATTTTCGCCGGATAAACCAGCCCCATACTCCGGCTGTCCTGACGGTTGGTCAGGACGCCCGGAGCTTATGGAAACTCATAAAATAACGGGAAACCCATGGAAAAATTAGTCAACGAATTCTCATTTGGTCTCTTTATCTGGCAGACCATCCTTTTTGTGTTGCTGCTCTTGTTGCTGCGCAAGTTTGCCTGGAAACCCATCCTGAAGGCAGTTAATGAGCGCGAAGAGGGGATCAAAAACGCCCTGGCCGCTGCGGAAGATGCCAAAAAGGAAATGCAGAACGTCTCAGCCGATAATGAGCGACTGCTGAAAGAAGCCCGGGCAGAACGGGAAAGCATGCTGAAAGAAGCGCGCGAGATCAAGGAAAAGGTGATCGCAGACGCCAAGGCACAGGCCCAGGAAGAAGGGGATAAAATCATCCGGCAGGCCCAGGAGAGTATTGAAGGGGAGAAAAAGGCTGCAATTGCCGACATTAAAAACGAGATGGCCTCCCTTTCTGTAGATATCGCAGAAAAAATCCTTCAGGCACAGCTCGAAAACAAAGACAAACAGTTGAAACTCGTCGACCAACTCGTCGACGATATCAAATTGCAATAAAAGGATGAGTCAACATCGAGCTGCATACCGGTATGCCAAAGCCCTTATGGGCCTGGCGGTGGAGCAGGGCAAGGTCCGTGAGACTGAAAAGGACATGCGTTTTATCCTGGATACCATCGAGGGAAGCGACCCGTTGAAAGACGTGCTGCACAGCCCGATAGTTACCGACCAGGATAAGGGGAAAGCACTGAAGGCCCTGTTCAAAAACGTTCAACCCCTTACCTCAGAGTTATTTGACCTTCTGGCCACCAACAGGCGGGTAGCCATTCTCAAAGAGGTTGGAGAACAATATGCGGCCCTATACGAGAAAATGCAGGGGCAGGATGTTGCCAAAGTAACTACGGCGGTCCCGCTCAATGCGAGCCTGGAAAAGAAAATCCTGAAACAACTCGAGGGTATTACGGGCCGGGAGGTAGTGATCGAAAACAAAATAGACCCTGAACTCATCGGAGGATTCATCCTGCAAATGGGTGACCTTGAATACAACGCCAGCATTTCTAACAAGTTGGGGAATCTTAAACGTGAATTAGTAAAGAAATAGCATCAATAATCCGATCCACTCAGGTGGTTCGTCTTTTTAGACCAGAAGAAAATGGCAGGAATCAAAGCCGCTGAAGTATCAGCAATCTTAAAGAAGCAATTATCAGGATTTGAAGCTACGGCTAGCCTGGACGAGGTGGGAACCGTACTTCAGGTAGGGGATGGTATCGCCCGGGTTTATGGACTTTCCAATGCCCAGTATGGGGAATTGGTGGAGTTTGAAGGAGGCCTTGAAGGGATCGTACTGAACCTGGAAGAGGACAACGTTGGGGTTGTACTTCTCGGCCCTTCCCAGGAAGTTGTGGAAGGGGCCACTGTTAAGCGGACCCAGCGAATCTCCTCCATCAAGGTGGGAGAAGGAATCGTTGGACGGGTAGTGGATACCCTCGGGAACCCGATCGACGGAAAAGGCGCCCTGACCGGGGAGCTCCTCGAGATGCCTCTGGAGCGAAAAGCACCTGGTGTGATCTTTCGGCAACCTGTGAATGAGCCCCTGCAAACTGGTGTAAAGGCCGTGGATGCGATGATTCCGATCGGACGCGGACAGCGGGAGCTGGTTATCGGTGACCGGCAGACCGGGAAAACCACCGTTTGTATTGATACGATTATCAACCAGAAAGAATTTTACGACGCAGGGGAACCTGTATATTGTATTTATGTGGCTGTTGGCCAAAAGGCTTCCACGGTAGCCGGAATTGCAAAAACCCTGGAGGACAAAGGAGCCATGGCTTACACCACCATTGTGGCAGCCAATGCCTCTGATCCTGCACCCATGCAGGTATACGCTCCTTTTGCCGGAGCGGCGATCGGGGAGTACTTCCGCGATACGGGTCGTCCAGCCCTGATCATCTATGATGACCTTTCCAAACAGGCGGTTGCCTACCGGGAAGTTTCCCTTCTGCTTCGCCGCCCACCAGGGCGTGAGGCGTACCCAGGGGACGTGTTTTACCTGCACTCCCGTCTTTTGGAGCGTTCCGCAAAGGTGATCGACGACGACAGCATTGCCAAAAAGATGAATGACCTGCCGGACAGCCTGAAAGGCAAGGTGAAAGGAGGAGGATCCCTTACGGCCCTTCCTATCATTGAAACCCAAGCAGGAGACGTTTCGGCTTATATTCCCACCAACGTGATCTCTATTACTGACGGCCAGATCTTCCTGGAGCAGGACCTCTTCAACCAGGGGGTTCGTCCGGCGATCAACGTGGGGATCTCGGTATCCCGTGTGGGAGGTTCTGCACAGATCAAGTCGATGAAGAAGGTAGCGGGAACCCTCAAGCTGGACCAGGCCCAGTTCCGGGAACTGGAGGCTTTTGCGAAGTTCGGATCTGACCTTGATGCAGCTACCCTTAACGTAATTGAAAAAGGGAGAAGGAACGTTGAGATCCTCAAGCAGGCCCAGGGAGACCCCTTTACTGTAGAGGACCAGGTGGCTATTATCTTTGCAGGATCCAAAAACCTCCTAAGGGACGTTCCCGTGGATAAAGTCAAGGAATTTGAACAGGATTACCTGGAATTCCTGAATGCCAAGCATCGGGATGTGCTCGACACGATTAAATCAGGAAAGCTGACCGATGAGGTGACGGAAACACTTACCAGGGTATGTAAGGACCTCGCGGCGAAATATAAAGCGTAAAACCGGAAAGAAGCCCGGGGGTGCCCGGGAGCTTCTATAAACGTACGCACAGAAAATGGCAAACTTAAAGGAAATACGCAACAGGATTGCATCGGTTTCTTCTACC
Organism: Robiginitalea sp.; assembly: GCA_037382325.1. GTDB lineage: Bacteria > Bacteroidota > Bacteroidia > Flavobacteriales > Flavobacteriaceae > Robiginitalea. Next base: position 9,539 of record JARRQA010000019.1, read on the forward strand.
ATGCAGATCACCAGTGCCATGAAAATGGTATCTGCTGCCAAACTGAAGAAAGCCCAGGATGCCATTACCGCCATGCGCCCTTATGCGGATAAACTCACAGAATTGTTGCAGAACCTGAGTGCCAACCTGGACGGGGACAGCAGCAGCAAATTTGCACAGGTGCGTGAGGTCAAAAAGGTTCTGATTGTTTCGATCAGTTCCAACCGCGGTCTTTGCGGGGCCTTTAATTCCAACATCGTCAAACAAAGTGTTTCCCTGCTCCAGGGGGAATACGGAAACAAAGACGTGGATTTTATTACCATCGGGAAAAAGGCCGATGACCTGCTCCGCAAACGCCATACGATTGTTTCCAACCACAATGATATCTTTGATACGCTCACGTTTGAAGAGGTGGAAAAAATAGCGGACCACCTGATGGAGTTGTTCACAAACGGCAGTTACGACAGGATTTTACTGGTCTATAACCGGTTCAAGAATGCGGCGACACAGATCGTGATGACCGAGCAATTCCTGCCCATCCAGCCCCCGTCGGAGTCGGAGACACAAGGGACTTCGGATTATATTTACGAACCTTCTGAAGTGGAAATCGTAGAACAACTGATCCCAAAATCCCTGAAGACGCAATTGTTCAAGGCGATTCGGGATTCATTTGCCAGTGAGCACGGCGCCCGGATGACGGCCATGCACAAAGCGACAGACAATGCAGGCGAGTTAAAAGATCAGCTGACGCTTACCTACAACAAGGCACGGCAGGCAGCCATTACGAATGAAATCCTGGAAATCGTCGGTGGCGCTGAAGCCCTCAGTAACGGATAAGAAGTTTAGTCATACAGTCAAACCCCGGTAATGGCCGGGGTTTTTTTATTTAAGGCAGCCTGGTAAGAGGTCTTTACCCGAAAATCCATCTTTTCGTTGTACGCTCCCGGACCTGGCATCAATTTTGGTACACTATCTTTACAGGAACGATATACCTTTACCATGAAAGCCTTTGCCGGAACCTTCCTATTCGTTTTGGGTCTTATGAGTTGCAGTTCCCAGAAAACCTTTGAAAACAGCCCCCCTTTCTCCGTGGAACGTCCTACCGTACAATATTGGGAAGGGGGGAGAGCGCAAAGTGGCTTTGGGATGGAGTTCCGGGCCCGTTGGAATCCCGAGGATCCCTCATCCATACAAATTGATTCCCTCTTTTTTCGGGGGAAGGTCTATAAACTGGAGGTCACAGAGAGTGAAACCGGTTTTATCCTGCAAGCCTCCCGGGCGCACATCCCTTTGGAAAAGCCCGACATAACTATGCATGCCGATTCCACAAAGGAAATAGGCAACCAACCGCCGGGGCCCCTGCCATCCCTCCGGCAATTCCCATTTGAGTTAAAACCGGACGAGGCAGTTATATCCTACATTCTAAAGGCAGACCGCCGGAAATACTACACAAAAATCACGGGAGTTGTTGAAAAAGCTTCAAGGATCTATCCCGGAAGGCCACAGCATTGACTTTGCCGGCTCTGCCTAAATGCCTAATTTAGATTTGGATCTAACGTATTCCTAGTTGAAGCTCTTCCGGAAACTCTTCAAGCAGACATTCATTTATGGCCTGGCGACCGTCCTGCCCCGAATGCTCTCCTTCCTGTTGCTTCCCCTGTATTCCTCCGTCATGCCTCCCGGACTTTACGGCGAGGTCTCCCTGGTCTTTGTATGGTTTGCCATTTTCAATGTGATCCTGGCCTATGGAATGGAGACCGCCTTTTTCCGGTTTTATACCCGGGAAAAAGTACCGGAAAAAGTGCTTTCAACCTCCCTGATTTCCATTGCCTCCTCCACCCTGATCTTCCTTCTGGCCTCCCTGCTGTTCCGGGAGGAGATTTCCGGTTTGCTGAATATTGACATCAGGTACATAGGCTACTTTATTGCAATCCTGTGTCTTGACGCCCTGGTGATAATTCCCTTTGCACGGTTGAGGGCCACAGAGCGGCCCGCTGCCTACGCCATCGTCAAAATAGCGAACATCTGTGTAAACCTTGGGTTTAATCTGTTTTTCCTGCTTGTACTGCCCAAACTGGCGGCGTCGGGTTCCGAAGGGTTCTGGCAGGCGATTTACCGGCCTGATTTCGAGGTCTCCTACATTCTGATATCCAATGTGATCGCAAGTGGGATAACCCTGTTAATCCTGAGCGGAAATTACATCAGGCTTCGCCTGGAATTTGACCGCACCTTGCTGCGGCGGATGCTTTATTACAGCATTCCTGTTATGTTGGCTGGTATTGCCTTCACCATCAACGAGGTATTTGATAAATACCTGCTTACGGAACTCCTCCCGGAGGATATCGCGAAGACGGAGATGGGGAAGTACGCAGCCTGTTACCGCCTGGCGATGTTCATGACCCTCTTTGCAACGGCCTTCAGGCTTGGGATTGAGCCTTTCTTCTTCAGTCATGCCAGTTCGGAGAATCCCAAAAAGGCCTATGCGGAAATCACGAATTATTTTGTTGTCCTTGGGAGTGTGATCCTGCTGGGGGTTGTGGTGTTTGCGGATGTGCTGAAATTTTTGTTCGTGAGGGACGAGGCGTATTGGGAAGCCATGGAAATTGTACCCATAGTATTGCTGGCGAGCTTTTTCCTGGGAATCTACCACAACCTCTCTGTCTGGTATAAAGTCACTGACCGGACGCGGTTTGGGGCGGTTATTTCCCTTGTTGGGGCAGTGATCACCATAGCTATCAACTATTTCTTTATTCCCAGGTACAGTTATTTTGCTTCAGCCTGGGCAACACTGGCTGCCTATGGTAGCATGATGCTGCTGTCTTATTTCCTGGGCAGGAAGTATTACCCAGTTCCATATAACTTGCGGAAGATTTTCTTTTATCTGGGACTGTCCGTTTTATTTTCAGCCCTTTCGTTCTATGTTTTTAACAGGAACCTCTATCTCGGACTGCTCTTACTTTTAGTATTTTTGGCATTGTTGTACAGAATGGAAAAGGAACTCCTGTTAAAATTAATTCGCGGTAAATGAAGGTGAGAATTATCAACAAATCCAGCAATCCCCTCCCATCCTATCAAACCCTGGCTTCTGCCGGAATGGACCTGAGGGCGCAATTGGATGATCCGATTCAGCTCTCTCCCCTTGAAAGGGCTGTAGTGGGCACAGGCCTCTATCTGGAACTGCCGGAAGGGCATGAAGCCCAAATCCGGCCCAGAAGCGGGCTTGCGGCCAAAAAGGGGATTACCGTTCTGAACAGCCCGGGCACTATCGATGCAGATTACCGGGGTGAAATTGGCGTGATTCTTGCAAACGTATCTAACGAGCCTGTGACCATACAGCACGGGGACCGGATTGCACAGATGGTTATCAGCCGCCATCAGCAGGCCGAGTGGATCGAGGTAGAAAGCCTGTCTGAAACCGACCGGGGAAGTGGCGGGTTCGGGAGCACGGGAGTGAAATAGAGGAATGTAGAGGGACTGCATGCGACGCACTGCAAAGACATACTGGTTTTGGATCCTTTTATTATCGCTGGGCTCCATAGGGGCGCAGGAGGAAGGGAGCGCGGAGCTGTTCACCGACGCATATACCGATCAGTTCCAGGAAACCTTTTTTGAAGCGATTAAACAAAAAGGGATTGAAAACTACGATCGTGCGGAAGCCCTTTTCCTGGAGGCAAAAAAATTGGATCCGATTAACCCGGTTATCGACCACGAACTGGCCAAAGTACTTTTCCAGGAAAAACAATACGCCCGCGCCGAACGCTACGCCCTGGATGCGGTCCGGTCAGAGCCAGGGGAATATTGGTTCGTCCAGACACTTATGGAAATCCTTATGCAGCAATCAAAACTTCCACAGGATTATGCCGGGGAATTGCCTTTGGACCTGGCGGAATTCCGTCTGAATCTGGCTACCTGGTACTACGGGCAGGAAAAGTGGGATAAAGCCGAAAACCAACTGGCGCCATTGCCGGTTACTGACAGGGTGCGCCTTTTGAAGGCACAAATTTCCCATGCACGCCTCAACGAAGAAACTAAGGAGGCCCTGACCAGAGAAGCGGAAAAACCTGTAGCGGCAGAAGGGTCCGTTGCTGCTTATGAACAAACGCTTCGCGAGCTTTTAGACAAACAGAATTGGAATTCGGTTGGGGAAACGAGCCGGGAGGCTCTGGAGCGTTATCCCCTGCAGCCCTTCTTTTATTACGCTAACGGGCTTGCCCTCTTGCGGCAGGGCAGGGCCATTGAAGCTGTGGAAGTACTGACAGAGGGAGAAGGAATGTTGCTGGGGGATTCAGAAATTGACCAAATGGTATACAGGACCCTTGCTGAGGCGCATACCCAACTGGGAAATACGGAAAAGGCCAAAATATATCAAAATAAGCTCAAAAACGGATCATGAATAGGAGGTTGTATTTGTCGGGCTTGATACTGGGCTTCATGCTTGTAATGACATCCTGTGGTTCTACACGCATCCTGGCAGATGGCAGTATTGACCAGAGCCTTTCAGTTCGCAATATCATTCGAAACCACGAAGCTTCCCAGATGAAATTCCGTACCCTTAGCGGGCGTTTGGGAATAGACTATTCGGACGGGGAAGCTTCCCAGAGGGTAACTGTCAGCCTCCGTATGAAACGCAATGAGATCATCTGGCTAAGCGCCCCCCTGGGGGTGATCAAGGTTTTGATTACCCCGGAACGCGTTTCCTACTACAACAAGCTGGACAATGAATATTTTGACGGGGATTTTACTTTCTTAAGTCAGTTGCTCGGTTCTGAAATTAACTTTGAGAAACTCCAGAACCTGTTGCTGGGCCAGGCAATTGTTGAATTGCAGGGCCGGAAGTACGAATTGCAGTACACGGCGGACACCTATGAGCTAAAGCCCAAACCTTCGCTTGATTTCTACAAGCTCTTTCTGAAGGTAGAGCCCAAATACTTCCGTTTGGCTTCCCAGCAACTTGCCCGGCCAACGGAGAAAAGGCTTATGGAGGTCCGGTATGCGAGCTATCAGGAGGTACAGGGTCAGATATTACCCGATAAGGTTCATATTGACGCGATCGACAGGAATGAGCGCGTGACGATCGATATAAATTACAGGCAGGTGGAATTGAACCGGGACCTTCGCTTTCCATATAAAATACCGAAAGGTTTTAATCCGGTTGCCCTGAAGTGAAAGAAAGGTTGTTAAATACTGTTCTCCGAACCACTATTTGTGTCATTGCCCTGTGGGGACTGTGGTCCCAGGCCCAGACGGGAGAACAAAAGGCCCTCGAAAAAAACAACCGGCAGCAACAACTCATCCGGGTAACCAACCAGCAGTCCAATCTCCTGAACCGCCAGATCAATGCGAATATCCGTCACATCTCCAAGCTACGGGAGGACCTGGAGACCCTGAAGACAGATTATGCCAGGATGATCCGCAAGTCTTACGAGAACCGTTCCCAGCAGAACCGGTTGCTCTTCCTGATGTCTTCCTCCAGTTTTTTTCAGGCATTCAAGCGCCTGCAGTACATGAAGCAGTATACCCAATTCCGCAAACGGCAGGGTGAGGAAATTGTCGCAAAGACGGAAGAATTAAGGGCCCTCAATACAGATCTGACCCAGCAGCGCAAGGAGAAGGAGTTGCTGATTGCCCAGAACCGCCGCATAAAGGACCAGTTAACTGCCGAAGTCCGCTCCCAGCAATCCCTCTTGAAGACCATCCGGCAGAACGAAAGTGCCTATGCAGCGGAAATTGAAAATAAGCGAAAAGAGGCCAGGGCCATTGAAAGGCAGATCGAAAACCTGATTCGTTCTGCCATCGCCGCATCCAATCGGGAGCGTGGGTCCGGAAATACTTCCTCCAGCACCTTTGCCCTGACCCCGGAAGCAACCCTGATAGCCAATAATTTTTCTGCAAACAAAGGAAGGCTGATCTGGCCGGTTGAAAAGGGCGTTAAAAAACAGGGATATGGGATATATCCCGATGCGGTATATCCGGGGATCAAACATCAAAGCAACGGTGTTATTATCGCGACAGATAAGGGGGCTAAGGCCCGGGCTGTATTTGAGGGAGAGGTTATCGCAGTACTCGCTGTTCCGGGCGGTAACAAAGGAGTGCAGATAAAACACGGGAATTATATCAGCACCTATTATAACCTTTCCGAACTCTATGTGAAGAAAGGGGATAAGGTGGAGGCCAAGGAGGCATTGGGAGAAGTTTATACCAATCGGTCTAACGGGCTGACCCAGCTGAAGTTTTATTTGTACCGGGACGCCACCCGCCTCAATCCTGAGGAGTGGATTTACCGGTTATAAAATGACCAGACATGAAACCGATTACGGATATAGCAGGTAGCTTTGAATTGTACAATGGGGTTCAAATGCCCTATCTAGGCCTCGGGGTATGGCAGTCAGAGGAAGGGCCCGAGGTGGAGCGGGCAGTTACCTGGGCCCTGCAGGCGGGCTACCGACATATCGATACCGCCAGTGCCTATGGGAATGAAAGCGGTGTGGGACGGGCGATCCGCAGCAGCGGGGTAGACCGGGAAGATGTTTTTCTGGTTAGCAAGGTCTGGAATTCGGATCAGGGATATCATCAAACCAGGAAGGCTTTCGAGGAAAGCCTGGAACGTCTGGACACCCCATATCTGGACCTTTATTTGGTGCATTGGCCCGTTGCTGGAAAATTCAGGGAAACCTGGAGGGCCCTGGAAGACTTGTATCAGGAAGAACGGATTAGGGCTATTGGGGTTAGTAATTTTCTGAGGCACCATCTGGAAGACCTTAAAGCGTCAGCACGGATTCTACCTATGGTTAACCAATTGGAATTCCACCCTTACCTGGTACAGCAGGACCTGCTTGATTATTGCCGTGAGTACGGAATACAATACGAGGCATGGTCTCCTTTGATGCAGGGGAAGGACTTCTGAAATCAGTCCATAAAGAGGGCCTTCAATTCTGTGGCTTCCTGGGGTTTCATCTTCCCGGCCAGGACCAGACTGAGTTGTTTTCTTCTCAGAGCAGCTTCAAACCGTTCTTTTTCAAGCTCCGTTTCAGGCACAATGGGGGGTACTTCTGTAGGCACTCCGGTATCATCCACGGCGACAAAAGTGTAAATAGCCTCATTGGCCCTGGTGCGTTCGCCACTGAAACGATCCTCGATCCACACATCTATAAAAACCTCCATGGACGTCCTGAAAGTTCGTGAAATAGCAGCCTCTACAGTTACCACACTGCCGAGGGGTACCGATCTGTTAAAAGCCACGTGATTGACGGAAGCCGTTACAGAGATCCTCCGGCTGTGCCTTCGGGCGGTGATACTGGCAGCCCGGTCCATACGGGCGAGCAATTCCCCTCCAAAAAGGTTGTTCAGCGGGTTGGTTTCGCTCGGCAACACGAGGTCCGTCATAATGGTCCTTGAATCGCTGGGTTTCTTGGGCTTCATAGGGATACTTTCCGGCAAAGATACAGTCTTCCCGTCAGAAGTAACAGCCGTGGAAAAGAGATTCTAGCGTTTGGAGAGGAGCCAGACATCCGGCGATTCCCGACGCCTGATTTCCTTCAGGTTTTCCAGGGCTTCCCCGGCATCCGAAAAGCTCGCAAAGGCAACGTGGTGAAGCCCAAAATCATTCTGACCCAGGTAATGTGCCGGGTAGCCCTTTAGGATGAGCTCCTGAATACGTTTGTCGGCATTTTCACGATACCGGTACGCTCCTGCGATCACATGGTGGATTGGAGGGGCTTTTTGGGTGACCTCAAGGCTTACAGAAGGTAGTTCCACGGGAGCGGCATCAAAGAAGGTAGCTTCCTGAATTTGTCTTGAAACCTCTTTCTGAGCTTCTTCATGGGCCACCGCTGTTGCGGTTAATTGCCGCTGGTAAAGCGAGTAACTGCTCAGGCCGGTAGCCAGAGCAAGTAAAACCACGGCAGCGTACTTCAATACCGGTCGCAATCGATTTTGACCCCTTGCTTCCGGGGTTATCGTAAACGGAATACGCTCCTCGAGCTCTGTTACTTCTTCCTTTAGGACTTCGCGTACAACCGGATTCCCAATGACCGGGCTTAGACCGTAAGAGGACATGAGGTAGTTGGTGCGGTTATCGGGCTCAAAAACCATCTTTTCCTCCCTGTTCAGACGAAATACCCCCAGGCCGGGCAGTTCCAGTGGCGCTCCAGATTTCAGCTTTTCTTTCCATCGCTGCGACTGGGAGGTGACTTTCTCAAGGGCCGTTTCATAGGATTCCCCTTCTGCCTGAGCGATATGAGAAACTAGCAGGCCATCGTTGGTATTGAGCCGCGCATTGAAGGACAACTCCTTGAAAGGCGGATAAAAGGTGTTGCTGTCCTTTTGCAGGGAGGCGGACTTAATTTGGCTTAAAAAAGCCCCAAAACCCGGAATCACCACACACTGGTACCTGTAGAGGAGATCTGCTATGTGCCTTTCGAGTTGCATAAAAACAAAGATGGAAAAATTTAACAGTCCGGACAACCCGAAACACCGGGTTTTTATCAACACAACATAGGGCAGATATTGTTAATTGAAACCTTAAATGAAAGAGGATGAGCTGCTTGCCTTACTAAGGCTCCAAATAACTCCGGGGGTTGGCCCCGTGAATTCCAGGAAACTGATCGGACATTTCCGCAGCGCAACGACTATTTTCCGGGAGTCCCGGAATGCCCTTCTACGAATTCCGGGGATTGGCACGGAAACGGTACGAAACCTTTTAGACAATAAATTTCAGCAACAGGCTGAGAAGGAATTGAAACACATGCAGCAGAATGGGGTTCGTTGTCTGGCATCTGGCGAGCCCGGCTATCCGCACTTGCTGAAACAGTGCGCGGATGCACCACTGCTTCTTTTCTGGAAGGGGGCTTTTTCTTTTGACGGTAAACGCTTCATCAGTATTGTTGGGACCCGGAATATGACCTCCAGGGGACGATCCTTTTGTGAGCGGTTTCTAAAGGAGCTTGCCCCTTTTAGGCCGGTGGTGGTAAGTGGTCTGGCCTCCGGAGTTGATATATGCGCCCACCGGGTGGCGCTGGAACAGGGGCTCCAAACGGTGGCGTGCCTGGCCCACGGACTGGATCTGGTGTATCCCCAAATTCATGCCCGGTACATTTCCAAAATCATGGATCAGGGAGGTCTGTTGTCTGAATTCTGGCTGGGGACCTCTCCGGAACCCATGAATTTCGTGAAGCGCAACCGTATCATTGCCGGCCTCAGTGAAGCAACGGTGGTGGTGGAATCAGCCATAAAGGGCGGCAGCCTGATTACGGCAGATCTGGCCTTTGGATACAACCGCGAAGTATTTTCGGTTCCGGGGCGTCCCGGAGATGTTTTCAGCCAGGGGTGTAATGTTCTGATCCGGGATCAAAAAGCCCAACTGCTGCAGAATGCAGAAGAGTTTGTGACTGCCATGAACTGGGATTCAGGCAGGGCCACTGAGCCTTCCGTCACTTCCCGGCAGATTATTCCGGAAGATCTGCAAGGGGCAGAAAAATCTGTGGCAGACTTCTTAAAAGGCCGGGGAGAGCAGTTGCTGGACGATATTGCCTGTGGCTGCCACTTACCTGTGAAAGCGGTGGCTCCCGCCCTGTTCCAGTTGGAAATGAAGGGGCTTGTGACCCCGTTACCTGGCAAAAGGTATCAACTAAAGGAATATTGAAGCCAATCTTCATCCCTTTGTAGAAGTGCCTGAGAGTCGGTGCTTTAGTACCCTACTTTGTTGCGAACACGGGCAAGTACTTCGTCTGCTACTTTATGTGCCTTCCTGGCTCCTTTGTGCAGGGCTTCGTCAATCTCACCCCGGTGCTCCATATAATAGTGGAAACGTTCCCGGGCCTCTCCGAAGGAATGCAGGATACACTCGTACAATGCCTGCTTGGCATGTCCATAGCCGTAATTCCCGCCCAGGTAATTTTTTCGCATTTCTTCGACCTGCTGAGGACTGGCAAGCATGCTGTAAAGGGCAAATACCGTATCTCCCTCGGGGTTTTTCGGATCTTCCAGGGGCGTACTGTCGGTGACGATACCCATGATCTGTTTTCGCAGCTTTTTATCGGGCAGGAAGATATCAATCAGGTTACCCTTGCTTTTGCTCATTTTCTGTCCATCCGTCCCCGGGATATACATGGTCTGTTCCTGTACTTTGGCTTCCGGGATCACAAAGGTTTCCCCCAATTGAGCGTGGAACCGTGCCGCCACATCCCGTGTCATTTCGAGATGCTGCAACTGGTCTTTCCCAACCGGTACGATATCAGCATCGTATAAAAGGATGTCGGCAGCCATCAGCATCGGATAGGTAAACAGGCCTGCATTGACATCCTCCAGCCTGTCTGCCTTGTCCTTGAAGGAATGGGCCAGCGTGAGTCGCTGGTAGGGAAAGAAACAACTCAGGTACCAGGAGAGTTCGGTGACCTGGGGTACGTCGCTCTGCCGGTAGAAAACCGTTTTTTCGATATCCAGCCCAAAAGCAAGCCAGGCCGCTGCAGTGGCATAGGTGTTTTCCCGAAGGGTAACCCCATCTTTGATCTGCGTGAGGGAATGCATGTCCGCGATAAAGAGGTACGAATCGTTTTTCGGGACCGCAGCCATGGAAATAGCAGGCTTAATGGCCCCCAGTATGTTCCCCAGGTGCGGAGTACCCGTACTTTGAATCCCGGTGAGAATCCGTGGCATAGATAACGGTTTATAATCAGGGGACAAAAGTAAACGAAATACCAGAACCCTCCCAAAATTCTTACTTTTGGACGCATGGGGAAATTGGTAATAAATGCAGGACAGGCCCTGTTTCGCATCTGGTTTTATATCCTGGTGGCCCTTCCCATATTTGTGTTTTTCCCCCTGTTACTGCTATTTACGATCTCGGAAAAGACCTATCCCCAGTTTTTTTGGCTGGCCCGTAATGTTTGGGCCTCCTGCATCCTCTATGGCATGGGATGCCCCCCTCTCATTATGCGGGAAGAGCGGATGGAACGAGGGAAGAGCTATATGCTTGTGGCCAACCACACGAGCATGCTGGATATTATGGCGATGTTGCGCGTCAGCCGGAACCCCTTTGTATTTGTCGGCAAGAAGGAGCTGGCAAACATACCGGTTTTCGGATTCTTCTATAAGCGGGTATGTATCCTGGTCGACCGGGAGGACAGCAAAAGCAGGTCAGCCGTCTACAGAAGGGCTAACCGCAGGTTACAGCAGGGGTTGAGTATCTGTATTTTCCCGGAAGGAGGGGTCCCGGAGGAATCTGTTGAACTGGATTCGTTTAAAGACGGGGCATTTAAGATGGCAATTGCTCACAAAATCCCCGTGGTTCCCATTACCTTTTACGACAATAAAAAGCGGTTTCCCTTCAGGTTTTTCAGTGGTGGGCCGGGCCCGTTGCGCACCAGGGTACACCGATTTTTTCCAACCAAAGGGCTTCAGGAAACCGATAAACAGGAACTAAGAGAGTCCGTCCGGCAGGTCTTGCTGCGCAGCCTTCGCTCTGGTCCGAAGGCCTGATACCCTTCCAACTTTTATTCCTGAAAGGGATCGCCTTGAGCCAACCTGGATCTGCCTGCCGGCAATTAAAACCTGAAATTCAAACCACTGTATACGCCGACGGAGTAGGGCCGAAAGCTTCCCGAGGTTTCCGAAAAAGTGTTGAGTTGGTATTTGAACATAGGTTGCAGGTTAACCTCGAAACTAGAATTCAAACGGTAATAAAAGCCAAGGCCCAGGTTGGTGCTGAAGTTCAGCGAATTCATGTTCGTCGCCTCCCCGATTTCAGTGACGGCCTCCCCGGATTGCAGGCTTACGGAGTTCTCCACCAGGAAGAGGGAACTCAGCCCGCCGATCAGATTTATTCCCCACTTTCGGTCCAGCAGGTTGTACTGCATCTCCAAAGGGATCTCAAGGTATCCGAATTCCTGCAACATCTGTCCTTCCCTGGAGGCACTGGGCGCCAACACATCCGATGCCACAGGGGGCTGTGAAGGTTGACCTCCTCCAATAGTACTGGTTACGACCAGGTTCTTGGAATTTTCGGAGTAGCTGATGGTTCGGATCAGGGAACTGGGCCGGGCGGTTGGGGAAGATGTGAAACCGACATCATCCGTGTTATACCCGTAATCCACCCTGTGAATCCCGGAGCGAAGGCTCAGCTTTTTGGAAAGTTGGTAGGATACCTGCAGGCCGTAACTCATGTTCAATGTCCCTGACTTGGAATTGTTCAAAAAATTGGACGCGATGGGGGAACCATTTCCAAAGGAATTGAAATACACCGGGGCCAGGCTGGGTCCGATGGACCATTTTCCTTCCGGAACCTCACTCTCTGCAAGGGCTTCCTGGGGCTCCCGGGCTTCGAAAATGGATTTTTCCGGGAGTTTGGCATCCGTGGGAGCGTCCTTGTCTTTCTCCGTAACACCGGAACCTTTCTTTAAGTGGTCCGTATCAGCGTCGGTAAGCGCATCCGCTTTTTCGGAAACCTCGGCCGGTGTTTCCCGGGATTCTCCTATGACGACCAGATCACTTTTTTCGTTTGGAATAACGCCATCACTGTTCTCTGCCTGTGAAAAAGCCAGCGGATCTGTTGCCGGGTTTCCCTGACCGGCAACCTTCCGGGAAGGAGCGTCGGATTCCCCGGAGATTGATACCATACCTTCTATGTCGTCTGCACTACCTGAGGGGTCCATTTTCCTGAGCGCATCGCTATCCCCGGCCAACCCTTCATTCGACTCTTGGGGGAGGGACTTTTCAGGAGAAGAGCTATCAGAGTTTATATCTGCGGGAGCTTCTGATCCCGGTACAGAACGGCCCACCGCAGGGGTGTCAACCTTGATGTCTTCCCGTGGCGTCAGCCAGAAAAGGCCTGCCAGAATAATGGCCGCAGCGGCTCCCCAGCGTATCCAGAGGGGGATCAGACGGCTTTTCTTTTTCTTTCCATCCAGACTGGTACGAACACGGTCCCATACCCTGGGGTCCGGTGATTCCCGGTAATCCCCCAGTTTATCCTGGATCATTTTGTCCAATTCTTTATTGTCCAT
>JARRQA010000020.1:0-30737 GCA_037382325.1 Robiginitalea sp.
CCTGTTATTTTAAATCCTGAAAGTGTAAGATTTGAAATAACAGGTTTTGGGAACCTCGACAAGTTGGAGAATTCCCGTTACCTTTAATCCTCTAACACCTGCCTGAACCATGGAGTTATTCTCATCCTACAACCTGATTATAGAAGCCTGCCTGATCCTGATACTTTCCTTTTGGTTCAACCACCTGGCCAGGCGCACCAACATACCAGCAGTCCTAATGCTGATCGGTCTTGGCCTGTTGCTGCAATACGTCATGAAAAATTTTACGACTGACCTGCCAAACTTTTTCCCCATCCTGGAAGTCCTGGGAATCATCGGGCTTATCATGATCGTATTGGAGGCTGCCCTTGAACTGGAACTGAGAAAGAGCAAGATTTGGCTCATCGTGAAGTCCATGGCCGTAGCGGCACTCGGTTTGGCAGCGTCGGCCTGGGCGGCGGCCTGGATCCTGAAAACCCTCATCCCGGAAATGAGCATGCTGCAGGCCTGGATCTACGCCACCCCGCTCTCCATCCTTTCAAGCGCCATCATAATCCCCAGCGTCGGTGGCCTTCCTGACCGCAAAAAGGAATTCCACGTATACGAAAGTACGTTCTCTGACATCATGGGAATCATACTGTTTTATTTCCTGGAAGGGCGATTAAATCCCGCCGGGGCCGCGAGCCCTCTCGGGTTCGCCGGTAGCCTTCTATTGACAGTAGGCGTGGCCCTTGTCGCGAGCTATCTGCTGATCCTGGTCTTCCAGCAGATCCGGTCGCAGGCCAAACAGTTCCTGCTTCTCTCTGTTTTACTCCTCCTGTATGCCCTTGGAAAAAAGCTGCATCTTTCCTCCCTGATCATTATCCTTGTGTTCGGCCTGGTGATCGCAAACATGCGCCTGTTTTTCTTCGGCCCTTTAAAAAGGATGCTGAAAGAGGAACGCGCCAGGCAGATCTATCATGAACTCCATATTATTACCCTGGAGTCTGCCTTCGTGGTGCGTACTTTTTTCTTTGTGGTCTTCGGTATCACCATTGTACTCTCCTCCCTGCTCAGCCTACAGGTACTGATGGTTAGCCTCCTCATATTGATATCCATTTATGCCATCCGGTTCGCCCTGCTCAGGACCTTTTTGGGTTCGGATATTTTTCCACAGCTCTTTATCGCCCCCAGAGGCCTGATCACAATCCTGCTGTTCTACGCCATTCCGGTGCAGGCGCAGGTGCCGGGATTTGAGCCCGGGATCCTGCTTTTTCTCATCATCGGCACCAGCCTGATCATGACCTGGGCGCTCATACGTGACAAAAGCAAACCGGCCACGTTGCTGGATGAGCTCGAGGAGGAGTTTGAGCTTCGTGAAGAGGCCTATGGGGAGGAGGAGTAGATAGTCGCAGTGGGCAGTGGCAGTTGGCGGTTGGCAGTTGGCAGTAGCAGTAGGCAGTTGGCAGTGGCGGTTGGCAGTTGGCAGTGGCGGTTGTCAGGGGTTCTTTACAATTTTAATAGCTCCCTATTGCAAATCTGTCAACGGAAAGTGTAATCCAGGAAGCCTGTAAATTTCGCATTTCGACCTTCGTTACTTCAGCATTGCGCCTGGAGAAGGGTCAATTCCCGGCTTTCTAATGGAATCTGGGCATGTTGAATTAATACAATTTCACCTTGTATTCACTCAGCAGTACCTCCCAGTCCCTTGATTCCTGTATCCTCAGCATCCGATAGGAAATCTGATGTTCCAGGGAGGGCGGTAAATCCCGGTTGAGGGGGAAGGCATATAGCTGCCTGTGGAAACGAACGGGAAGGATTTCCATCTCCGAGAATTCCGGATTATTCTGCAGTTGGTAAACCAGCCAGGGTTCATCAAAGACAAAAAAGCGTACTTCTCCCGTTTTCAATCCCTTTAACCCATCCCTTAAGTCCGGGTAGTTCGTAAGGTCCCGATAGAAGTTCGCATCGAGATACTCCAGGGCGGCGGAGGCCTCAACGGTACCCACCGGTTCCCTGCTGAAGCTTTTTACAGACAGGTCCGTCGCTACCATCTGCTGGACCGTCAGCCCTGATGTAATACTTGCGGTGAAGATGGAAATGATAATTATGGAACACAACATCCAGAGAAAGGCTATGAACCGACCGAGGCTGGAGATGGGCACTTTATCCCCGTACCCAACCGTGGTCATGGTTACGGCGGACCACCAGAAACTGCTCAAAAGCCCCTGGAGGTTCCGTTCAAAATGATGGTTCCTGCGCTCTATTAACCAGACGAGCATAGGTGAAATCCATGCGATTGTACCGATCCCCGGTAATGGTCAGCGGATTGATTGACAGGTCTATTATCCCTTCCTCCAGGTCTTGCAGAATACTTTTGAGAGAATAGGCCTCAGGGTAGCGCTTGAGTACATAAGGCTGGTTCAGATCATCTTCCATTTTTTTCCAAAGCCATACGCTGATGCCGTCCAGGGTACCATCTTCATTGTAGATGACAAATGGAGGAGATTCATAGACCCCAACGACAAGGGTGTCCTTCTGCCCCAAAAGGGGAAGGATCCCCGCAAAAAGACAGCAAAAAAGCAGGAGCGACCTTTTCATTCATCCAAAAATACTTTAAACCGGCCAATCCTGAAACCCAAAGCCTCCTGCGGGGTATATGGATGTTAATTTGTAAATTGGGAGTACTCACGCAACCCGTCAGAGATGAAATTCAAACCACTTGCCCTTCAACTGTGCATCTTCTTCGCGGGACTCTTCAGTCTTCATGGATATGCCCAGGAGGAACACGGCCGGCACAACCGTGCAAATCACCATATGAACCAGGCAGACTTCGAATCGTTGACCCGTAGGTTCGAGTCATCCCGGCGGGACGCCTACCAGCAACCGGAAAAAGTACTTGAGTATATCGGAAATGTATCCGGGGAGACCATTATGGATATCGGCTCGGGCACGGGGTATTTCAGTTTTCGGCTGGTCGAGGCAGGGGCAAAAGTGATCGCTGCAGATGTGGATGAGCGGTTCCAGGAGTATATAAGGATCAAGAAAGACAGTCTGGGGATTCCGGATTCGAAATTATCCCTTCGTAAAATCCCCTACGACGACCCCGGGTTGCAGCCCGGCGAAGCAGACAAGGTAATCACCGTGAATGTATACCACCACATTGGGGATCGCAGCAGGTATTTCGCAAAGGTACGTTCCGGGTTAAAACCGGGTGGGGCCCTGATCGTAATCGATTACTTTAAGAAGGACCTCCCTGTTGGTCCCCCGAAAAGCATGAAGATTGGCAGGGAAACCATTATGGAGGAGCTCAGGGAAGCCGGGTTTGAAAAAATTGAGATCAATGATACACTGCTCGAATACCAGTTTATCATCATAGCCCGGTAGGGGCCCTGTCACCTCCGGAAATGAAGCCTGGGCAAGTATTCTTTCGGGGATTTTAAAAGGGAGACCCCTCCCCCACCCGACTTAAAGATACCCCCTGCCCCTGCACAAAACCATCAGGCCTGCCCCGCCAATCGGGAACCCGACACGCCCTGAAGGCCTGCTCTGAATAATCGAGATCAAATGGTTTTTCCTTTTTCCCTGCTCGAAAAGATATTCATCTACTGGATTACTATTCAAAAAAGCAGTACTTTACTATCCATCAGAAACACTATCAAATGGAGAAACTGGACGCCATTGCCCTGTTCAAGATACACCCGGGGCAGCTCGAAAGCTTTAAGAAAATAGCAGCAGAAATGATCGATGTGGTCAGGGAAAAGGAAAAAGGGGTGGGCTGCTTGCAGTACGACTGGTTCTACAACGAGGCCGCATCGGAATGTATCGTCCGGGAGATATACCGGGATTCCGATGCCGTGTTGACGCACATGGGCAATGTGGGCCCCATGCTGGGTCAGCTGGCAGCTATTTCCGACGTGAGCTTGCAGGTGTGCGGGTCTCCCTCTGAAGCGCTGAAAAAAGCTTCTGAAGGCATGAATATAACCTATTACTCCTTTGAAGCAGGATCCTGATCCACGCCGCCTGAACAAATTTCAGTACAGCCAGCTACCCTTGGAAGTCCTTTGGCTATAGCGATACGGCCTTTAAAAAAACCCCGTCCGGAAAAGACGGGGTTTATTCGTTGGCCCACTAGGACTCGAACCTAGAATGACTGAACCAAAATCAGTAGTGTTGCCGATTACACCATGGGCCAGTGCAATAGGAGCGTGCAAATTTAAAACAAACTTTTATTAGGCCAAACAAATTTCTTCAGATTTCGCCTACACGGGCGGTAAAGCCGGTGTTAAACCTTTGAGAAAAACCGGAGACCATCTAACCATTAATTACTAAATTCGCCCCGATACCTGTAAATGCCCTGATCAATGGTTGCAAAAAATTTCGAGAAATGGGACACCCTGATGGGATGTTTGCCCCGGAAGCGGACAAGGTGGCCCTCATGGTTAATCTGATGTCCGGCGTTTCGGCTGCTTTTGCCATCCTGTTCATGTTCTGGACCATTACCAACCTGGGGCGTAAACTGGTGGCGGGGGACACGCCCCTTTCCAACCCGGGGGCTATCGCCATTCTCGGGTCCGCCCTGGTAGGATGCCTCACCCTTACCTTCTCAGACAGTTTTTGGTTCAATGCCGTAGAAACGGAGGTGTATGCCATGGCGAGTCTTATCATGTCCCTGTTACTTTGGCTGGGGCTGAAATGGACCGACAACCTGGACTCCCCCAGGGGGGACCGCTGGCTCGTTTTGATCTCTTTCGTAGTGGGACTCACCTTCGGGATCCAGTTCATGGGCTTTCTTGCCATCCCCTCCATCGGACTACTTTACTATTTTAAAAAGTACAAACAAACCACCGTCAAGAACTTCCTGCTGGCCAATAGTATCGTGGTGGTGATCCTGATCCTCGTCTATAAATTTTCTCTGACCTACGTCCTTAAATTATTTGGCTGGAGTGAGGTGTTCTTCATCAATGAAATTGGCCTGCCTTTCAATTCGGGCACCATCATTATGGGGATCTTGTTTGTGGCGGCTTTTTACTTCGGGCTTCAATACACGCGCAAAAACAAATATTACACGGCCAACACCATCATCCTTTGCGGCCTGTTCCTATTTGTCGGATTTTCATCCTGGCTGATGCTGCCGATACGCGCCAACGCCCAGGTGGTTATCAACGAAAACAATCCGGAAGATGCACGTGCCCTCCTGGCTTATTATAACCGGGAACAGTACCCCGGGGTTGAAAGCCCGGTATACGGGGCTTACTACTCGGACCTCTTTGCGGCTCCCGGCGAAAACCGGGATGACAAGCCGAAATATGAGAGGGACGAGGAATTGGGTAAATACGTAATCGTAAACCATTACAAAGAAGCCCTGCCAGGGGCCAACAAGGACCACGTGGGCGTCCTGCCACGGATGTGGAGCGACCAGCACGCCGAAAACTACATGAAGTATTTCGGCCCGCTTGATTTCAGCCTTAAATCCAATAATGAAGAACTCCGACAGGCGGCACAGCAAGTACGGCAGGGACTGGCAAACGGAGACATCGACGAGGAGCAGTACATCAGTTTCATGAGGCGATTCGGTGAATTCCTAGAGGTGCATCCGCCCTCCCTCTGGCAGAACATACAGTACATGCTTCGATTTCAATTCGGCTATATGTACTGGCGGTATTTCATGTGGAATTTTGTCGGCAAACAGGACGATATGCAGGGCCGTTACAACGGGCAGGGCGAGTGGCTCAGCGGGATCGGCTTCATCGATGCACTGCGCCTGGGGAGCCAGGACAACCTGCCGCAGGACAAACTCGATAACAAAGGCAGGAACACTTACTTTTTCCTGCCCCTTTTGCTGGGAATCATAGGGCTCGTCTTTATGATCTCACGAGACCCCAAACAATTCTGGGTGCTCTTTGTGTTTTTCATGTTTACAGGTCTGGCCATACAGTTTTATACGAACCCCTATATTTTTCAGCCCCGGGAACGGGACTACTCCCTTGTAGGGTCCTTCTACATTTTCTCCATATGGATCGGGTTGGGGGTCGTGGCATTGTTTGAGGAATTCAAAAAATGGTTACACCCGAAAATTTGGGCACCGGCCATTACGGTTATCTGCCTGCTGGCCGTGCCGGTCTTAATGGCTGCTGAAAACTGGGACGATCACGACCGTTCGGGCCGTTACACCGCCAGGGCTGCCGCAAAAACCTACCTGGACAGTTGCCAGGAAGATGCAGGGGCCATGATCTTCACCATTGGGGACAACGACACTTTCCCCCTTTGGTATGTGCAGGAAATCGAGCAGTACCGGACGGATGTCAGGGTCATCTGTACCAGCCTTTTCGCCACGGACTGGTATGTAGACCAGATGAAGCGCAAGGCTTATGAAAGCGAACCCATCCCTTCCCAACTCACTCATGAGCTGTACCGGTACGGGAACAGGGATGTGATCTACTTACAAAAGATAACGGACAACCGCTGGAATATTTCGGACTTCATGAACTGGATCGGCAGCGACCGGCCGGAGACCAAGTTGCGGTACTATCTGGAAAAAAACGGGGCGGATCTGAGCGAATATCCCGAAAGCACCCTTGACCTGGTCTATTACCCGACCGATAAAATCCGGGTCCCTGTAAACAAGGAGAATGTGCTGAAAAGCGGTCTGGTTAAAGAAAAGGATTCCGCCCTGATCGTGGATTACATCGACATAGACCTTCCCGGGGCCCTGGCCAAAAATCGGATCATGATGCTGGACATTTTGGCAAACAATGACTGGGAGCGCCCTATTTATTTCTCCGGCGGCAGTTTTGACAGCGCAGAGTACCTTTGGATGAAGGAGTATCTTCAGTTAGACGGAATGGCATACAAACTGGTCCCGATCGCTACGCGGAACCGCAGTCCGTTTGAAATGGGGCGGATTGATTCCGACCTCATGTACGACATCGTCATGGACTGGGACTGGGGAAATTCCGGAAGTTCTGAGATTTATCACGACACGCAGACCCGTTCACAGGGATTGTCCCTTCGAAGTAACCTGGCGAGGCTGGTGGAAACCCTGATCGCGGAAAACAAGATCGAAAAAGCGAAAGACATCATCGAACTGGCGATGACAAATATGAAAGTGGAAGACTACGGCTTCTACACCTTCGTCGAACCTTTTGTGGATGGATACTACAAAGTCGGGGAAACAACAAAGGCCAGAGACCTTTACAACAAACTAAAGGCCATCTACCTGGATCGGCTCGAATATTATTCCGGGATACCCCTGGACCAGCAGTATAACCAGGTAGATGAGATCCTCTCGGATATGGAGGCCTACCGGCGCCTTATCGACATCGCCATTGAAAACGATGACCGGGAACTCGCTGAAAAGGAAACGGCGATCTTCAATGAGGAACTGGATCAGTTCGGGTTTTACCAGGATACGCTGATGGATGAGCTGCCCGAAATCCCAGGGGAGCCATCTCCCATGGATACGGTTCCTGACACCACGAGGCAGGATGTTATTCCTTCAGAAGTACTCGATAGTGTTCCGGTTCCGGAAGGAAATGAAACGCAATAGGGAAACGAAATAAAGTAGCGGGCATGCCCGCATCAGGAGTCGCCCTTCAAACGTATTCACTGAGAATCCCGATCAGGGTGTTGGCGTCCTGTTCACCGCTCTGACGCCAGACCATTTCCCCCTTTTTGTAGATCATCAGGGTGGGAAGGCCTTTAACCCGCAGGGCCTGCGATAGCTCTTTATTCTTATCTACATCGATTTTGATGACCTTTCCCTTTTCGCCCAGGGCGGCAGCTACATCCCTGAGGATGGGGTGCATGGAAGTCGATTGTTCATTCCACTCCGCGTAGAAATCCAACAATACAGGTATATCCTGATCTATGAGTTCCCCGAATTTAGACATAAGGCATGCGTTGGGTTACGATTCAAAAGTAAGAAAATTTGCGGAATGACGCGGTAAACCACCGGTGCCGCGGGAGGTCGTGGAAGAATTTAACTCATTCCCGTCTTGCGAAGACGGATCACAGTGATCTCCGGCCATATTCCCACCCGCCCGGGATATCCCAGAAATCCAAAGCCGCGGTTCACGTTTATATACTGCCCGAGTTCTTCATAGATACCTGCCCAGTACCGGTAGCGCCACTTCACCGGACTCCACTTTACCCAACCGGGGATTTCGATCCCGAACTGCATGCCATGGGTATGGCCGCTCAGGGTCAGGTGGTAGTGCAGATCGTCATGAATTACCTTGTCCTCCCAGTGCGAAGGGTCATGGCTGAGCAGGATTTTGAAGTCGTCCGGCTGAATCCCTGAGGTGGCTTTTTTAAGGTCTCCGGCCTTTTTAAAACCGCCGCGCCCCCAGTTTTCGACTCCGATCAGGGCAATCCGATCCCCTCCCCGCCGCAGGTACCGATTTTCATTCAAAAGAAGGTCATAGCCCATTTCCCGTTGCAGGCTTTTGAGGTCTTCCAGATTCTGTAACCTCGCCTCCTCTGTTTCCCAGTTGTAATAGTCTCCGTAATCGTGGTTTCCCATAATCGAAAACACCCCGTCCGGGGCTTCGAGGGTGGAAAACAGGTCTGCCCAGGGCTCCATTTCAGATGCCTTGTTGTTGACCAGGTCCCCCGTAAAGAGGATAACATCACTCTGCTGCTTATTGATCAGGGACACCCCGTATTCAATCATTTTACGGTTATCAAAGCTGCCGCTGTGAATATCGGAGATCTGGGTAATGGTATAATTATGGAAGCTTTCGGGCAGGTCCTTGAATTCCAGGTCATAATTCAGCACCCGGAACCGGTATTTCCCTCTGTACATCCCATAGAGAAGCGCCCCGAAAGGGAGGGAGGCGATACCCAGGGCTATCAGGCTCAAAAATCTCCGACGTCCGGGCAGATTGAATTCCACAGCTTCACCAAAAAGTTTGTGGTAGGCGGCCAGCAGGACGCGATATATATCTTCGGAAAACAGGAAAAAAATAGTGATCAGATTAAAGGTCAGGATGGCCAGCAGGAATCCGAAAGCATAGCTGAGTGGCCTGCTCAACACCTTGCCGGACTCATCGTTTACCGAGAACTGGTAAATTAGATTTCCCAGGATCAACAGGGCTATAACCATATACAGGTAATGCAGCCAGGGATATCGCGTGCCCGATTTCAGGGCCTGAAGTGTATAGAGGCCCATGGCGAGGTATACGATCACAAAGATAATCCAGCGGAGCATGAACTCTTTTTTACAAATATACTTCTTTTACCCCTCTTCCGGGCCTAATACCCCGCGTCTCTAAGGCCCTGAATCACTTCCCGGAGCAGATTCTCATCGGGCCTCAGGGGGGCTCTTTCCCGAAGGAGGAGAGGGCTGTTCAGGGGAAGGCGTTCAGGAGGTTCCTTCCGGGTTTTTGGAATCCCACTGAGATGAATGGCCTCAAATCCCTTTCCCATAAAAGAAGCCATATTCCCGGGACGGATCCCTCCTCCCGGCATAATACCGCAATCCGTCAAACCAGTAAGACGTTCCAACAAGGGAAGGCCCTGTAATGCGCTTGGGGCCTGTCCGCTGCTTAGAATCGTATGAACACCCAGGGCCTCGAGGTCGGAAAGGGCCGACTCCCAGTCCGGGACCCGGTCAAAAGCCCGGTGGAAGGTCAGGTGGCACCCCCGGGCCGCTTCTGCCAGTAAAGCCATTCGCCCGGTGTCTGGGTTCCCATCCGGTAAAAGGCAGCCTGTGGCGATCCCCTCATACCCCAGATTCCCGCAGTATTCAACATCCCGAAGCATTTGGTCAAAGGTCTCTTCCGAATACACAAAATCACCGCTTCTGGGCCGGATCAGCACATGAACCGGAATATTGACAACATCCCGCACGGCCTGCAATAGTCCCGGGGAAGGGGTAACCCCGCCAACGGCCAGTTCCGCGCAGAGCTCCAGACGGTCCGCCCCGGCCCTTTCGGCTATCCTTGCCGAGGCGATGGAAGTGACGCAAACTTCAACCTTCATTGACTATCTTTAAGGGTTTAAATGTAACTCCTTCCAGGTATGAAGCGAAGAAAATTCCTCAAGAATTCCACCCTGGGTTCCGCCGCCGTCCTCAGTGCGGGCTCCCTGGTCTCGTGCAAAGATTCCACCTCTCCCGTCCGCCAGCCCCAAGTGCCTCCCGGAGGGCCTGTGGCCATTTGCACCTGGGATTTCAAGAAGGCTACCGCAAAGGCCTGGGAAGTGCTTCAGAACGGCGGGTCGGCCCTGGATGCCGTGGAAGCCGGGGTGATGATGGAAGAAGCCGACCCACACAACCAAACCGTAGGCCTTGGCGGCCGGCCGGACCGGGACGGGCACGTGACCCTGGATGCCTGTGTTATGGACTCCCGGGGAAACTGCGGTTCAGTCATGGGCCTCGAGGGATATGTGCACGCCGTCTCCGTGGCCCGTAAAGTAATGGAAGAAACGCCCCATGTCATCCTTATTGGGGAGGGTGCAGCCCAGTTTGCCCGGGAACAGGGGTTTCCCTCTCAGGAGTTGCTGGCGGAAGCCTCGCGGCAGGAGTGGATGGAATGGAAACAAAACGCACACTACCAACGGAAGGGGCCCTTGCGGGGGCCTGTACCACAAGCGGGCTGGCCTACAACATGCGGGGCCGTGTGGGGGACTCCCCTGTTATTGGCGCCGGGCTTTATGTGGACCCGGAAATCGGGGCGGCAACGGCCACCGGACTGGGGGAAGAGGTGGTCCGTACTGTTGGCAGCTTTTTGATCGTCGAGCTGATGCGGCAGGGAAAAAGCCCGCAGGAAGCCTGTGAGGAGGGGGTGCGCCGGATTCTGGCCCGCAACGAGGGGAAACCGGATTTCCAGATTGGATTCATCGCGCTGAATACCCGGGGAGAGACGGGAGGATACTGCATTCACCCAGGTTTCAGCTATCGGCAGTACGATTCGCAGGGGCACCGCAATACCCCGGCCCCGAGCCATCTTAAATCCTCAGAATCTTAGTAGATTTGAAGTCCTTAGAAACCATCCTTTTATGTCTGACAAAAAACGCCTTTTCCTGCTCGATGCCTATGCCCTGATCTTCCGGGCCTACTATGCCCTGATCAAGAACCCGCGCATCAATTCCAAGGGCATGGACACTTCCGCCATCATGGGATTTATGAATTCCCTTTTCGATGTCATCAAAAGGGAACAGCCCGACCACCTGGCGGTTTGTTTCGACAAGGACGGGAGCGCCGAACGCACTGAGTTATTCCCGGAGTACAAAGCCAACCGGGATGAAACCCCGGATGCCATCCGGGTAGCAGTTCCCTGGATACAAAAGATCATGGAAGCCATGCATATTCCCTGTATCGAAGTCTCCGGGCTCGAGGCCGACGACATCATAGGTACCCTCGCCAAACAGGCGGAAAAGGAAGGGTACGAGGTTTATATGGTGACCCCGGACAAAGACTTTGGACAGCTGGTTTCTGAAAATATCTTCATGTACCGTCCCTCCCGGATGGGCAATGGGATCGAAATATGGGGGATCCCCGAAATCCAGAAGCGTTTTGGGGTTGAAAAACCGGAACAGGTCATCGACTACCTGGGAATGATGGGGGACAGCAGTGATAATATCCCCGGACTCCCGGGGGTAGGTGATAAAACCGCCAAAAAATTCATCTCCCAATTCGGATCCCTGGAGGCCCTCCTGGAAAACACAGACCAGCTCAAGGGAAAAATGAAGGAGAAGGTAGAGGAAAATGCAGAAATTGGGCGGCTCTCCAAAAAGCTGGCCACTATTTGTGTTGACTGTGAGGTCACCTTTGACGAGAAGGATTTTGAACTCAGCGTCCCCGATAGCCAGAAGGTACAGGAACTCTTTGAAGAGCTCGAATTCCGGAGGCTCAAAGAGCAGTTCCTTAAGATCTTTTCCGGGGAGGTGGAAAGTATCCCCACTCAGGTCAGCAGTACCGAAACCGCCCGTGCGCAAAAGCGCGAGGCTGGCAGCGGCCAGTTTTCCCTTTTCGGGGAGGATGCCGGGGAAGGAAAAGTGGAGGCTTTTAGTGGCAGGAAGACCCTCAAAGAGGTTTCACACCTGTACCAGCCGGTTAAAGAAGGAAAAGCCCTGCAGTTGTTCCTCAAAAGCATGATGCAACAGCAAAGGGTTTGTTTCGATACAGAAACCACCTCCCTGAATCCGCTGGAGGCCGAACTGGTCGGGATTGCATTTAGCTGGGAGGCTCATAAAGGTTTTTACGTTCCCTTCCCGGAAGACCAGGAAGAAGCCGCCAAACTCCTTGAAGAACTACGGCCCTTTTTCGAGTCCGGGAAGATTGAAAAAGTTGGGCAAAACCTGAAATATGACATCAAAGTGCTCCACCGGTATGGCATGCCCGTTGAGGGGCCCCTCTTCGATACCATGCTGGCACATTACCTGATCAACCCGGACATGCGTCACAACATGGATGTCCTGGCTGAAACCTACCTGAACTACAGCCCGGTTTCCATCACCGAACTCATTGGAAAAAAAGGCAAAAACCAGCTGAGCATGCGCGAAGTGCCTCAGGAAGAGGTGGCCGAATACGCAGTGGAAGATGCCGACATCACCATGCAACTCGCAACGCATTTTGCACCAGAATTGCAGGAAGCCAAGGCCGTCAAGCTTTTCACGGACATCGAAATCCCGTTGCTCAGGGTTCTGGCCGACATGGAACTGGAAGGCATCAACCTGGACACTGATTTCCTGGGGCACCTCTCAGGAGAACTCGAAAAAGATATCGCCTCCCTGGAGCAGCGGATATATGAGGAAGCCGGGGAGTCCTTTAATATAGGTTCCCCGAAACAACTTGGGGAAATCCTGTTCGATAAACTAAAGTTGGTGGATAAGCCCAAGAAAACACGGACCGGACAGTATTCGACGGCCGAGGATGTGCTTTCCGGCCTGGCAAAGGATCACCTCATCGTTCAGGACGTTCTGGAATACAGGGGGCTGACAAAACTAAAAAGCACCTATGTGGATGCCCTGCCGGAACAGGTGGAACCCTCCACCGGTCGGGTACATACCCATTATATGCAAACGGTTGCCGCCACGGGGCGCCTGAGCAGCAACAACCCGAACCTTCAGAACATCCCGATCCGTACCGAAAGGGGCAGGCAAATCCGGAAGGCCTTCATCCCGAGGGATACCGACTATCAACTCTTGGCGGCGGACTATTCCCAGATAGAGCTGAGGATCATTGCCGCCCTGAGTGAGGAAACCACCATGATC
Source organism: Robiginitalea sp. (assembly GCA_037382325.1). Taxonomy (GTDB): domain Bacteria; phylum Bacteroidota; class Bacteroidia; order Flavobacteriales; family Flavobacteriaceae; genus Robiginitalea. The sequence continues at coordinate 13,177 of JARRQA010000020.1, forward strand.
GAATCCTTCAAAAGGGGTGAGGATATCCATGCCTCTACGGCAGCCCGGGGATTCAAGGTGCCCCTGGAAGAGGTGACCCGGGAACAGCGTTCCAATGCCAAGACGGTCAATTTCGGGATCATCTACGGGGTTTCTGCCTTTGGGCTCAGCAACCAGACCAGCCTTAGCAGGACAGAGGCCAAAGAGCTGATCGACACCTATTACGAAACCTACCCCAAGCTTCGGACCTACATCAGCCAGCAAATTGATTTTGCGCGGGAACACGGATATGTTCAAACTGTTCTGGGGCGTCGCAGGTACCTGAAGGACATCAACGGGAGCAATGCAGTGGTCCGGGGAGCGGCGGAGCGAAACGCCATCAATGCCCCCGTGCAGGGAAGTGCGGCGGACATCATCAAGATTGCGATGATCCGTATCCACCGGAAACTACAGGAAAAAGGGTGCCGGACCAAAATGCTCCTGCAGGTTCACGATGAGCTGGTCTTCGATGTATACACGCCTGAGCTAAAAGCGGTCAGCGCACTGATCAAATCCGAAATGGAGCATGCCTATTCACTGTCGGTTCCGCTTGTAGTGGATATCGGGGTGGGTGCCAACTGGCTCGAGGCGCATCAGCGCGCTGAGGGCACCGTTATTTATCTCCTTTCGAAGATCAGGGAACCGCTGCTGCCGATATCCTCGAATTCAGATCCTTCCACATCGAAAGTAAGCCGATCTCCCGCAAGGATTACGCCAATGGTTTCTGACATTCCCATTGAATCCGTGATCGTAAGCTGGCCGTTTTCATAGGTATAGGTGGCGTTTTCTGTATCGCTTTCCGTGCAGAAGGCTGTTGTAATCAATATAACCCAAAGAACTTTGGAAAAGGGCTGTGCCGTCTTCTTCAAACTGCAGGGTTATAAGATAACACCTTTGCAAAACCAGCAAACTAACCAGCTGTTCAGCCGCAGCTTCTTCCGGGGTTGTTCCATCCAATTCCAGGGCCACTAGGTCCCATGTGCCTACAATAGAATTCGAACCTGAATCGTCGTCAGAGGAGCAGGAGATCAAAAGAGCTCCGATTGCCACGAATAAAAATATCCTGAATTTCATACATCTTGATTTTAAAGTGTAACGACGAAGAAGTGAAAAAAGTGCCTGATCCGTTTAGAAGGCAAAGCGATAGGTCGCCTTCAGTAAGAAAATATTAGAGGCAAGGCCATTGCCAAAGATGTTGGATTCCAGGTTGGGCAGCAAATCCAAAGAAGGGTCCCCCGAGGTAGTGATGTCCTGGGACCAGACCAGGAAGAGTTCGGACCCCGGGATATATTCCCACCGCACTACCAGGTTGGATCGGAATTGCACAAATGAGAAATCAGGGTTGTCAAAAGAGAAATCCACCCTTCCGTCCAGGTTCTCATCCACCTCGTACGTGTTTTCGGCAAGGGTGATCTGATCCGGACCATATTCCAGAAACCGCTGCCTGAAGTCACTTGCCAGCGGATCTGTAATCACCTTGAAACTGGAATAAGTTCCCTGTGAAATGAAGGGCTGGCCCCAATACTGAATCGTGAGGTTGGGGTTGATTGTGTAATTCAACCGAAGGGAAAGCGATAGGGTTTCCTGTGAAATAGTCCCATTCAAATAGCGGGTATCTCCGGCCACATCGATATTGTTTATCCACTGCAATCCGTCCTTATTCAGGGACAGATTGGGGGCTACCGAAAGCTGCAGCGCATTGGTAGGCTGGTAGGTAAATCCGGCTTCAATGGAAAATCGTCTGAAGGAATTATCTATAGCGCTTCGACCACTGTAGAAAGCGTTGAAACGAAGCTTTTTCCTTTGGTCGGTATTTATGCTGTTCCAGAAACTGTATTCTGGGGAAACCCTGAGTCGTGGCCCCCCGCGAAGTGCAAAATTGGAATACTGAAGGGGGGCGTAATTAAAGCCGATATTGGTAAACCAGTTGTTTGCCCAGTTCTGCCAACTATTCGCGTTGAACCGAAGGTTATTCATGTATCCGCCAAAATCCCAAATGGTCCAATGGTTATAATTGATCCCCACTCGGCGAAAGGTTTTATCCGGTTTAAGACTCTGGTAGCCCACCCAGGTATAGTGCCTGAAATCATCCGCCTGCCTTTGGAACCCAATGTCATTTAATTCAAGTTGAGGGGATCTCCAGGTAGCCCCGCTTTCAAACCTCCAATGGCCATTTCCCACTTTTCCCAATTGAATGTTTCCCCCGGTACCGGTTAGGGACGTACGAGCAGGATCCACTTCCACATGCGAGGCTCCCTCCCGCTGAAACAGATGGGTGATACTCTCCTGTGTAAGTCTTATAGCCTGTTTACTTCCCTGCACATGGCTCCAGACAAGGCTTCCCCCCAGATACCAGTCTCGATTGTTCCACTGATGCTTGAAATCCATCCCGCCGGTATAGGCAGCTGTATGTAGAAAATCCATGGAGGAAGGAAGGTTTTCCCGGTTGGTGGCCGTTAGCATCGTTCCGAAATAGGTATCTCCCTCGTTGAAATCCTTCTGTACCCGCCCCACCAGGTAGTTGGTCAGGGGTTCGACCATCTCCTTACGGCGGTTGCCGAGGTTATCAATTACAGCAACCCTCCGCGCGGTAACGCTCTCCAAAACACCCAGGGACCATCCGTTTTGGGTTTTGCCACTAAATTTAGATGCGCCCAGGATAGGTGTATTTTCAGGAATATCCACATATTCCTCTCCCGAGAGTTCAGGATACCCCTGCGGATCCCTGCCGATCCGGCGGGAATAGAAGACGTTGTCCGAACCGAAAGTGTTTCCGGCCATGGATTGGGATACCGGATAATTGAAGATGTTTTTGTTCTCCACGAAGAACGGGCGCTGTTCCCTGAAGAATATCTGAAAGCCATCCAGGGCAATAGCGGATGGATCTGCTTCCACCTGCCCGAAATCCGGATTGATCGTCAGGTCCAGGGTCAGGTCATTCGTGATTCCGATTTTGGCATCCAGGCCGGCCGTAAGGGTCATATCGCTGCCATCTTCAAACGGATTTCCCTCCTGGGGCACAAAACTCCGGCTCTGAGCTACCGTGTAGGGCTGGATCTCCAACTGCTTCTGCGACTCCAGGTTTTTAAGTCCTCTCAATTCCCCGAATTCACTAACCCAGCCGGGTTGATCGACAGGTTTGCGTTGCCAGACGGAGCGTTCCTCCTCCCTGAAAAACCTCCGGGTGGACTGCAGTCCCCAGACCTGTTCCGGCGCATCACTGAACTTCAACTGACTCAGGGGGATGCGGATTTCCGCTGTCCAGCCGGCGGAGTCTATTTGTGTCTTCGCGTACCAGATCGGGTTCCAGCTCGCATCCCACTCATTGCCATTGTTGGAAATAAATTCATCTCCCTTTACCCCCGCTGCCGTAATACTGAAAGAGAAGGCCGTCCGCTTGTCGTTATAACTATCTATATTGACCTCTACCCAATCCCCCGCAAAACCATCTCTCCGGGAGAGCCGTCTCTCAATCTTCTCGGGTTCCGGGTCGTGACAGCGAAAGGCGATATACAGATTTTTCGGGTCGTAAAGAATTTTGAAATTAGTAGCCACGCTTGGGTCGGTATTCTCATCCGGTTGGAATTCGATATAATCTCCCCCCCAAGCCACCTGCTCCCAAACAGGATCTGATATTGCACCATCTATGACCGGTGCTGTTTCCGACCGTATGCCTGTGGTTTGGTACGATTTCTTGATTACAAAGTCCGGGGATCCCTCTTTTGGGCCACCAGGAACAGATGCTTCATAAGGTTCGTCCGATTCCTGGGCAGTCAGGAGGCTCGAAAGAAAGCACCCAAGGATGAGTAGCGCAGGTCTGATCATGTCCTTAGATTGACTGATGTACCTATAAAGACCCGTGTAGTTTTCAAATGTTACACCTCCGGGAGGCTTTGCCCCGATCATGAAGGGAGAAAAAGAGTCCTGGCTAAAAAAGTTAAGAATTCAATGAAATATTGCCGAACAGCCGTTTGTAATTCAACTTAATAGTTGTACATTTGCAGCCCGTTTATCGGGCTTGAAGTGTTTAATTTAAAAAAGTAGTAGTGGATACATTGAGCTACAAAACCAAATCCGCCAACAGCAAGACAGTCAATAAAGAATGGTTGCTGGTGGATGCCGATGGCCAGACACTGGGAAGGCTCGCTTCCAGGGTAGCAAACATCCTGAGAGGTAAGTACAAGACCAATTACACTCCCCACGTGGACTGCGGGGACAACGTTGTGGTTATCAACGCCGATAAAATTTCGCTTTCGGGCAACAAGTGGGATGACAAACAATACATCCGATATACGGGATATCCCGGAGGGCAACGCAGCCAAAGTGCTCGCGACCTGATGGACTCCAATCCTACCGCCCTCGTGGAGAAAGCTGTGAAAGGGATGCTTCCCAAAAACCGCCTTGGTGCCGACCTCTTCCGGAACCTGTATGTATACGCCGGGTCAGAGCACAAGCAGGAAGCACAGAAACCAAAGCAAATAAATTTAAACGACCTTAGATAATGGAGGTAATTCACAAAATCGGGAGAAGGAAAACGGCTGTTGCCCGTATTTATCTTTCTGAAGGAAAAGGGAACATCACCGTGAACAAGCGGGAGCTCGCAGACTACTTTCCTACAGGAACACTGCAATACAAGGTGCAACAACCTTTTACCCTGACGGATACATTGAAGTCTTTTGACGTGAATATTAATGTATACGGAGGAGGCATAACCGGACAGGCAGAAGCTGTGCGCCTTGCCATTTCCCGTGCCCTCTGTGAACTGGACGAGGAAAACCGAAACGCTCTCAAACCAGAAGGCCTGCTTACCCGGGACCCGAGAATGGTAGAGCGGAAGAAATACGGTCAGAAGAAGGCCCGTAAGAAATTCCAGTTCTCCAAACGATAATTTCACATCCCCCCGGGCACACGTCCGGAGGGATTTTTTTAAACCCTGCTTTTGCAGGATTGTATTAACCCAGTTCCTTGAAAAGTTCTCTCCGGAGAAACTAGTACAGCCCGGAAAAACCGTTATTAACGGAACCGGAGCCGATTTAGTTTAGCATCTAAACGACAAAGGCACATCCAGACATTTCTTGTCGGGGTTACCACTTTGCCGTTGCGCTTTCAAAGAACGTAAACTAAATAGAAAAGAATGGCTACAAACGCTGAAGTAAAAGATCTTTTAGAAGCTGGGGTGCACTTTGGGCACCTCACCCGTAAATGGAATCCCAATATGGCTCCCTACATCTACATGGAGCGCAATGGGATTCACGTCATCAACCTTTACAAAACGGTCGCCAAGCTGGATGAAGCTTGTGAGGCCCTTAAGAAAATTGCCTCCTCCGGTCGCAAAATCCTTTTTGTCGCGACCAAGAAACAGGCAAAAGACATCGTTGCCGATAAAGTCGCCGCCGTAAACATGCCATATATCACGGAGCGCTGGCCCGGGGGCATGCTCACCAATTTTGTCACCATCCGGAAAGCGGTTAAAAAAATGACCTCTATCGACCGGATGAAAAAAGACGGCACCTTCGACACCCTTTCCAAGAAAGAACGGCTGCAGGTAGAGCGTCTTCGTGCGAAACTGGAGAAAAACCTCGGTTCCATCTCGGACATGACCCGGCTGCCCGGGGCCATTTTTGTAGTGGACACCATGAGGGAGCATATTGCGGTCAAAGAAGCCGAAAAGCTCAACATCCCCATCTTCGCCATGGTAGATACCAACTCGGACCCCCGCCCTATTGACTTTGTGATTCCTTCAAACGACGACGCTTCAAAGTCTATTGACATCATCATGAGTAAGGTAACCGCAGCGGTGGCGGAAGGCCTGGAAGAACGCCGTTCTGAAAAAGCTGCTGAAAAGCAGGAGAAGGAATCCGAAGCCGAGGCAGCAGCTACTCCGGAACCGGAAGCTGCCAAGCCGGCCAAAGAAGCCCCCAAGGCTGAACCAGCTAAAGAGGCGGTGAAGGAAAAACCCGCAAAGGCGGAGGCCAAGGAAGCGGCCCCCAAGAAAGAGGAAGCCCCCAAAAAGGAGGAACCCAAAGAGGTAAAAGCTGAAAAAAAGGCCCCTAAAGAGAAGGCTGACGACCTCACAAAGATTGAGGGGATTGGCCCCAAGGCAGCTGAAGCCCTGGCAAACGCCGGTTTGAGCACCTATGAATCACTCTCCGAAGGAGACCCGGAAAAAATCAAAGAACTCCTGACAGAGGCCAGTTCGCACCTGGCCCACCTGGACCCGGGAAGCTGGCCGAAACAAGCCAAAATGGCTGCGGAAGGCAAGTGGGACGAGCTCAAGGAATGGCAGGATAAGGTCAAGGGAGGGGTTGAATAACCATTCCCGGAAGCATCATATTATTTTTAACAAAACGGAATTACAAGATTCCATAAACACACTATAAAATGGTAAAAGTTACCGCAGCAGAGGTAAATAAATTAAGGAAAGCCACAGGAGCAGGAATGATGGATTGCAAAAAAGCCCTGGTGGAAGCCGAAGGGGATTTTGACAAAGCCATTGAAATCCTGCGTAAAAAAGGACAGAAGGTAGCTGCCAAGCGCGCAGACCGGGAGTCTTCTGAAGGGGCTGTCATCGCAAAAGTTAACGATGGCAAAACCGAAGGGGTCATTGTCTCTTTGAACTGTGAAACGGATTTTGTGGCCAAAAACGAAAGTTTTGTGGAGCTCGCAAATCAGTTGGCCGAACTGGCCCTGAGCTACGATTCCAAAGATGCCCTCCTGTCAGCAGATTTCAACGGACTCAGCGTACAGGAAAAACTTCTGGAACAGACCGGTGTGATTGGGGAGAAAATCGAGATCGGTGGATTTGAGAAACTGAGTGCCCCCTATGTAGGTTCTTACATCCACGCGGGCAACAAAATCGCTACTCTGGTAGGGCTCTCTGAAGCAGTGGAGAACGCTGCTACCGTCGCCAAGGACGTGGCCATGCAGGCTGCAGCCATGAACCCGGTAGCCCTCAATGAAGACCAGGTAGATCAGGAAACCATCGATAAGGAGATCGAGATAGCGAAGGATCAGCTCCGGCAGGAAGGAAAGCCGGAAGCAATGCTGGACAAGATCGCCCAGGGGAAGCTAAAACGGTTTTTCAAGGACAACACGCTTGTAAACCAGGCCTTTATCAAGGACAGCAAAATTAGCGTTTCCCAATATGTTAAATCCACGGACGCCGGACTGGAAGTCACTGGATTTGCACGGGTCGCACTGGGTTAAAAAACCCGGATACCGTCAATAAAAACGCCCTGGATCCAGGGCGTTTTTTTATGCGGGAACCTTTAGCTTTTCAACCAGGCCTCCCTGAGCCTGAGCTGGTCTTTATTTGGGTCTTCAAGCGGGACAATCCCATACTTCTGCACCGTTGGGACCCCCATAGTTCCTTTAAGGATCAATTCCTGCCCGTCCCTTTCAACAAGGAATTCCAGGTCTGTTTCAGGGGTCCAGGAAATACTCATCATAAAGATGTCCTGTACTGATTCCATGTTAACCTCCCGTCCATTTACCTTTTTCAGGATGTCCCCCGGCTCGAGACCCAATTCCTGCATGGCAGAGTTAAGGGGGATGTCGTCCCTGACATAGATCTGCTGCTGGTCCGGAGTTACATTGATGAAGGGGTCCCGTTCGTGAAACAAAAAGGTACACTCCACTTCCGTGCCCATCAACCCAAGGCCCACTTTTTCCAAAAACAGATTGTAATCAATAGGGGTGGTACCGCTGACATAGGTTTCAAAAAATTCCCTGATTTCAGGATAGGTGTTTTCCACGATAATATCAAAGAGAGCCTCGTCCCTGAACGGGGTGTCTTTGTCGTATTTCCGGGACAGCTTTTTCATGAGGTCCAGCACACCCATAGCGCCCCCACTAAGTTCGCGTAGCCTGATATCAAGGGCCATATTGATCAGAGCCCCTTTCTGATATACGTTGGCATACTGATCTGAATAGGGTTCTTCCAGCACATGGCTGCTCATTTCCGTAAACGGCATCGTGTCGTCATAGGTTTGGGAATACAGGATTTTGTCCGTCATACGCCGGTAAAAGTCTGGTGCATCGATCAAGCCCTCCTTAATCTGGAAAAGATTTGCAAAGTATTCGGTAGTTCCTTCATACATCCAAAGATGTTGTGACATTTTGGGTTGGTTATAGTCGAAATACTGGATTTCTTCCGAATGTACATTTAGGGGTGTCACAATATGAAAGAACTCATGCGAGACCACATCGACCATTTGCTGTTCAAGCATCTCTTTGGACATTAGCTCTGGCAGGACTACCACTGTGGAGGTATGATGCTCCAGGGCACCAAACCCGGAAGCATCGTCCTGTATACCGGAAAGATAAAGCAGGATATTGTATTCGCTGGTTCCGTCTATTTCCCCCAGGAAAGCCTTCTGAGCCCGCATCATTTTCTCCATGGACGGCCTCAGGTCCGCTGCCCTGTATTGACCGGTTGGCGAATAAATACTCAGATTCACCACAATATCCTCGAGATCGATGGTTGCCGCCTCCTGGCCGGTTACCTGTATCGGGTTGTCCGTCACCTCAAAATACCGCCCCGCGCGGAAGGTATATCCATCTCCTGCCGTACTGAGGGAGGGCAGGGAGGTATAGGGCCTCAACGCATCAGGAGGGTTCAGGCTGATTTCGTAGGGCACCTCCTGAAATCCTTCGAAATACCCCACAAATCCATGGAGGTTTAACATGAAGTGCCTACCGGCGAGTATATTGGTGCCTGCCGGTGAAAAAACAGTATTCCCGTCTTCCCCTTCTGAATCATAGGTATCATTCACGTAATAGGTAATGCGATCCAGGTTTTTAGCATCCGGAAAAAACCAGGTGTTGGGGCCTTCCCGCTCTACCTCCAGGGGCACACCCTTGTAGTCGTAGGCTACCAGATCTTCCACAAACTGTCCGTAATCATTGTTCTTATAGGTGCCAGGGACCGTTTTGGGGATATAAAACCGGATCTGGGGGCTGGTAAAAGCCCCGGGGTCCAGACTAACCAGCACGCGGTCACCGGTCACGCCAGCCAGGTCCAGAGAAGTGTCTATAGCGGTTTCTGATACAGTCGGAAGGCTCCGGGTTGCCCCGCATCCCCACAAGAGGGCAGCAGACAAAAGAAAGATCGAAATTCGTTTCATTATCGGGGAATTCCAGTTGATATCCAGGCAAGTTATTCATTTCAGGGGACACCACTATTTTAGCGGAAATATTTCTTCAAAACAGGAGCTCCCACCAGGGGAGGCGGAAAATTATTTTGATTATTTTTGTTGAGCATTCAAGCGCATTTCCATGCAATACAAACGAATACTCTTAAAACTTAGCGGAGAAGCCCTGATGGGGAACCAACAATACGGGATCGACCCCAGCCGTCTGGACGCCTATGCCGAGGAAATCAAGAAGGTTGTCGACCGGGGGGTGGAAGTCGCTATTGTTATCGGCGGGGGCAATATCTTCCGTGGCGTGGCTGGTGCCAGCAGAGGTATGGACCGCGTACAGGGAGACCACATGGGAATGCTTGCAACGCTGATCAATGGCCTGGCCCTGCAGTCTGCCCTTGAAAACAAGGAGGTGGATACCCGCCTGCAGTCGGCGATCAAGATCAATGAAGTAGCCGAACCTTTTATCCGGAGGCGTGCCATGCGACACCTGGAAAAGGGAAGGGTGGTCATTTTTGGTGGAGGCACGGGTAACCCCTACTTCACGACGGATTCGGCGGCCGTTTTACGGGCTATTGAGATCGAGGCGGATGTCATCCTGAAAGGAACCCGGGTAGACGGAATTTACACCAGCGACCCGGAGAAGGACAAGTCTGCCACGAAATTCGACACGATTAGTTTTGAGGATGTCCTCAGAAAAGGGCTTAAGGTGATGGATTCGACTGCCTTTACGCTCAGCCAGGAAAACGAGTTGCCCATCGTGGTTTTTGACATGAACAAAAAAGGAAATTTACTGAGAATCGTCTCCGGCGAGAATATCGGGACGGTCGTAAACCTTTGATCTTATACATTCTTTATAATAACGAACAGCTTATGAACGAAGAAGTTGATCTCATTTTACAGACGACCAAAGAAGGAATGGAAAACGCTATCTCCCACCTGGAGAAGGAACTGGTTAAAATCCGGGCCGGGAAAGCAAACCCATCCATGCTTTCCTCCGTCATGGTCGAATACTACGGCAGCATGACCCCCCTGTCCCAGGTTTCCAATATCAATACCCCGGACGGAAGGACGATTTCAGTACAGCCCTGGGAGAAAAAAATGATTCCCGAAATCGAAACGGCCATTATGAACGCCAACCTCGGCTTTAATCCCATGAACAACGGGGAGATGGTCATCATCAACGTTCCGCCATTGACGGAGGAACGCAGGAAACAACTTGTAAAGCAGGCCAAATCAGAAGCAGAAGATGCAAAGGTAAGTGTACGCAGTGCACGGCAGGAGGCCAATAAGGAGATCAAAGCCCTGGATATTTCGGAAGACCTTAAACAAAATGCGGAAATCGACATACAGGAAATGACTGACGAATATACCGCCCGGATCGACAAAATCCTCGAGATCAAGGAGGCAGAAATTATGAAAGTCTGAAAATCAAAAACTCTTACGACCAAACCAAAGCCCCCTAAACGGGGCTTTTTTCATACTTCTCCTTCAAAATAGGCGTAGATCACGGCAGCAATAAGGACCAGGGTGCACAGCACGATCAGAAAACGATACAGTTTCCGTGCAATTTTCCGGTACGTTTTGTGTTTATCAGCCATGGCAATCCCTCCTAACCATGGCTAAGGTAGCTAAAGTCTTCCTGCTGTGTGTTTTATTGGGTACAGTGGGGATGATTTTCTACCTTTGCCGCCGGAATTAACCCATGGTAGCTAAACTTACACAGGGATTTTGGGCAAAGACGGCACGGATCATTCTCCGTAACCGGATTCTGATCCTGCTGGCCATCGCAGCGGCAACAGTGGGGCTGGCAACCCAGTGGCAGTACATGAGATTTTCCACCTCGGAAGCCAACCTTTTGCCAGATGACCACCCCGAAAACCTGCAGTACCAGGAATTCCTTGCAGAGTTCGGTGAAGAAGGAAATACCATTGTCCTGGCCATCCGTGACACGGCCCTGTATCATCCTGAAAATTTTAATAAATGGAACATCCTGAGCCGGCAGCTGGAAGCATTCCCGGAAGTGGATTTCGTGCTTTCCTCCGAAAACCTGCAGCGCCTTGTAAAGGATGCCGATAAACAGGAATTCCAACTGGAGCCCTGGTTAAACGGCCCGGTACAGACCCAGGCAGAGCTGGACAGCCTTATCCACGTCCTCTTCGATGAGCTGCCTTTCTACGACAAGCTCCTCTATAATAAGGAGACCAAAACCCTGCGCACTGTGGCCTACCTGGACAAGGACCTGGTAAACACCTCGGTCCGGAAGGATTTTGTGTTGAATGACCTCAATATACTCATTGAGAACTTTGAGGCAGAAACAGGGTTCGATGTACGTGTTTCGGGCATGCCTTATATCCGGACCATGAACGCCCAGAATATCATCGATGAAATCGGCAAGTTCATTCTGGCGGCCCTGTTGGTTACCTCCCTGATATTTTTCTTTTTCTTCAGGTCCTTCCGGGCGACTTTCATCTCCATCTGCGTGGTGGTCATAGGGGTCATGTGGGCCTTCGGGACCCTGGGCCTCCTTCATTATGAAATTACCATCCTCACGGCCCTGATCCCCCCGGTGATCATCGTTATCGGAATTCCAAACTGCATCTTCCTGATCAACAAATACCAGCAGGAGGTAAAAAAACACGGCAACCAGGCCAAATCGCTCCAAAGGGTAATCACCAAGATCGGGAATGCCACCCTGATGACCAATGTGACTACCGCTTCTGGTTTCGCCACTTTTATCATCACGGACAGCAAACTCCTGTCTGAATTCGGAATCGTGGCATCCCTGAATATCCTGGGGATTTTTATCCTCTCCCTGCTGATCATCCCCATCCTCTACAGCTTCATGCCGCTGCCCAAGACCAAACACCTGAAACACCTGAACAAGCGGTGGATCGATACCTTTGTGAGCTGGATGGAGCGCATGGTACGAGACCACCGGATCGCCGTATATTTCGTATCCGTAGCCCTTCTGGTGGCAAGTGTGATCGGGATGTACCAAATCGAAATTTCCGGGAGCCCCATAGAGGATATGCCTAAGAAAGAAGGCTTTTTCAAGGACATCCGCTTTTTTGAATCCGAGTTTGACGGGATCATGCCCGTGGAGGTGGTGATCAACACCAACCAGCGAAACGGTGTACTGAAACCGGCCACCCTTAGGCGCATGGACCAGCTGGACAGCTATATCGAAGAAACCCCTGAACTGTCCCGCCCGGTATCCGTCCTGAACCTGGTTAAATACTCCAAGCAGGCTTTCTACAATGGCATTCCGAAATACTATCAGCTGCCTACCTCCCAGGAAAGCAATTTCATCCTGAACATCGCACGTAAATCAAAGGAAAATGGCAACCTCCTCCAGAATTTTGTGGACAGTACGGGACAGACCGCCCGCATGACTACCTATATGCGGGACGTAAAAACCGATCGGATGGAAAGCATCGAATCCGGATTGCTGCAGGAGATTGCCAAGGTGTTCCCTTCTGAGCGGTATTCGGTTTTTCTGACCGGCAAGGCCCTGCTCTTTCTGAAAGGGACCAAATACCTGGTGCGAAATCTCCTGTTGTCCCTAGGGTTGGCTATTTTTCTTATTGCCTTGTTTATGGCCTACTTGTTCAGATCTTTCCGGATGATCGTCATCTCGCTGATCCCCAACCTCCTCCCCCTTCTAATTACGGCTGGTGTGATGGGGTTTGTGGGCGTCCCCATTAAACCCTCCACGATCCTTGTCTTCAGCATTGCCTTTGGAATTTCCGTGGACGACACCATCCACTTCCTGGCAAAATACCGGCAGGAACTGGCAACCCACCACTGGCGGATCCGCAAATCCGTTTACGCCTCCCTAAGGGAAACCGGGGTCAGCATGTTTTATACCTCCATCGTATTGTTTTTTGGATTTTCGGTATTTACCATCTCCAGTTTCGGAGGTACGGTGGCCCTGGGGGCACTGGTTTCGGCTACCCTGTTGTTTGCCATGCTGGCCAATCTGATCCTGCTTCCCTCCCTCCTGTTATCCCTGGAGCGAAGCATTGCGAACAAAAAGATCCTGAAGGAACCCCAGATCGACATCCTCACCGAAGAAGAGGATACAGAAAAGATGCTGCCGACAAGTCGCCGAAAATAGGCTTTTTGACCCTGTCCCCGGGCGGGCAGTTTGCATCAATACCGTATCTTTACCCCTCAAATTCACACTTACGAACGCATGAAAACGACCCCAATAAAAGCCCTGTTCACCGATCCGAAATTACTGCAGGAGGTGCAGGTTTCCGGTTGGGTACGCACCTTCCGGAGCAATCGTTTTATCGCCCTTAATGATGGTTCCACCCTGAAAAATCTGCAATGTGTGGTGGACTTTGAATCCATGGCAGAAGAGGATCTGAAACGCATAACCACAGGGGCGGCCCTGCAGATCCGCGGGACCCTGGTGGAGAGCCAGGGACGCGGTCAGTCGGTGGAGATACAGGTGAAGGATCTCGATATCCTGGGTGAGGCAAACCCGGAGCAATACCCCATCCAGCCCAAAAAGCACACCATGGAATTCCTCAGGGAGCAAGCCCACCTGAGGGTACGCACCAATACATTTGGAGCAGTTATGCGGGTTCGGTCTGCCCTCGCCTTTGCAGTACACCAGTATTTTGTCAACAGGGGATTTTATTATTTCCATGCCCCCATCATTACCGGCTCGGATGCAGAAGGGGCCGGGGAGATGTTCCGGGTAACCACCCTCGATCCCAAAAACCCACCAGAGACTGAAGACGGTTCGGTGGATTTCAGAGAGGACTTCTTTGGAAAGGAGACAAACCTTACGGTCTCCGGGCAGCTGGAAGCGGAGGCCTATGCGATGGGCCTGGGAAAGGTCTACACCTTCGGCCCGACCTTCAGGGCCGAAAATTCCAACACTTCCAGGCACCTGTCAGAGTTCTGGATGATCGAGCCTGAGATGGCCTTTTATGACCTGGACGCCAACATGGATCTGGCAGAGGATTTTATACAGGAGGTAATCCGCTACATCCTGGAAAACTGTAAGGAAGACCTGGAATTCCTTGAGAAAAGGCTGCTCGATGAGGAAAAATCCAGGCCACAGGCAGAGCGCAGCCCCATGGCACTCATTGAAAAGCTTCGTTTTGTGACCGACCAGCCTTTCAGACGGGTTACCTATACGGAAGCGATAGAAATCCTGCGGAACAGCAAACCCAACAAGAAAAAGAAATTCAAATTCCCAATTGATTCCTGGGGAGCGGATCTTCAGAGTGAACACGAACGCTACCTGGTGGAAAAACATTTTAACTGCCCTGTGATCCTCTTCAACTATCCTGCGGAAATCAAGGCGTTTTATATGCGCCTTAACGAAGATGGAAAAACGGTACGTGCCATGGATATCCTCTTCCCCGGTATCGGTGAAATCGTGGGGGGTTCCCAGAGGGAAGAACGACTGGATGTCCTGCGGCAGAAGATGGGGCAGCTGGGAGTGGATGAAAAGGAACTGTGGTGGTACCTGGACCTACGGCGGTTTGGGACCGCCGTACACAGTGGGTTCGGCCTCGGTTTCGAAAGGCTCGTGCAGTTTGCCACAGGGATGGGGAATATCCGGGATGTGATCCCGTTCCCCCGTACCCCGCAGAACGCCGAGTTTTAATGGGAAATATGTAATTTTAAGCGGCTGATGCCTGCAGACCCCGAATATTTATGCTCAAACAACATCTTCAGTTCAAACTTTCACAGAAACTGTCTCCCCAGCAGATTCAGTTGATGAAACTGATCCAATTGCCCACTCAGGCTTTTGAGCAGCGTCTGAAACAGGAACTGGAAGAGAATCCCGCCCTTGAATCGGGAAAGGAGGATACCGAACGGACGGATGATGATTTTGAGGATACTTTTGACACCGCCGAGAACGAGGTAATCGACACGGAAGACATCAACATCGATGAGTACCTCAGCGATGATGAAATTCCCGATTACCGGACCCGCAGTACTAATTATGGGGAGGAAGAAGAAAGGCAGATTCCCTATGCAGCAGGGATTTCCTTCAACCAGTACCTGCTGAATACCTGGATGACGAGGAGTGGCAAATTGCAGAGTTCCTGGTGGGAAGTGTGGATGAAAGCGGGTACATCCGCCGGCCAATTCCCGACCTGATGGACGACCTGGCTTTTACTCAAAACGTCTTTACGGATGAAGCTACCATTCTGAAGGTGCTTAAAAAAGTACATCAGCTCGATCCCCCCGGCGTTGGCGCCCGTTCCCTGGATGAATGCCTGCTGCTGCAACTCGAACGGAAAGAAGCGACCCCCGCGGTGGAACTGGCACAGGAGATCCTGGAGAAGTCCTTCGACCATTTTACCAAGAAGCACTACAAAAAGCTGATGCAGCGACACAACATCGGTGAAAATGAGTTGAAAGAGGCGATACACGAAATCGAAAAACTAAACCCAAAACCGGGAGGTGCCTATTCAGGAAACAACAAACTGGTAGAACACGTGGTGCCGGATTTTACTATCCGGATAGTCGACGGGGAACTGGAGCTCAGTCTCAACGGCCGGAATGCCCCTGAATTACATGTTTCCAGGGAATATTCTAACATGCTTGCCGGGTACAAGAGCTCCAAGGAGAAATCAAAGTCGCAGAAAGATGCGGTCATGTTTATCAAGCAGAAGCTGGATGCCGCTAAATGGTTTATCGATGCCATCAAACAACGGCAGCAAACCCTCTTCACCACCATGAACGCTATCATGAACTATCAGAAATCCTACTTCTTGACCGGGGATGAGCGGAACCTGAAACCCATGATCCTGAAGGATATCGCAGACCAGATTGGGATGGATGTTTCCACCGTATCACGGGTTGCCAACAGCAAATATGTGGACACCCCGTACGGCACCAAACTGATTAAGGATTTCTTCTCCGAATCGGTTAAAAATGTGGAGGGAGAAGACGTTTCCACCCGTGAAATCAAAAAAATCCTGGAAACGGTCATCCGGGAAGAGGATAAGCGAAAACCGCTTACAGATGATAAACTGGCAGGCATCCTAAAAGAAAAAGGGTATCCCATTGCCCGGAGAACTGTTGCCAAGTACCGGGAACAGATGGATATTCCCGTGGCCCGCCTCCGCAAAGAGATATGATGCGCCTGCTGAGTAAATTCCTGAGTTACATTCTGCACCCCCTTTTCACCCCTACCTACGGCACCGTATTCTATTTTCTCGTCACTCCCAAATACAGTCCAGTGGAGATGCAGGGTGGGAATATCCTACCCGTGTTCATCCTGACAGTGATCATTCCGCTTGGCAGCCTGCTCATCCTGAAACACCTGGGGATGATGCGCTCTCCCTTGCTCTTATCCTCCGAAGAGCGTATTTATCCGCTGCTGATTTACCTGGTACTCCTGCTCCTGGTGTTACTGAACGTCATCCCGACCCATTACACGCAAGAACTCTATTACTATTTCATGGGCCTCGCCATGGCTACAACCAGTTCCCTGCTTCTGGCCATCACCGGCAGGGTTATCAGCCTGCACATGGCTGGGATTGGCAGCCTGCTCATGTTTATGGTGAGCCTCAGTCTGCATTTTGAAAAAAACATCGTGGTCGCTATAAGCCTATGCACCCTTGCCTCTGGCTTCCTGGCTTCTTCCCGTCTTTTTTTAAAACTTCACGGGCGTGCCGCCGTGCTTACCGGCTGGTTAATTGGGGTAGTCTCACAGCTGATCCTGATCCAGTTCTGGCTATGACCCGGGAAGAGTGGTCTGAAATTGGGGTATCAGAGGATATAGAACATGAGTCCAAGATGCAGGGGGGCCATATCCAGCGCCTGTCCGTCCGGACCGCTCACGCCGTCTTCAAACAAAGGATTCAGGCCGTAATAGATGTGGAAATTAAAAGTGTTATAGCCTACGTTAAGCATCAGGCCATACCGTAAGTTTTCCGTATCGGTGTTGTAGAAGCTGTCTTTAAAAGAGTCCGTAACCAATTTGGAGCGCGACCCTACCACGTATCCCAGTTTGAACCCTCCGTAGATCCTCCAGAATTTAAAACTCTCCCGGGTAGAGGTACGCCAACGGAATTCCACCGGAACTTCAATCAAATGGGTTTCCACCTTATTCCGGCGGTAATCGGCTTCATCCAGGTATTCATAGCGAAAACCATCCCCTTCCTCAAGGGCCCTGAGGTTGGAGTAATAGGAATTCACTCCATAGCCCAGGCCGACCCCTATGGCAAAAGTTCCCTCTGGATTCAGGGGAAAATCCCTTATGAAACCTGCCTGCAGCCCATAGGAAAGGTTACTCTGGGAAACCCCCTCGGGAAGATTCAACAGGATATTATAGGAAACCCCGACATAGAACTGGTCTTCCCGGTAGAACTCCGGAGTGTTCTCTACCTCTTCCTGGGCCTGAAGGGTGAATGAAAG
>JARRQA010000021.1:0-14266 GCA_037382325.1 Robiginitalea sp.
GGGGCCCGAAACTGCATTCACATGGCAGCTGTCTGAAATACGAGGAGAAAAATCCAAGCCAGCTTTTGGGCATAACTACGAAAGATCCCTTTCCCTAATAGGGATAAGATCAAACCACAATATTGACAATCTTACCGGGCACTACGATTACCTTTTTCGGAGGCCGGCCTTCCAACTGTTGTTTTGTTTTCTCACTGGCCAGAACGGCAGCTTCGATTTCTTCTTTTCCAAGGTCCAGGGAAAGCTCCATGGTAAACCGCATCTTCCCGTTAAAGGAAACCGGGTACTCCTTGGTGCGCTCCACGAGATATTCTTCCTTCCAAACCGGATACGGTACCTGGGCAATAGAGGTTTTGTGTCCGAGCTTTGCCCAGAGCTCTTCCGCCACATGCGGAGCATAAGGCGAAATAAGAATGGCCAGCGGTTCCAGTATTTTCCGTTCCCGGCACTCCTGAGCCGTTAGTTCGTTGACGCAAATCATAAAAGTGGAAACGGAAGTGTTGAAAGAGAAGGTTTCGATATCCTCGGTGACCTTCTTGATAGTTTTGTGCAGTGTCTTCAGATTTTCCATGGACGGCTCTGACTCCAGCACCTCAAAAGTTCGGTCCGGACCCTGATGATAGAGTTTCCAGAGTTTTTTAAGGAACCCGTAAACCCCGCTTAAACCAGCCGTATTCCAGGGTTTGGACTGTTCCAGGGGACCGAGAAACATCTCGTAGAGCCGGAGGGAATCTGCCCCGTATTCCTCACAGACCTGATCAGGGTTCACCACGTTGAACCACCGTTTGGACATCTTCTCCACTTCCCTTCCGACGATGTATTTACCATCCTCCAGAATGAATTCCGCTTCCCTGTACTGAGGTTGCCACTCCCGGAGTTTTTCCAAATCCAATTCATCTGCGCTGTTGACCAGGTTGACGTCCACGCGAATCTCTTCTACAGAAGCATCCCCAACCAACCCTTTGCTCAGGTATTGCCGGGTGCCGCTTTTGCGATAAACAATGGCACTTGTCCCAAGGATCATTCCCTGGTTAATGAGCTTCTTAGCGTATTCCTCCTTGGGCACCCACCCGCGGTCATACATAAATTTCTGCCAGAACCGGGAATACAAAAGGTGTCCTGTGGCATGTTCACTCCCCCCGATATACAAATCCACATCCTGCCAGTAGGCAATAGCTTCTTCCGAGACCAATCCCTCCTGGTTTCCAGGGTCCATATACCGGTTAAAATACTGGGAGCTCCCTGCCCAGCCAGGCATGGTGTTTAGTTCCAGTGGAAATACCGTCTTGTGGTCAATCCGCTCGTTGGACACGACTTCTTCCCTTTCCGTATCCCAGGCCCATTGGGTGGCATTCCCCAGGGGCGGTTCCCCTGTTTCGGTAGGCAGGTACTTCTCCACTTCGGGTAAGGTCAGCGGAAGGCAGTCCTCCGGAAGAAGCCGCGGCAGACCATCCGCATCGTAATAAACCGGGAAAGGTTCCCCCCAGTATCGCTGACGGCTGAAAACCGCATCCCGTAATCTATAATTAACCTTGCCTTTGCCCTGCTTCTTTGCTTCAAGGGCCTCTATGACTTTACGGCTGGCCTCCTTCTGATTGAGCCCTGTAATAAAGTCCGAATTTGTGATCACGGCGGATCCTTTGTCTTCAAAGGCCTCCTCCTCCACGGAAACCCCTTTAAAAATATTGGGGATGGGTATCCCGAAATGCCTGGCAAATTCGTAATCGCGCTGGTCCCCACAGGGCACAGACATTACGGCCCCTGTCCCGTAACCTGCAAGCACGTAATCCCCGATCCAGATCGGGACGGATTCCCCGGTGAAAGGGTGCCGGGCGTAAGCCCCGGTGAAGGCACCTGTAATCCGTTTAACATCTGCCATCCGGTCCCTTTCAGAACGTCGGGAGGTCGCTGCTATATACGCTTCCACCTCTTCCCGGCGCTCCGGGCTTGTAATCTTCAATACCAGTTCGTGTTCCGGGGCTAGGGTCATAAAGCTAACCCCGAAAATCGTATCGGGCCTGGTGGTAAACACCTCGATTGGAAAGGTTTCTGGCTGATGCTCTGAAGGCTGGGTATGGAAAACCACCGTAGCACCTACCGACCTGCCGATCCAGTTTTTCTGAGCATCCTTTAGGGGTTGTGGCCAGTCTATTTTCTCCAGTCCATCCAGCAAACGCTGGGCATACGCGGTGATACGCATGCTCCACTGCGTCATTTTCTTACGAATAACAGGATGCCCGCCCCTTTCGGAAACCCCGTTTACAATTTCGTCGTTCGCCAGTACGGTCCCCAGGTCCGGACACCAGTTTACCTCCGTGTCAGCCAGGTAAGTCAGGCGATACTTCAGAAGTATCCGTTCCTTTTCGAGCTCTGAGAAGGATTTCCACTCTTCGGATCCGAACCGGGGGGTATCCTCGTCACAGGCGGCGTTCACTTCAAGGTTCCCTCCCTTATCAAAGGCTACAATCAGGGTGCTGATGGGTTCTGCCTTATCGGTCTCCTTATTGTACCAGGAATTGAACAATTGCATAAAAATCCACTGCGTCCAGTGGTAATACCCGGGTTCGGAAGTACGGACTTCCCGGTCCCAGTCAAAGGAAAACCCCAGTTGGTCCAGCTGTTCCCGGTATCTTTTGATATTCGCTTCCGTAGTGATGGCAGGATGTTGCCCCGTTTGTATCGCATACTGCTCGGCAGGAAGCCCAAAAGAATCATATCCCATGGGGTGTAATACATTGAAGCCCTGGTGCCTTTTAAACCGGGCGTAAATGTCGCTGGCTATATAACCCAGGGGATGCCCCACATGCAGGCCTGCTCCGGATGGGTAGGGAAACATGTCCAGGACATAGTATTTTGGTTTGTCCGAGGGGAAGTCTGCCCGGAAGGTCTTGTTTTCGGCCCAGTATTTTTGCCACCTGGACTCTATCTTCCTGAAATCGTAGTGCATGTTTCTGGGTAAAGACCGGGGCAGGAGGCCCCCGGGGTTAATTCTGCGCAAAAATAAGAGGAATCCATTTACTTTCCTATTTTTACATATCCTTAGTGCAGCTATGAGCAAATCTTTTGAACGCTACCAAAGGCGAAAACTAATTTCCTCCTATTTCTCGGTAATATTAAGCATTGCGCTGGTCCTTTTTCTGTTAGGAGTTCTGGGGCTTTTAGTGCTAAACACCCGGAAACTCGCAGATCATTTTAAAGAAGAGATCACCCTTTCTGTGTTCCTGAAGGACTCTGCGAAGGATGTTGAAATCAGCCAGCTGCAGAAAAGCCTGGTAATGGCGGATTACACTAAATCTGCTGTTTTTGTATCCAAGGAAGAAGCTGCCCGGGAACACAGTGAAGACATCGGGGAGGATTTTATGGAATTCCTCGGGTACAACCCTTTGAAGAATTCCATTGATGTAAACCTGAATGCCGCCTACGTGAGCACCGTTCAGGTCGATTCCATTGCCCGGGACATCGGCTCCCATAGTTTTGTAGAGGAAGTCAGCTACGACCGGCCCACCCTGGACCTTCTAACCGAAAATGTACGCCGCGTAGGGCTTGGCATCCTCGTCGCCTCTGCCGTCTTTACCGTGATTGCTGTATTGCTGATCAACAGCTCCATCCGCCTGTCACTCTATTCCAAAAGGTTTATCATAAAGACCATGCAAATGGTCGGGGCCACCAAGTCTTTTATCAGGAGGCCTTTCATATGGACCAATATAAAACTTGGCATGTTCGGGGCGCTCCTGGCCTTGCTGGCGCTGGCCGGCCTGCTCACCTACCTCGATCAAAACTTCCCTCAGCTCGGACTTCTGGAGGACGTCCCTCACCTCATACTGGTCTTTGCGGGGGTATTCTTAGCCGGTGCGCTTATCTCCCTGGTAAGCACGTATTTCGCTACCCAGCGGTTCCTGAACCTGCGTACGGACGATTTATATTATTAAATTTGCAGCATGAGCAAGAAAAAGAAGGGTTCAGCCCCCAGGAAACCGACGCGGGAATTTATCTTCCAGCGGAAAAATTATATATGGATGTTTGTGGGGATCGCCTGTATTGCCCTCGGATATATCCTCATGGCAGGAGGGGGCAGTGACGATCCGAATGTCTTCAGTGAAGAAATCTACAGCTTTCGCCGGATCCGGTTGGCCCCAACCCTGGTCCTGATCGGGCTGGGCCTGGAGGTATATGCCATCCTCGCCAACCCCGGCAAGAAGAAATCCCGCTAATTGGAAATCACAGACGCAATTATTTTGGGCATAGTCCAGGGGCTGACGGAATTTCTACCGGTCTCTTCAAGCGGCCACCTGGAACTGGGAAAGGTGCTGCTGGGGGATACTTCCGTACCGGAGGAAAGCCTGATGTTTACGGTAGTCCTTCATTTTGCCACCGCCCTCAGTACGCTGGTCGTGTACCGGAAGGACGTTTGGCAGATCCTTTCGGGCCTGTTCGCCTTCCGGGACAATGAAGAACTCCGTTTTTCTCTTAAAATCATTCTTTCGATGATTCCTGCCGTACTGATCGGACTCTATTTTGAGGCTGAACTGGAGCAATTCTTCAGTGGCAATATCATCCTGGTGGGAAGCATGCTGCTGGTCACCGCCCTGTTGCTCTTCCTGGCCGACCGGGCCGAGAACACACATAAAAACGTTTCTTTCGGGAACTCCTTCGTCATAGGGATCGCCCAGGCGGTTGCCATGCTCCCGGGTATCTCCAGAAGCGGGGCTACCATAGCCACTTCCGTGCTCCTGGGGATCGACAAGCGAAGGGCAGCCCGGTTTTCCTTCCTGATGGTCGTCCCCCTGATTCTCGGCAAAATTGCCAAGGATTTCCTGGGAGGCGAACTGAATTTCCACAGCGAAAGTTTTACGGCCCTTGGAGCTGGATTTGTGGCCGCATTTGTAGCCGGCTTACTCGCTTGTACCTGGATGATCCGCCTGGTGCGGAACAGCAAGCTCACTTATTTTGCCGTATATTGTTTTGTGGTTGGATGTATTGCCATTGCCTGCGGATGGTGGCTTTAACCTGTACCGGAAAACCCAGACCTTTTGGAACTTAACAAAGAATCCTTTCTCGACGGACAAATTCTCCTCATAGACAAACCGTATAAGTGGTCCTCCTTTCAGGCGTTGAATTCCATCAAGTGGACCCTTAAAAAAGCGTTCTCCCTGAAAAAAATAAAAGTTGGACATGCGGGGACCCTTGATCCCCTGGCTACGGGCCTGCTGCTGATCTGTACCGGGAAAAACACCAAAAAAATACCCACGCTTCAGGGGATGGAGAAGGAGTACACCGGCACTTTTCATCTCGGAGCGACCACGCCTTCCTACGACCTTGAAACGGCTGTGGATGCCACGTATCCAACAGAGCACCTCACCGAATCCCGCATACGGGAAGCCACAGGAAAGTTCCTGGGAGTGGTTAATCAAAAACCCCCTTTATTTTCTGCCCTCAAAAAAGACGGAAAAAGATTGTATGAGTATGCAAGGGAGGGCGAATCGGTGGATATCCCGACCCGAAAAGTGCTTATTACGGAATTCAAACTGACCCGGATAGCCCTTCCGGAAGTGGACTTCAGAGTGCGTTGCAGCAAAGGAACTTACATCCGTTCCCTGGCGCATGATTTTGGGCAGGCTCTGGGTTGCGGAGCCTATTTGTCCGGATTGAAAAGAACCAAAATAGGCTCTTACAACGTAAATAATGCGATGAGCCCCGATGAATTCAGGGATTTATTCCGGAATTCAGGCTTTGATATGTAAGCTTCCCGGAATGGGAAAGGAAGTGGAAAAACAAAATAAAATCAGAAAAAAGCGGTTATAGGTTTATGAATTTGACCCGAAGCCAGTTAGCTTTTCTAATAACCTTTTTCGCCATGAGCATCGTGGTGTTGACCTTGTTCAACATTCGCCTTGGTGCCCGGATGGAAGAGGAATACGTTATTGAAATGAGCCTGGCAGACGAGGAACTGGAGGCCATGCTCGAAGAAATAGAAGCGCAGGAGCGGCAGGCGGAAAACGATCCGATTAAATCCCATATGGCCTTAAATGAAACCGCTAAACCCACATATGGTAACCCGGAACCCCTGAAGACCCTGGAGGAGCTCATGGCCGAGCGGGAGGCAATGGAGGGTACTGAGCCCACAGAGGATTTGTCCTCGGACGAATATGCCAACTCCCTTCGGCAGCTGGCTCAGATGCGGGAGGAAAGAAAGGAATCCCTGGGTGAAAAAGAAGCCGAAAAGAAGGAATACACCAATTACCTGAAAGATCGCCGTACCTCTATCAGTTATTCCCTGGTGGACCGTAATGCCTATGACCTTCCCCCTCCTATCTACACCTGTATCGAAGGCGGCAAAGTGGTCATCAACATTGAAGTGGATAACCGCGGCTTTGTCACCGATGCCAGCTTTAACGCGAGCAGTTCCGGCACAAGTAACGGCTGCCTGGTGGAAAATGCCATTGCCTATGCCCTGAAGGCACGGTTCAATACCTCCGAACGGGCGCAGCAAAAAGGGACGATTACATACTTATTCCAGAGCAAGTAGTTCGGAGAGTTCCCGGATGATACTTTCACCTCTGTCCTTATTATACCATTTTTGAAGGGAAGTCCTCAGCTCCTCCGTGAGCGTGCCGTGTTCCTTCCGATAGGCTTCCACCATCTCCGCTGCTTCACGGGGCCGGGGTCCCCAACTGGCCACTACCTCGTAATCTGAAGGTCTCACCATCAATAATTTGGGAATAGAACGGGCATTGTTGGTCAGGAACCGGTCCATAAGCTCCTGGTGCTCATCCCTCAGAGCAATCCGAAGGTCCAGGGAATCCGTAAGGGAAGCAAAAGCGTCCATAATGGGCAATACGGGAGCCGCATCCCCGCACCAGGTTTCCGTCAGGACCAGCCATATCCGGGGCTCCCGCAATTTCGCCAGGGCCTGCCTAAGGTCCTCGGGTATGACTGTTTTCTTCTCCCACCGGCGCATCCTTTTATGGTTGAGAAGGGTATAATACACCAGGGCCTCCGATTGGTTGAAACCAGAGGTACGCCTTTCATTTACCTGCTTCCTTACAAGTTCCCGGTATCCGCGATAATTCCAGCTTTTGCTGAGGGCCTCGCCTACCAGCGTACTTTCTTTGATCATGGAGCTTTTTGAACCTCCCATCGTTCTTAGTTATACTTTTGAAGTTCTTTCAACAGGTATTTTGGTTGCAGAGGTTCCCTGAACCTTACAGAATAACTTTTCTCCCGGCCTACGGGGTGATTTCAGGGTTAATTGCAAGGGCCCGGAACAATTTTGCCTTGGCCATGAGGTACTTATTCTGTACTTCATTAGACTTTAAGCGGGCATCGATCAGGGATCGCTCCCTCGAATTAATCAGGAAGAGCGAACTTTCCCCAAAACTGAATTTGCGTTCTTCGGCCCTGAGCAGCCGGTCGTAATCCACCACGATCCCGTCGATCAACTCATTCTGTCTTCCAAAGGAATCCAGTTCGTTGTAAATGGCCCGCACCTTATTACGAATGCTCACCAGCGCGTTATCGCGCTCGAATTCGGCGTCCTGTAATTTAAACCTGGCCAACTTGAGGGCACCCCGTTCCTTCCTCAGAAACAGCGGCATCCTGAAGGTAATTCCCCCTTTGTACTGTGAGGTTTCAAAGGAATTGATGAGTTCAGGGGTTTCCGTCAGGAAGTTGTACTCCAGGTCAATCTGGGGAAGCAACTGGTTTACTTTCAGGTTCTTATCGACTTCGAGACCCTGGATCTTATAGTCCAGGGAAAGGAGCTTTGGATGCAGTTCCAGGGCAAAACTGTCCAGGGATTTCCCTGCGATTTCGAGCGTTTGGTCTACCACAGCGGAAGGACGCAGTTCAGGTCTGACGCCTTCCTGAATTTCGATGGGGATATTCCCATCCAGCCAGAGGAAATTGGAGAGTTCCAAAGCAGTGTTTCGGAGCCTCACCTTTGCCTGTTCCAGACTGAGGGCCCGGTTCTGCACGGCAATCCCCGCCTCCACGGTATCGATAGGGGCAATGTCCCCGGCCAGGGCACTTTCCCGAATTCCGTCAAACCGGATCTGGGCATTTTTAAGGAATTGCGAAAACACCAGCTGGTCCCGGTAGGCCTGCAACCAATTGAAATAGGCTGCTGCCGCGTCGAAGAGGATCTGGTTTACCAAAAGATCCCGCTCCGCCTCGCTCTGGCGGGCAAAAAGTTTTGCCCTCTTCAGGGTGGCCATCCGGTCGTTGATCCACAGATTCCTGGCCACGGACACGGAAACCCCGGCACTGAAAAGGCCGTCCGTGGGAACGGTCTCAGCCGGATTGAGGAACTCCCCTTCATTCTGCTCAAACTGCCCTTTAAGTTGAACCCCGTACCAGGTAGGGATTTTGAAGGTGGCATTCAGGCGGTCGTAATATTCACTTCCTTTGAATTCCTTACGGTCGTAATCCAACTCCAGTTTCGGGTCAAACCCACCCCGCGATTGCAAAAGATTGGCCTCTGCTGCCCCGAGGACAAGGTTGGCCTGTTTGGCCACAGGGTGATATTGCTTCACGTAAGCCAGGTACTCCCGGAACCCCAGCATCAGGCTGTCCGTCTGCTGGGCCGGCAGTAAGGAGACCATACAAGTAATAAGCAGGTATGTAATCCGGGTGCGCATGCTATTTTTTTGCAGTTTCAACTCCCTGATTCGGATTGTAGTAATTCGGGGGGAAGCCGTTGAGCTGCCTCCATAGCTCAAACCAGATCGGGACATCCTCCAGGAGCGCAATGGTATTGGCCCCGGAGCCCACCCGAAGGTCTTCCGGCCAGGGATGGTCTTCCGGGTCGGGAGCCAGCAGGATGCGGTATTTCCCATTCGGACTGATAAAGGTCTCTATCGCAACCACTTTTCCACCGTAGGTCCCGTAGGAAACATTGGGCCAGCCGCTGAAAATAATGGCAGGCCAGCCGTCGAACTGGATTCGCACCTTCTCCCCAAGGTGGATAAGCGGGAGGTCAATAGGCTCCACAAAGGTCTCCACTGCCATATCGTATTTGGAAGGCATGATACTGACCAGCTCATCCCCTTCCTTGAAGGTCTCCCCGATCCACGCCCTGAGGTTCTTATTGATATAACCGCTTTGGGGGGAAAGTATTTAATACATCTGCGATCTTTTCTCATAGTTCGCATACTCATTTTCCAGTTTGGTGACCTGCGCCTGGGAATCAAACTGCGCGGACTGGGCGGTAAACAAATCGCTCCGGGCCTTGGAAATCTTATCCGTATATTCTGCCTGTACCCGACCGATCTCCACTTCCGCATTGATTACTTCGTTCCGGCTGGCCAGAAGTTTATTCTCCTGGGAAATCAGTTTGGCCTGAGCTTCCTGTAGTTTCATCCGCTTGCCCTCAACATCCGTAACTGCCTTCAGGCCTTCTTCCTGAAGCTGGGTGGTCCGGCTGTACTGCCGCTCGGCAATGGTGATATTGGTCCGGGCGGCTTCCAGGTCAATGCTGTCGCTTTTCACCTTCAACCCGGCCTGCATTGGTTTGTTACGGGCCTGCTGCAGTTTGAGTTTTCGTTCCTGCTCCAGGGCTTCTATCTGGGTTTCCAGGGCGCGGATTTTTTCCTGATAGGAAGATACCGCCATATTCTTGGCCTGGATCTGCTGGCCGGTACGCTCGATCAGCTTCGGGTCGAAATACTCGTTCTTCACTTCGGACATGAAAAGGATGGTATCCCCTTGCTCCACGTAATTCCCCTCCCGCACATACCATTTTTCAATACGGCCCGGAATAGGGGATTGTATGGTCTGTGGGCGCTGGTCCGGGTTCAGCGTGGTGAGGTATCCCTCCCCTGTGATATTCTGTGTCCATGGCAGGAACAGGACCACAAGCCCGATGATCGCAAAAGACATCAAAAAGCGATTGAAATGCTTGTAATGCCTTTTGTGAAAGACCTTTTGAGCCGCTGTAAAGCGCGTAAGGTCTACCTTCTCATTCAGTTTATTTGGCGAGATATTCAGCATCCTAACGTTCTTTTAAAATTTTACCTTCCTCCATATGGATCACACGTCCACATTTTGAGGCCCACCGCTCGTTTTCACTGATTACGATCAGGGCCCATCCGTTGGCGGGATCGGTTAGGAAATCCATCACTTCCGCGGCCTCTTCCTCCCTGAAATGGTCCAGGGGGTCTTTCATTAACAGGAGCTTTGGTTTGCGAAGAATACTGCGGGCCAGCACCAATTTCTTTCCTACCGTATAGGGAATCTCCCTTCCCTCCGGATAAAGTACCGTATTGAGCCCCTGAGGCTGTTCCTTGACGAAATTTATGAGTTTGGTTTTTTCCAGGACCCAGTAAATCCGATCCATTGGAATGCTCTTATCCCCAAAAGTTAGGTTGTCCAAAATCGTCCCTTCAAAGGGAGATTCTCCCGGCATGGACTTGCCCAGATGGGAACGGTAATAATTAAGATTGACCCCTTTCAGGGATATATCATTGATGTAAATCTGCCCGCTGTCCGGTTCAAGAATCCCTGCAATAAGTCTCAACAGCGTGGACTTTCCCGATCCGGAAGGTCCTTTGAGCAAGATGGTACAGGTCGGGGTCACCTTCAGGCTTACCTGGTCTATGATCTTCTTGTCTCTTCCGTGGACAGTGTAGGTTACCTCTTTGAGTTCTACGTTGAAACCCATTTCCTCGGAGAAAGGACGCTCTCCTCCTATGGGCTCGAGCTCCTTGTCTACCACCTGCCCCAGCTTTTCCAGGGACGTCAGCAGGTCGTAAAAGGTTTCGAGCCCCAGGATGAGTTTCTCCACCGAACTGATCACCAGGAGGATAATGATCTCCGCCGCCACGAACTGCCCGATATTCATTTCCTGGTTCAGGACGAGGAGGCCACCGATCAACAGCAGGCCGGCCGTCACAAGTACCTTGAAGCCGATCATCTGAATAAACTGAATGACGAGGACTTTGAAGTGGCTTTCCCGCGCATCCAGGTAGGAACTTACCAGGGCATCGTTTTTATCGATGGCATGGCTGGTCTTCCCGGAAAGCTTGAAACTGACAATGGACCGTGCCACCTCCTGAATCCAGTGAGCTACCCGGTATTTGTCCTTGGATTCTTCCAGGCTGGTCTCCAATCCCCGCTGGGCGGTAAACTTAAAAACCACATAGATCAGGAGTACCAGCAATAACCCGTAGATGATGAAGAACGGGTGATAAAAGGAAAGCAGCAACAGCCCGAATATGATTTGAAGCAGGGCTGCAGGGAAATCCACCAGGATCTTGGCCAGAGATTTCTGCACTGTCAGGGTATCAAAAAACCGGTTGGCCAGCTCCGGCGGGTAATAACTCCGCAACTCCTCCATCCGTATTTTGGGGAACCGGTAGGAGAACTCGAAGGAGGCCCGAGTGAATATTTTTTGCTGCAGGTTTTCAATAATCCGGATTTGCATCAGTTGCAGAATACCCACGAAGGCCACCCCGAGGGTTACCAGTACAACCAGGACGATCCAGGAAGTGCTGACCTGGGCTCCCTGTATGAGGTTGATTATGGCCTGTATACCAAGGGGCAGGGAAAGGTTTACCAGTCCTGCGAAAATCGCGTAGTAGAAGACCTGGAACACATCCCTTTTCTCAAGGGTGAGCATGCCTATCAACCTTTGCCAGGCTGTCATCATTGTTTTAACCATGGGTTTCGAGGTTTAGGGATGAGAATACCATATCGCGGAAATAGTCAAACAGGGATCGGTTATCAGTGCAATTGGTGAGGGACGGGAAATGCTCCATCAGGAAATACTGGTGCAGTGCCCCTTCCATTACAGTGCTCGCCAGGCTCCCGGCATACGGGTATTCCGGCTGAACCGCCCGGATCATTTCCCCAAGCCTTCCAACCATGCGTTTGTAAATTTCAAAATAGCCCTCCTTGTTCTCCCGGTCGACTTCCTTGGTCAGGAACGATTTGGAATACTCGTTGATTACGATCTGGTAAAGGGCCACCTCATCGATATGCGAAAAAGCAGAATCTTCCTCCACAGGCTCAGTG
Organism: Robiginitalea sp.; assembly: GCA_037382325.1. GTDB lineage: Bacteria > Bacteroidota > Bacteroidia > Flavobacteriales > Flavobacteriaceae > Robiginitalea. The sequence continues at coordinate 12,010 of JARRQA010000021.1, forward strand.
AGGACTTCCAGGGCTTTTTCCAGTTTTACGGCCGCATCCTGTATGCTATTGGTGGTGAGCACAAGCTGATACTCCTTCCATCCCCAGTACCAGGAGGTCAGATAGATCAGGAACTTATGCTTATTCTCAAAATACCGGTAAATCGAACTCTCATTTGAACCAATCCGGGCCCCCAGTTTGCGGAAGGTGAATTTTTCAAATCCCATCTCAGAAATGAGAGCAATCCCATGTTCCACGATACGCTTTCCCAAATCTGAGGATTCCGGATCCTTCACATAGGTTTTCTCGTTTACCGCAATTTTTACATTTCGTATTAAATGTTTCATTGTTCTGAAATCAAGAACCACAAATATAATAGTATTACTATCAATATATAACTGTTTAACTATTATTTAACGATAGTACTCCTTTTATTTAAAACCAATTGGCCCGAAAGCATATACCTGTTTTTGTCTTAGGGATCGTCCTGTTTTTACTTATCTTTAGGAAAATGGAAAAGAAACGCTGTGGTTGGTGTCTTGGGGATCCGCTGTATGAAGCCTATCACGATGAGGAGTGGGGCGTTCCGGTCAGGGACGATGAAACCCTTTTCGAATTCTTGCTGCTGGAGACCTTTCAGGCAGGCCTGAGCTGGATTACGATCCTGCGGAAACGGGAAAATTTCCGAAAGGCATTTGACGGTTTTGACTACAGGAAAATCGCCGGATACGGTCCCGAAAAAGTGGCTTCCCTCCTGGCGGACAGCGGCATTATCCGCAACCGGCTCAAGATTCATTCCAGTATCACAAATGCACAGGCTTTCCTTGAAATACAAAGGGAGTACGGCAGTTTCAGTGACTATTTCTGGGGTTTTACCGGGGGAAAGGTCATCAGGAATAAGATTGAGGATTACAGCAAGGGACCTGCTACCACCCCACTTTCAGACCGAATCAGTAAAGATTTAAAGAAAAGAGGGTTTAAATTTGTGGGCAGTACGGTGGTTTATGCCCACATGCAGGCCACAGGAATGGTCAATGACCACGAAATTACATGCTTTCGGTATCGTGAAGTTTAATTGGATCTCTTTACTACTGCTTTTCCTGGGATTATCAGGTTATGCCCAGATCAAATCTGAACGGGAATTCCGCATCAAAAAATCCCAGTTCCCGGTTATTTCCTTCGAAAAAGCCCAACCCTATCTGGAAGGGGTGCGCAGGCTTCGCTTTTACAAGGAAATCGATGCCGGCAGGGTGAGCTATGAAATCAAGTTTAAAAAAGCCCGGCTACACTACAGCGTGGAATTCAGTGATGCCGGAGATCTGGAAGATATCGAAGTGCGGATTAAACCCGTGGACATTCCGGAGGAGAGCTGGAAATTGATGGAAGACCATTTGAGCGGGGCCTTTCAAAAGTACAAAGTGCGGAAAATACAGCAGCAGTATCGCAGAAGTACCTTCCCGTCTGATTCCGTGACATTCCGCAATGCTTTTCAAAACCTTTTACTGCCGGAAATCCGATATGAACTCATCGTACATGCGAAAACAGCGGATGGCTACCGGGATTTTGAAATCACCTATGATGCCAGGGGTAGTTTCATCGGGATGAAGAAATCCCTCCCGCCAAACTATGACCATGTCCTCTATTAGGCGATACTGCCTTTTTATTTTACTGATTGCCGGATCTGTCGGATGGTCCCAGGAGGACCTTTCCTTACTGCTACAGCCGAAGTTTTCGATCAATTATTCCCTCTCCCCTACCTATTTTCATAATTTTTCTGTGGCCCAGCGGGTGTCTTTTCTGAATCTCGGACAGGAAACCCTTTCAATACGACATATAGACCTTTCCCATTTTTCAACGTTCAAATGGGGAGTGCGTCACAGTGTAGGCCTGGGTGTCCTTTACCGATTTCGGGAGTTGTTTGAGAATCAGAGTGCCAACGAATTGCGCCTTACTCAGCAACTGAACATTGTGCTGCGGGGTAACAGTCTCAGGTATGGGCATCGGCTCAGAACCGAGCAACGGCTGCTTCCTTCTCAAACCCTCCACCGGTTCAGGTACCGGTTCGCAGTGGATGGCCCCCTGCAGGGCAAAAAACTGAACCCGGGGGAATTATATTGGATAGGAGGCCTGGAAGGCTTGCTGACTGTAGGAAAAAATTTACGTCCTGGTTATTCGATCAGAACAAGTGGATGGCTGGGTTACCTGGCCAGTAACAAGCTGCGAATACAGATTGGAGGGGAGTATCGGTTGGCGAGTTTGTGGAAAGGCAACCGGCCGT
>JARRQA010000021.1:14332-25323 GCA_037382325.1 Robiginitalea sp.
CATCCCCTTTTTTCCACCTCCCGGACCATGTGTATAAAAGCTACCTTGGAGGCATTGGAGGTCAGGCTGAACATACTTTCCCCGCAAAAGACATTCCCGAGATCAATTCCATACAACCCGCCGACCAGGTTGCGTCCTTCCCAGACTTCATAGGAAACGGCATGTCCGAGTTTGTGTAATTCCTCATAGGCCTGTAACATATGTTCGGTAATCCAGGTTCCCGCCTGGTCCTTCCTCCTGACCCGAGCACACTGCGATATAACCTGGGTGAAATCCCGGTTCCGGGTCACCCTGAATTTTCCTTTGCGCAACAGCTGCCGTGTGCTCCTGGAGACTTTCAAGTTTTGAGGAAACAGTACCATTCTGGGGTCCGGACTCCACCAAAGGATCAGGGAATCATCGTTAAACCAGGGAAAAATCCCGGACCGGTAGGCCAGCATGAGCCGCTCCGTCCCCAGGTCTCCGCCGATGGCCACCAGCCCTTCGGAAGTCGCCTGGGAGGCAGGTGGAAACACCAGCGACTTGCTCAAAATGGGTACAGGGATCTTATGCTCTTTCATAGGGACCTATAAAAAATACGAATCCGTCACAAAAACCACAACCCCCCGAGGAAAATGAGGCCTCCCAGCACCATAAAAAGCAGGGTATAAGGCAGGATCTCCCGTGCCTTCAACTGAGTAATGCCCAACAGGGGAAGGGCCCAGAAAGGCTGGAGCATATTGGTGAGCTGGTCTCCATAAGCCAGTGCCATGACCGCTTTGGGCAGCGGTACCTGCAGGGTTTGGGCAGCTTCGAGAATCACCGGGCCCTGTACAGCCCATTGCCCACCCCCGCTGGGCACAAAAATATTCACCAGGCCCGCGCTGAAAAAAGTAAAAATTGGAAAGGTGGCACTGGAACTTATCGCCACAAAGAAATCAGAGATCTGGTGGATAAGCCCGCTTTCGGTCATTATTCCCATAATTCCGAAATACAGGGGAAATTGAATCAGGATGCCTGAGGTATCCCCGATGGCTTCTTCAACAGCTCCCAGGAAACGCCTGATATTGCCGTGCAACAGCACGGCCAGGCCCAGCATGAAGAAATTCAACATGTCCGGCGTAAGGTTCAGCGACCGCAGCTGGGGAAGGTACTGTACCAGAAAAGCCAGGAAGATCATCCCCGCCAGCAATAAAGACAGCCCGGAAGACCGGTCCAGCTTTTCCGCTCCTTTTGCCGGTGATACGTCTTCCTCTGAAAACCGGTAATCCGGCAGGGCTATATGAGTGGGTGCCGTGGTTCGACCCAGATAAAACGCCAACCCGCTGATGGACGCTGCCACCAGAAAAAAGAGAGCCAGGTTCCAGGAACTGAAAATGGTGGCTGAACTCGGGATGGTATCCGGGAATTCTGCAAGTGCAGCAACGGGAAGTACACCTTCCAGAAGGCTTGCCAGGTGGCCGGGTTCAGAAACCTTGATAGGGGCGGAGCCACTTATACCCCCGTGCCATACCATAAGGCCGGCATAGCCACAGGCACCTATCAAGGGGTAGTTGAGCGGAATTTTGCGGTCCCTGGCATGCTCCCCTACCTTCCGAGCGAGCAGGGCGCCGAAAATAAGGCCGAGGCCCCAGTTGAAAAAAGATACGAGGGTGGTGGAAAATATAACCAGGAAGGCAGCCGAAGCCCCATTTTTTGCCAGGGAAGTAAGCCTGAGGATCAAACGCTCCATGGGCTTGCTCAGAACAAGGACGTGACCCAACACCAGGATAAGCATCATCTGGTAGGCAAAGACCAACAGCCCCCGGTTCCAAAGGCCGTGTTCCCAGGAGGTCAGGACGCCCTCCCATGCCGGGGTGCCTTCCGGGAACTGTCCGAACACAAGGGCCAGGACCATCGTCAGCAAGGTAAGTAGCAGGGCGATGACAAAAGGAGAAGGCAGAAATCTCCTGAATATGAGCTCAATGGTACGTGTCAAAGACATCTCAGGCAGGTTCGGCCGGTGCCGGTCATCAGGATGTGGCTGCTTAAATCCGGCATATATTTGACCTTAAAACGGCAGGTCGTCGTAATCCTCTTCTTTAAGGTCTTTTGCGGGTTCAAAAGCCTCCATAGGGGGGACAGGCGGTACATCACCTTCCTCTTCTGAGGCCTGCAGGACCTCTATTCGCCATCCCTGGATGGAATTGAAATATTTGGTCTCTCCCTGAGGGTTTACCCATTCCCTTCCCCTGAGGTTAATGCTGATACGGACCTGTTGTCCAACCTGGTAATTGTTCAGCAAATCCGTTTTGTCCTGTATAAATTCAATCATCAGGTGCTGGGGGTATTGTTCATCCGTGGTCAGGACCATTTCCCGTTTCCGGAACCCATTGTTACCATAGGTTTTGGTTTCGTCAATCAGTTTGATAGTGCCTTGTACTTCCATAATTTCTCGCTACTTTCTAATTTGATTATTGTTAACTTCATTTATCGCCCCCGGCTCATTGCTCCTTTCGAACGACTCAGCGAATGCCCGCCAGTAAAATCTTCCAGGCGGCTGCCACGTCACCAGTCTGTATATAGGCCTGGGCCTGTTGGTGGATCAAAAGAGGGTCTTTTGATTTCAGGACCTCACGAGCCTTTGCGCTTTCCTCAGCAAAGCTTTGAACTTCAGTGGCCCCCGGTATCTTTTCGAAATTGCCCAGCCTCCCCAGGTCATTCCCGGTGAGGATTGCGCTGTTTCGGATCGGTTCGGGAATAGCATCCACTCCCACCCCTTTGCTCGAAAGGGGTTTGGGCACTTCAAAAAGGCCGCTTGACGCACGGCTGTACCAGTTGCCCCCCATACGGGCCACCAGGTCCAGTTTTACCGGGTCCAGCCTGCCTTCTTTATCCAGAACCTCTTTTTTTATATGGATCCGGACCACCTCGGAAAACACGAGATTGCCTGCCCCACCTTCTTCTCCCAGCGCTTCCACCTTGGTTACCCGGCATTCAAACTGCACCGGGGATTCCCCGACTCGGCAGGGGGTGACCTTTTCGGAGGGGACCCTCGTAAAGCCGGCTTTCTCAAACTCACTTACGCCACGGTCGTATTCGGTACTGGCCAGGGACATCTGCTGTACCATGGGATACGTGACCACATTGATGACTACCTCCCGGGTATCAAGGATGTTTTCCAGGGTGTGTTTCGTCGTGTTGTTCCGCACCCTTCTGGCTGGTGAAAAGATCAAGACCGGAGGGTTCGCACTGAACACATTAAAAAAGCTGAAAGGGGCCAGATTAGGATTCCCCTCTGCATCAACGGTGCTTGCAAAAGCAATGGGTCTGGGCCCGACTGCACCGAGGAGATATCCGTGTAAAACACGGGTTTCCATATCTTCGGGGTGCAGGGTGAGCAGCTCTTCTTGCATACCCGCAAAGGTATTGAAAACTACCCTAAAGGCGAGGGCGAAAAAAGCACTTTCCACAACAAATCGGTTCAAATTCAGTTATCTTTAATGTTATAAGCAAGGGGTATGCGCCTGAATCCTCCGAGAAAGTTTTCCAACGCCTTTTTATTGATCTCTTCCTTCGTGATCGTAAGCCTGATCCTGTGGAACACCAACAGTTTTTTTAAAAAGTTCAAGGAAGAAGAACGGCATAAAATGGAGATTTGGGCAACCGCCCAGTCCGAATTGCTCCGGTCCCCGGAAAACGAGGAACTGGGGACCCTTCACCTCAAAGTCCTGCAGCTGAACACCACCACTCCTATGATCCTGGTAAATGCAGACGGATCTGTCAAAGTCAATAATATGCCGGATTTTACCCTGGAAGACAGTACCCGGATCCGGCGTAAAATCGCCGATTTTGAATCGGAGAACAGTCCGATCCTCATCGATTATCAGGGAGAACACCTGGCCACTCTTTATTACGGGAATTCGGAAGTGCTCAATAAATTGAAATACTATCCCATCGCCCTGTTGCTGATCATCTTCCTTTTCGGAGCGGTTATATTCTTTTTCTTCAAAACCAATAAGGTCTCGGAGCAAAACAAGCTCTGGGCGGGAATGGCCAAGGAAACCGCCCATCAGATCGGCACCCCGCTTACTTCGCTCCTGGGCTGGAACGAACTCCTCAAAGAAGAAGCCCTTAACCCGAAGATCACCACGGAAATCGAAAAGGATATCGGCCGCCTTCAAACCATCACGGAGCGCTTCTCCCAGATTGGTTCCATGCCCAGGCTGGAGCCGTATGACATTGTCCATGAAACCAAAAGTGCCTTCGAATATCTGCAGGCCCGCAGTTCAAAACTGGTTCATTTCAGCTTTCATTCAGAAGTGGAATCCCTCCCCGTGCTGCTGAATAAATCCCTGTACCACTGGACAATCGAAAACCTTGTTAAAAACGGGATTGACGCCATGAAGGGCAAAGGGGAAATCTCCGTGGATATAATGCCGGCGAATTCCTTCGTAAACATCCTGATCTCAGATACCGGCCATGGCATCCCGCGGAAACTGTTCCAGGAAATCTTCAATCCCGGCTACACAACTAAAAAAAGGGGGTGGGGCCTGGGGCTTTCCCTGGTCAAAAGGATTGTGGAAGAATACCATAATGGAAAAATAAAAGTCCTTTCTTCCGGCAAGGAAGGTACGGTGATGCAACTCTCTTTAAGAATCCAGAAATAAAATGGCAAAGCCCGAATTCAAGATTATCAAGGAAGCCCCTCTGACCAATAATTGTCCGGAGTGTTTCAATCAGGACCTCACCCTGACATTTTATCAAAAACACCTGTATGGTCCGTTCTACCACAGGGTAACCCCGGAGCTGAAGCGGGAATTGAAATGCAATACCTGCCACAGCGTGCTCTATCCGGTTACCTGGACGGAAGACATAGAACGCAGCGTGGAATACTATGGCAAAGCCATTGAGGCGGAAAAAGCGTCGATGCGTTTTCGGCCTTTGTTCTATATTCTGGTGCTCCTGGGAATTGTCCTGGCAGGGGGCCTCATATACCTCTACCTTCAGGGGGCTATTTGATTTTTGCCCGTATCCTGGAAGCCACCTCCTCAAATTGCTCAGGGCTGAGGGATCGTTTTCGCTGGAAGGTGGCATCTGCCATCTCATTTAGCGGGATTACGTGCACGTGTACATGCGGCACTTCCAGGCCGATGACCGTCAGCCCCACGCGAACGCAATCTACCGCATCCTCCACCGCCAGTGCGACCTTACGGCTGAACCGCATCAGGCTTTCATAATCGGCCTGGCTGAGTTCGGTGATTTTGTCCACTTCCTTTTTGGGCACGCAAAGGGTATGCCCTTCACTGTTTGGATTAATGTCCAGAAAAGCGAAGTTGTCTTCATCCTCGGCGATCCTGTAACACGGAATCTCCCCCTTTATGATACGTGTAAAAATAGTGGGCATGGTCAGATAAGGTTGGTTCCTGAAAGATAGTAAAACACCTGGTATACCCTCGTAAATCAGCGGGTGATTTCCAGGATATCGAATTTCAGGGTGCCGTTGGGAACCTGGATCTCAGCGGTTTCACCCACCTTTTTCCCCAGAAGGCCCTTCCCAATGGGCGAAGTGACGGAGATCTTGCCCGCCTTAAGGTCTGCCTCGCTTTCCGCCACCAAGGTATAGGTCAGCTCCATCCCGTTTTGATGGTTGCGCAACTTCACGGTGGACAATACGAGGACTTTTGAGGTGTCAAGCTGGGATTCGTCGATAAGCCTCGCATTTGCCAGCAACTCTTCCAGCTTTGCTATTTTCATCTCAAGAAGACCCTGGGCCTCCTTGGCAGCATCGTATTCCGCATTCTCGGACAGGTCTCCCTTGTCCCGTGCTTCTGCTATGGCCTGTGATGCTTTCGGGCGCTCCACATCCCGCAAATGGTTTAATTCATCCTTCAGTTTCTTCAGCCCCTCCTCAGTGTAATAGGATACCTTGCTCATAGTCGTACGCTTTAATAAATAGAAAATCCCCTTTAACCCGCAGGACCTGCAAGTTATTTAGAGGATTTTAAACAAATATAGGCAATTTTTACGGATTTTTGCGAAACAGAAACCCAAAGCCATGAGCCGCTACCCCCTAATTTTATCAGCAATCCTGTTTTTCACACTGCTGTGTTGTGACAACGATACGGGCAGGCGAAACCCTTACCTGCAGGAGATCAGATTCCGATATGAAATCAACCTGAACCTCCCGCTGTACAGCCCGCTGCTCACCACCGGCAACCCCGTTTATATCGGCAATACTGGGGTTGGTATCCGCGGGGTTTTCATCATGAATACAGGATTCGATATCTTCCGTGCCTTTGAGGCCAGCTGTCCCAATCACGCCCCGAATACCTGCTCCACCATGTCCGGGGAAGGGCAAATTGCCCGTTGTTCCTGTGAGGATTTCGAATACAGCCTGTTTACAGGTCAGCAACTCAACCGCCCAACCGACGATATCCGCTATTACGATATGCTGGAATACAGGGCCAACCTCAGCGGCAGTACCCTGGTGATCTCCAACTAACCTCTCACAGCCTCAGAATCGAAAGGTGGCTCCCGCCAGAAAATGGATCCCGGCCTGGGGATGGTATCCTACCCCTTCTACCGTGGTAGCAACCCGAGTTCCAGATTTTCCAGGGGCAGGAATACAAGCCTGCTACCCGCCACCACCCCTGGCGAATAAGCGATGGGGGTATTGCCAAGGTTGCGCAACTCCCCGTCCCTGCGAAAGAAGAAGTCCACGTTCCGGTTCGTGCTGAGCGCCAGATTAGGCTGCCATCGCAGTTTTTCACCCAGGGGAATCTCCGCATCGACTTCCAGGCCAAACCGGTAGCTGTCCCCCACATTGGCACGGACCGGAGCGCCCACATCATTTAGTTCCCCGGTGAGAACCAACTGGTCACGGTACCTCATATAATAAAGGTTGGCATTCAGGCTGACACCTTTTTTCCGGTACCGCCAGCCGAGCTCAAAGTCGTGGAGTTGTTCCGGTTTCGGATTCCCGTTTTCATAATCATTGCGGTTGGGCTCCCGGTTGGCCACGGCGTAGGAAAAGTAAAGGTTCTGGAAAGAATTGAAGCGGTAGGTAAGGCCCATTTTCGGGTTGAAAAAGCGGAAACGGTCATCCACCAACCCGGTCTCCTGCCCGTTGGCCCGGTAGCGGACGCCCCGATACTGCAAATCCACAAAAAAACGCCACTGCTCATCGAGCAGGTAATTCGCCTTGGCGAACACATTGAAATCATCCTTTTGGGAATCGTATTAATAATAGCGGTCCCCGCGCTCCAGTTCCCCGGAATACCGCGCCCATATGACTTATCCGAAATGGTCCCCGCGGTTGGTGTTCCATCCTCCCCCGACTGTGAGCTGCCAGGGGCCTTTGCGGTATTCTCCGGAAAAAACGGTTCCTACTGATCCACATACTCCTCGAAGAATCCCCTGCCCCGGGTATAGTGCAGCGCGATATTGGTTTGAAAGGCAGGACTCCACTGCTGGTTCCAGTGCAACTGGAAATGGTCCTGTTTGTAGTCGTCTACCTGGTTATCGTAGAAACCTTCAAAATTCCCGATTTCATCGAACTGAATTCCCGCAACATTATACCTTCGGTTCGTCTCCAGATTATTATCCACCCCGATCGCCGCCAGCAAGTCCGGATCAAAGCCGTACCAGGACTGATAAGTGATTTCATGACCGCCGAACAACAACCCTTTAACAAGGGTTTTTTCATTCACGAGAGTCCCCTGCAGGAAATACGAATCGAGATCGGAAGAAGCCCGGTCAATATACCCGTCGGATGCAATCCGGGACAACCGTCCGGAGAGTTCAAAATGGTCTGCCAGCAGCCCCGTACTGAATTTTGCCGTCGCCTTGTGGGTATTGAAGCTCCCGGCAGATCCGGATAGTTCCGCATAGGCCTCCTGGGAAAAGGCATCTGTCAGAATATTCAGGCTGGCTCCGAAAGCACCGGCTCCATTTGTGGATGTGCCGACCCCTCTTTGCAACTGCAGACTCTCCGTGGAAGAGGCAAAATCCGGCATGTTAACCCAAAAGGTTCCCTGGGATTCAGCGTCATTGTATGGGAGTCCGTTGATGGTCACATTTACCCGGGTGGCGTCCGAACCCCGGACCCGGATCCCTGTATATCCGATTCCGGCCCCGGCATCTGAGGTGGTCACCACGGAAGGCAGGTAATTCATCAGAATGGGAATGTCCTGCCCGAGGTTCCTTTTTTCGATCCGGGCTTTTTTCAGATTGGAAAAAGTGACAGGGGCCTCCCGGGTTACCCGTACAGCCGAAACGAGGACCTCATCCAGTATGATCTCATCAGACTCCACAGAGTCCTTTTGTTTTTCCTGTGCCATTCCCAACAAGGGAAATCCCAGGAACAGAATATAGAATATCGCTTTTTTCATTCGTAAAAGGTTACGAATAAAAGGGGCCATTATTCTTCGTTATACTTGATGATTTGGCAGAATGCTACCCTTTCAGGAAAGATGCCTACCGATCCGGGACTCGGATCGCAGATCCTCTCAGTCCTCCCTTGGCAGCATTACCCGCCCAGGTTCATCGGGTATAATCTCAGCCCGGCACGAATCGGTTAACCACTACCGATGCACAGAGCACCCCTTGTGAGACCTTTCAAAGATACGGACTCAGCCGTTAGGAGAAAAACATGGGAGGTAAAATTCAGTCACGGACGGTTTGATGGGCCGGTTTCAGGAGGTCATTTACCGTTTTGACGGGATTGAAGGTGGCAACAGGCACCTCAACAAAAACGGTATTCCAATATGCCATGCCACCGTTCCACAATCCTGGTAGTTCAAGAGCTTTCAGGGGCCTCCCTTCATAGGTCTTGTCGGTTATGAAGCCTTGTTTAGGGTCCCGGAAATTCATGAGGTTGAATTTTTTTCCATAGGCGTCCTTCACCCCACATACCAAATCCACAGGGTTGAAATGGGTTGCCTCGCTGAAAATCTCCTTTTGCTTTTCATCCCCCATGTCCACCTGGGCCGATTCCACTATCTGCAGCGATTCGTTTCCGTTGGCATCCCTGACCCAGAAAGGCCCGCCCCCGGGGTCCCCTTCATTCCGGACCATCCCGCATACCCTGATGGGGCGAATCAGTTTATCCTTCAAGATGGCGAGCTTTTCTTCGAGGCTGTATCCGGCATAGGCGTTGGGTATACGCACGTTGAGACGCTCCTCCAGAAATTTTCTTACCTGTTTCAACAGGTCTAGATCCAGCGCTCCCTCCTCCAGCAGGCGACTGAACCGGAAGGCCTGTTCCTGTACCTTCAGCAGGTACCCGCCCAGTACTTCCTTCCAGGTGGCGATTTCTTCCAGAGAATGCTCCGGGACCACATTATCGATGTTCTTTATAAACAACAGGTCGGCCTGCTGTTCGTTCAAATTTTCCAAAAGGGCCCCATGTCCTCCGGGCCTGAAGAGCAAACGCCCGTCCCGGTCGCGGAAGGGTTCGTTTTCCGGAGTTACCGCCAGGGTATCGGTGGCTCCTTTCTGATAGGAATACCCAACCTCAAAGGCACAGCCGGTCTTTTGGGTGACGCGATCTGCTACCTTTTCGTATTCCGACTCAAACATTTCGCGGTGCTGAGAGGAAATGGTGAAATGCAGATGAGCCCGGTCACCACTTCGGGCATATGCAGCTCCTTCTTTCAGGTGCTCTTCCAGAGGGGTGGCCAGGTGGTCGGCGTACCTGTGGAATGGCAAAAGCCCCTTGGGGTAAAAACCGTAATTCAGGCCTCCTTCAGAAAGCATTTCCTCCACGAACGCATGCAGAAATTTCCCCCGGTTTTCCGGGCTTACCCCGATACGAGAACGGACCAGGTCATAGAACGGGAATTTTTCCAGCCCCTCATAAAAAGTCCTGATCGCCCGGTTTTTCCTGTCGGCAAAGAAGTCTTCAAGGGAATGCTCCAGGGGTTTGAATTCCTTCAGAAAGGCAAACAACGCACGGAACATCCGGGAAGCGGCTCCGGAGGCCGGGGTAAATTTTGCGATCTTTACCCCCTGTGCATGCGCCCGGTAATGCTTTCTGAGCCGTTGTCGTTCTTCAGCGTTTAAACGTTCAATCCCATCGCCGATCACGGCTGCCTTGCTAAGGCGAACCGGCGGGATTCCCTCCCGGAAGGTTTCGATTTGTGAAAACGCCTGTTGCGGACTAATTCCTTTTTCAGACAAAAAATCCTGATCCGCTTCCGTAAAAATTTTCATGTATTCAATATTTTATCGATGTGTCGTATAGCAAGTTGGAGCCGCGTTGCCCGGCTGCCTTTTAAGATAACAAATCTGCGTTTATATTTTTCGAGGGACTTTTTGAAGTAAGCGTACATTTTTTCCCGTTCCCCCGGCTTATCCCTAAGATCGTCAGCTTCCCAGGGAATATCGATCCCGGTCAGCAAATACAGGTCGTATTGGTTCTCAAGGGCATATTTTTCTAACTCGGGATCACAATACCCCAGGTAATAAGCCTCCGAGTAAACCTTGGTCTCCAAAAGGTCTGTATCGCAGATCAAGAGCCGGTCTGCCTGTTTGGTCAGTGCATTTTCCAGCCGCATCTGTCCTATGGCAATGGGAAGCAGGTCTTCCGGCTGGCAGGTCAGCTGTTCCCGGTCCCATTTGTCCTGCAGATACTCCCGGGCATATTCCGGAACCCAGGGGGCCTGATAGTGGGCCGCCAGGTCCATAGCCAGGGTGGTCTTTCCTGTGGATTCCGGCCCGAAGACCACTACTTTCAGGATGTCTGAAGGTTCTTGTCTAAGAGCTTCTTCCATGCGATATAACCTTGGATCGCCAAGATAGTGAATATGAGGTACTGTAGGGACAGCATCCCCCACCCCCTATAGGCGTAGAGAGGGACCGTGATCAGGTCCGCCAGGATCCAGAGGGTCCAGTTTTCCAGTTTTTTGATGGCCATGTACCACATGGCCGTAAAAAAGATTCCCGAGGTCAGGATGTCGATGTAGTTGGTCGGGCCTATTTCGGTTCCGAACAGGCGGTAAATCCCGTAATTCACCCCGGCCGTTGCGAAA